>NZ_JBFUIR010000007.1:0-152209 GCF_056401755.1 Pseudomonas sp. P4_D7 | reverse complement strand
GCGGTGTATCAGTCAGCAGATCTGCTGAATGTGAAACCGTATTCGCGAGCAAGCTCGCTCCCACATTGGTTTTGTGGTGCACATAAAAATAATCCACAGGAGCGTGGAACATGCGGTGGGCGACGTATTTCGCCGTGTTGGCGTCTGTCTTGAGTGTCGGCCTGGCCCTGGGGGTCAGCATGCCGTTGGTGTCGTTGCGCCTCGAAGGTTGGGGCTACGGCTCCTTTGCCATCGGCGTGATGGCGGCGATGCCGGCGATTGGCGTGTTGTTGGGCGCGAAGATTTCCAGCCATCTGGCGGCACGTTTCGGCACGGCGAACCTGATGCGCCTGTGCCTGTGGGCCGGTGCGCTGTCGATCGGTCTGTTGGCGTTGCTGCCGAGCTACCCGATCTGGCTGGTGCTACGGCTGATGATCGGGGTGATCCTGACCATCGTGTTCATCCTCGGCGAGAGCTGGATCAATCAACTGGTGGTCGAGAACTGGCGCGGGCGGCTGGTGGCGCTGTATGGCAGCAGCTATGCGTTGAGCCAACTGTCGGGTCCGTTGCTGTTGGGCGCGCTGGGTACCGAGCATGATTATGGTTTCTGGGTCGGTGTCGCTTTGCTGTTGCTGTCGCCATTGCTTTTGCTGGGCCGCAGCGGTGCTCCGAGCAGTGAAGCCAGCAGCGTAACGTTCAAGGAGTTGTGGGGCTTCGCCCGTGAGTTGCCGGCGATTGCCTGGGCGGTGTCGTTGTTCGCCGCATTCGAGGCGATGATCCTGACGTTACTGCCGGTGTATTGCCTGCAACAGGGCTTCACTGCCGAGATTGCGCTGGCGATGGTCAGCACGGTGGTGGTGGGTGATGCGCTGCTGCAACTGCCGATTGGTGCGCTGGCCGATTATCTGTCGCGGCGCACCCTGTTCACTGGGTGCGCAGTGATCCTGATGCTGTCGAGCCTGGCGATTCCAATGTTGATCGACACGCTGTTGATCTGGCCGCTGTGGGTGCTGTTCGGTGCCAGCGCCGGCGGGCTGTTTACCCTGTCACTGATCCTGATTGGCGAGCGTTATCGTGACGATGCACTGGTGCGGGCCAATGCGCATATTGCGCAGCTGTGGGGGGTTGGCTGTTTGATCGGGCCTCTGATGGCGGGGGCGGGCAGTCAGTGGATCAGCGGACATGCGTTGCCGCTGCTGATGGCGGTTGGGGCGTTTGGACTGGTGATTCTGCTGATGCGGCAAGGTGCATTCGGTACGGTGCAAACGGCTTAAGGTCAAAAGATCGCAGCCTGCGGCAGCTCTTGCAGGGGGAATGCATTTCAACTGTAGGAGCTGCCGCAGGCTGCGATCTTTGCTTTTTAAAGCATCCGCTCAAGGCCGACAGTGGTGCTGAACCATGCGTTGAAGCGCCGCCACCAGCTCCCCGGTTCCTTGGTCAGCGTGTGCAGCTGGCCGTTGTCTTCGGTGATCCAAACGATCTGGCCATCCTGCAATTTCGCTTGGTAACTCAGCGCCGGCGCCATCCCCTGCAAGGCCAGCTCACGCACATGCTCGGCCAACTCCGGACTGTCGACCAAGACCCCGACCTCGGTGTTCCACAACACCGAGCGCGGGTCGAAGTTGAACGAGCCGATAAACGACTTCTGCCGATCAAAGATCATCGCTTTGCTGTGCAAGCTTGAATCAGAGCCGCGAAACGATTTGCTGTAAAACACATGCGGGCCACTGCCGTAGTTATCCCCAGGCTGACGGCGCAGTTCATACAGTTTCACGCCATGCTCCAGCAACGCTTTGCGATACGGCGCATAGCCGCCGTGCACCGCTGGCACATCGGTGGCTTCCAGCGAGTTGGTCAGAAGGCTTACCGAGACGCCGGCATCGGCACGACCGGTCAGGTAGACCAGTCCCGGCTGGCCCGGAACGAAATAGGCCGAGATCATCACCAGTTCTTTGCTGACGTTTTTCAACTCCGGGCCCAGCTGCGTGGTCAGCAGCAATTGCGGATCCGGTTCAGCCTTGGCCAGCACCTTGCTCGGCGCGTCCCACAGCGCCTGATTCCATGCCCAGATCAGCTCTTTGCGCCAGATATCCATGCGCGGCGCAGTCTTGAATGTCATCAACTGCTGGTACAGCGCGTGATTCTGTTTGCGGGTTTCCTCCAGCGATTCTTCCAGACGTGTGCGGGTGTTCTGCAGGTCCTTGGCGGTCGGTCGGCTGGAGAGAAATTCGTCGATCGGTTTGCTCAGGGCGCTGTTCCAGTACTGGTCGAAACTGTGCCCGAGCTGCTCGGCCACCGGCCCGACACTGAGCATGTCGATGTCGGTGAAATTCAGGTTTGGCTCGGCGTCGAAATATTCGTCACCGAGATTGCGCCCGCCGACGATGGCCACACTGTTGTCCGCCAGCCACAGCTTGTTATGCATGCGTCGATGCTGCAGCGACAGGTTGAACAAGCGGCCCGCCGCGCGGGTGACGCCGGTGCTGCGGCCCAGATGCAGCGGGTTGAACAGGCGGATCTGGATCTGCGGATGCGCCGCCAGTGTGGCGATGATCTGGTCCAGACCGTCGCTGGTGGTGTCGTCGAGCAGAATGCGCACGCGCACGCCGCGATCGGCAGCCTTGAGCAGTTCCTCCACCAGCATTCGCGTGCTGATGCCGTCATGGACGATGTAGTACTGCAGGTCAAGGCTGGTCTGGGCGTTGCGGATCAGTTCGGCGCGGGCGGTGAACGCCTCGCTGCTGTTGGACAGCAGGCGAAAACCTGAGCGGCCCTGGTAGGGCGCCGCTTGCGCCTGAATCGAACGACCGAAGCTGGAATCAGCGGCCGGCAACGCCTGACTTGGCTCGCGCGGGACATCGAGACTGGCACAGCCGCTCAGGAACGAGGCGAGTAACAGCAAAGCGAGTAGGGGCTGTCTGAAGCTCACGTAGGATCATTCCGGTTGGCGGCAAGGGTCGGCATATGGACGCGGTTCTCTGGAAAAAGGTCAGTCGGCTTCCGCCAGCAATCTGACAGCGGTCGCGCCGACCTTGCGCACCGCCTCTTCGATCTGCGCTGTCGGTTTGGCAGCGTAGTTCATCCGCAGGCAATTGCGGTACTTGCCTGAGGCGGAAAAGATACTGCCGACGGCAATCTGTACGCCTTGGTCGTGCAACTCACGATTCAGTTTCAAGGTGTCGAAACCTTCCGGCAACTCGACCCACAACATGAAGCTGCCTTGCGGCCGGCTGGCGCGGGTACCTGCCGGGAAATAGCGGGTCACCCAATCGATCATCAGGTCGCGGCTGCGTTGGTATTGCGTGCGCATGCGCCGCAAATGCGGTTCGAAATGGCCAGCCTTGAGAAATTCGGCAATAGCGATCTGCGGCTGCGGCGCGGTCGAGCCGGTGCTGATGTATTTCATGTGCAACACCCGTTCAAGGTATCGACCCGGCGCGACCCAGCCAATGCGCAGCCCCGGCGCCAGGGTCTTGGAAAACGAACTGCACAACAGCACACGGCCGTCTTCGTCGAAGGATTTGATCGTGCGAGGGCGCGGGTAGGTGTAGGACAGTTCGCCATACACATCGTCCTCGATGATCGCTACGTCGAAGCGCTGCGCGAGGTTGAGCAGGGCGCGTTTGCGCGACTCCGGCATGATGTAGCCGAGCGGGTTATTGCAGTTGGGCGTGAGCTGGATGACCTTGATCGGCCATTGTTCCAGTGCCAGTTCCAGCGCTTCGAGGCTGATCCCGGTGAGCGGGTCGGTGGGAATTTCCAGGGCTTTCATACCCAGGCCTTTGAGGGTCTGCATGGCGCCATGAAAGCTTGGCGAGTCCACCGCGACAATATCGCCCGGTTCGCAGATCGCGTGGATGCTGGTAGACAGCGCTTCGTGGCAACCGGTGGTGATCACCAGATCGCTGGCGCTCAACTGGCAGCCGGAGTCGAGCATCAGTCGAGCGATCTGTTCGCGCAGTTCGAGAGTGCCGTGGATGTTGTCGTAATACAGACCGGGCATGTCCTGACGGCGGCTGATCCGCGCCAGCCCACGCAGCAAAGGCTTCATCGTCGGCGAGCTGATGTCCGGCATGCCACGACCCAGTTGCACGACATCCTTGCGCGGCACCGCGCGAATCAACTCCAGCACTTGATCCCACTGCGAAATCTCCACCGGGCGCTGCGCCGGACGGCCGACGGCGGGCAGCTCCGGCAGTTCGCGGCCGACCGGCACAAAGTAGCCGGACTTGGGTTTCGGCGTGGCAAGGCCGCTGTCTTCCAGCACGCGATAGGCCTGTTGCACCGTGCTCAGACTGACCCCGTGTTCGACGCTCAAGGCGCGCACCGATGGCAGCCGGTCACCTGGGCGATAGAAGCCGTTTTCGATGCGCGTGCCGAGCAATTCGGCGAGGTTTACATAAAGGGTCATGGCGCTGCCTCGGTGCGGTGATTCGATAAACCAGTACAGATCTCGCAAAAATCGACAATTCAGTCGACAAAGCGGCAAATCTGTATGGAGTTAATACAGTGTCTTTGAATCTGTAATGGTTTTGCTCGCCCGCGCATCATGGAATCTCTGGCTACCCAAGTAAACAGGAGCATTGAAAATGAACGGCTTGAGCGATGTGCGGTTGACGTTACACGGTCAGGAACTGGCGGCAGGGCAGAAGGACAGTGCGCGCAATGAGATCATGCGCAATGCGCCGTCCGGCCTGAGTCGCTGGAGTCTGTTGTGGCATCGTCTGCACACGCGCAAGGCGTTGCTGGCACTGACGGCGGATCAGCTCAAGGACATCGGGCTGACGCGTGAGCAAGCGCAGGAGGAGGGGTTGAAGCCTTTCTGGCGGATCTGAGATCTGTATGGTCGTTTTGGGCCTCATCGCGAGCAGGCTCACTCCTACAGGGGAACGCATTTCAACTGTAGGAGTGAGCCTGCTCGCGATTGGACCTTCAAATTCACTGCAAAACCATCAGACCAACTCTTTCATCCGATGCCACAACATCCCCAACGCCAACAGCGGCGAACGCAAATGTTTGCCGCCCGGGAAGGTGATGTGCGGCACCTTGGCGAACAGATCAAAGCCACCGCTGTGCTGCCCGCTGATTGCTTCGGCGAGCAACTTGCCCGCCAGGTGCGTGGCATTCACCCCGTGCCCGGAGTACGCCTGTGCGTAATACACATTTGGTTGATCATTGAGCCGGCCAATCTGCGGCAACCGGTTCGCGCCGATGCCGATCATACCGCCCCACTGATAATCGATCTTCACGCCAGCCAGTTGCGGGAATACTTCCAGCATCTTCGGCTGCATATACGCCGCGATGTCTTTCGGGTCGCGTCCCGAGTAATGGCAGGCACCGCCGAACAGCAGGCGGCGATCCGCCGAGAGCCGGTAGTAATCCAGCGCCACACGCTGATCGCAGACCGCCATGTTTTGCGGCAGCAGGTTGTGCGCCTGCGCTTCGCTTAACGGCTCGGTGGCGATGATGTAGCTGCCGGCGGGCAGGACTTTGCCGCTGAGTTGCGGGTTCAGATCGTTGAGATAGGCATTGCAGCCCAGCACCAACGTCTTCGCGCGCACTGAGCCTTGCGCTGTATGCACCTTCACTTCAGGGCCGTAGTCGATACGGGTTACTGCCGAATGTTCGAACAGCTTCACGCCCAGTTGCTGCGCTGCTGCTGCTTCGCCCAAGGCCAGGTTCAGCGGATGCAGATGCCCGGAGCCCATGTCGATCAAGCCGCCGACATAGCGTTTGGAACCGACCACCGTGTGCATGTCGTGGGCTTGCAGCAAGCGGGTTTCGTAGCGATAGCCAAGGCCACGCAGTTCTTCGGCGTCTTCGGCAAAGCCTTCGAGGTCGGACGGTTTGTTGGCGAGGTCGCAATAGCCCCAGGTCAGGTCGCAGGCAATCTGAAAACGCTCGACGCGCTGGCGAACGATTTCCACTGCTTCCAGGCCCATCAGTTTCATCTCGCGCACGCCGTCGGCACCGATGACGTTGGTGAACTGATCGAGACCATGACCGACCCCGCGAATCAGCTGCCCGCCGTTGCGACCGCTGGCGCCCCAACCGATCTTGTGCGCTTCCAGCAACACCACGCTGAGGCCGCGTTCGGCCAGTTCCAGCGCCGTGTTCAATCCGGAAAAGCCGCCGCCGACCACACAGACGTCGGCCAGCACGTCACCTTGCAACACCGGGTGATCGGGCTGCGGCAGGCTGCTGGCGGCGTAGTAAGAGGCAACGTGGGGTTGGCTCGCGGAGGTGAAAGCGCGGGCAGTCATAGGCGTCATCCAACGGCTAAGTGTCGAGAAAATTTGACGGAGCATAAGCCGCACGCCCGAACGTGGGCAACATTGGTCGGCCTGCGGTGTCTGGATCTCGGCTTTTGCGGCACAATTGCCGCCTATTCCTCCTCGGTCATCGCTGCAATGAGCTGCAACAGCCAGAAAATCCGCACCTTGCGCCAGCAGATTCCCTCGTTCGAGTGCGTGCCCGGCTGTCACGATTGCTGCGGCCCGGTGACCACTTCGCCGGAAGAAATGGCCCGCCTGCCACGCAAGACCCGCGCCGAGCAAGATGCGGCGATGGAAGAGCTGAACTGTGTGCACCTGGGGCCGAACGGCTGCACGGTGTATGAAGAGCGGCCGTTGATTTGCCGTTTGTTCGGCACGACCAAGACCTTGCCTTGTCCGAATGAGCGGCGCCCGGTGGAGTTGATTCATCCGCGGGTGGAGAAGCAGATATTCGAGTACATGGCGGCGAATCGGCAGGTGTTGGTTTAACGCGTTCACTCGGAACCGATTCGACGCCATCGCGAGCGATCTTCAATCCGGAATAGGTAAGCTCAAGCTCTCCTTCACCTCTTCCATCACGATATAACTCTTCGACTCGCGCACATGCGGCAGCTTCAGCAGAATGTCGCCGAGCAGCTTGCGGTACGAGGCCATCTCGGAAATCCGCGCTTTCACTAGATAGTCGAAATCCCCTGACACCAGATGACATTCCAGTACATGCGGCAATTTCAGCACCGCGCGTCGGAACTCCTCGAAAGTATCGCCGGATTTGTAGTCGAGGCTGATCTCGACGAACACCAGCAAGCTACCCTTCAAATGCTGCGGATTCAGCCGGGCGTTGTAGCCCATTATGATCCCTTCACGCTCCAGGCGCCGTACCCGTTCGGTGCAGGGCGTGGTGGAGAGGCCGACCTTTTCCCCAAGTTCGGTAAAGGAAATCCGCCCGTCCGCCTGCAGGATCCGCAAGATGTTGCGGTCGATCTTGTCCAGCTCACGTTTGGTCTGAGTGTTGGTACGCATAGGGGATGCGCCTCCGTGAAAAGGGTTTTTGCCGAGAATTGTCGCCAAATATAGGCGCTTATATAGTGAAAAGCACTGGCATTTCTTTTTTACACTGCGCCCATCATTGCTCTAACAACAGACGTACGCGGCCCTGCCGCGATGAGGGATACAAAAATGCGCGTAATGGTCTTGGGTAGCGGCGTCATCGGTACCGCCAGTGCTTACTATCTGGCCCGTGCCGGGTTTGAAGTGGTGGTGGTCGACCGGCAGCCAGCCGCGGCCATGGAGACCAGTTTCGCCAACGCCGGCCAGGTATCGCCGGGCTACGCCTCGCCGTGGGCCGCGCCGGGCGTGCCGCTGAAGGCGATCAAGTGGCTGTTGCAGCGCCACGCCCCTCTCGCGATAAAAGCCACCGCCGACATCGACCAGTACCTGTGGATGGCGCAGATGCTGCGCAACTGCACCGCCAGCCGTTACGCGGTGAACAAGGAGCGCATGGTGCGTCTGTCCGAGTACAGCCGCGACTGCCTCGATGAATTGCGCGCCGAAACCGGTATTGCCTACGAAGGCCGCAGCCTCGGCACGACTCAATTGTTCCGCACTCAGGCACAGCTTGATGGCGCCGCCAAAGACATCGCTGTGCTGAAAGAATCCGGCGTGCCGTTTGAAGTCCTCGACCGCGCCGGCATTGCCCGCGTAGAGCCGGCCCTGGCGGGTGTCACTGACATCCTCGCCGGCGCCCTGCGCCTGCCGAATGACCAGACTGGCGACTGCCAGATGTTCACCACACGTCTCGCCGAAATGGCGGTGAAGCTGGGTGTCGAATTCCGTTTCGGTCAGGACATCCAGAAACTCGACTACGCCGGTGATCGCATCAACGGTGTGTGGATCGACGGCAAGCTGGAAACCGCTGACCGCTACGTACTGGCGCTCGGCAGCTACTCGCCGCAACTGCTCAAACCGCTGGGCATCAAGGCGCCGGTGTATCCGCTCAAGGGTTACTCGCTGACCGTGCCGATCACCAACCCGGCAATGGCCCCGACGTCGACTATTCTCGACGAGACCTACAAGGTCGCGATCACCCGTTTCGACAACCGCATCCGCGTTGGCGGCATGGCCGAGATCGCCGGTTTTGACCTGTCGCTGAACCCGCGCCGCCGCGAAACCCTGGAGATGATCGTCAACGACCTTTATCCTCAGGGCGGTAATCTGGCCGAGGCGAGCTTCTGGACCGGCCTGCGTCCGACCACCCCGGACGGCACCCCGATCGTTGGCGCCACGCCGTTCAAGAACCTGTTCCTCAACACCGGTCACGGCACGCTCGGTTGGACCATGGCGTGCGGCTCCGGTCGTTTGCTGGCCGATCTGATGGCGAAGAAAAAACCACAGATCAGCGCCGAAGGCCTCGATATTTCCCGTTACGGCAACAAGACCCAGGAGTCCGCAAAACATGTCAATCCAGCGCCAGCTCACCAATGAGCGCATGAGTCAGATCGTCAGCCACAACGGCACCGTGTATCTGGCCGGGCAGGTCGGCGACGACTTCGACGCCGGGATTGAGCAGCAGACCCGCGAGGTACTGGCCAATATCGAGCGCTTGCTCGATCTGGCCGGCACCGACAAACAGCATCTGCTGTCGGCGACGATCTACCTGAACGACATCGAAGCACACTTTGCCGGGATGAACTCGGTGTGGGACCAGTGGCTGCCCAAAGGCGCCGCCCCGGCCCGCGCCACCGTCGAAGCGAAAATGGTCAAGCCGAGCATTCTGGTGGAAATTTCCATCGTCGCCGCGCTGCCGTAACCGTTGTAAAGATCCCTCTCCCGGCGCTGTTGGCGGTTCACGTCGTCAGTCGGCGCCGGTTTTTCTTCCCATGACCGCCTAGAAGTCTGCCGCCATGCGTCCTGCCCGTGCCCTGATCGACCTAGAAGCCCTGCGCCACAACTACCGAATTGCCCGCGAAGTCACTGGCGCCAAGGCGCTTGCGGTGATCAAGGCGGACGCCTACGGCCATGGCGCGGTGCGTTGCGCCCAGGCACTGGAAACCGAGGCCGACGGTTTTGCCGTCGCCTGCATCGAAGAAGCGCTGGAGTTGCGCGCGGCCGGCATCAAGGCCCCGGTGTTGTTGCTGGAAGGCATCTTCGAAGCCGATGAGCTGGCGCTGATTGTCGAGCATGATTTCTGGACCGTGGTGCATTCGCTGTGGCAGCTCGAAGCGATTGAGCAGGCAACACTGAGCAAGCCGATCACCGTGTGGCTGAAGCTTGATTCGGGCATGCATCGCGTTGGTCTGCATCCGAAGGACTATCCGGCGGCCTATCAGCGTCTGCTGGCCAGCGGCAAAGTGGCGAAGATCGTGTTGATGAGCCACTTCGCCCGCGCCGATGAGCTGCACGCGCAGAGCAGCACCGAGCAAGTCGCGGTGTTTGAGGCGGCGCGTCAGGGCCTGGCGGCGGAAGTCAGTCTGCGCAACTCGCCGGCCGTACTCGGTTGGCCGCAGATTCACAGCGACTGGGTGCGTCCGGGCATCATGCTCTACGGCGCGACCCCGTTCGAGGAGGCCAACGCCGTGGCTGATCGCCTGCAACCGGTGATGACCCTGGAGTCGAAAGTCATCTGCGTCCGTGAACTGCCCGCCGGTGAGCCGATCGGCTACGGTGCCAAATTCATCACCGACAAGCCGATGCGCGTCGGCGTGGTGGCGATGGGTTATGCCGATGGCTACCCGCGTCAGGCGCCGACCGGTACGCCGGTACTGGTGGCGGGTAAACGCAGCCGGATTCTCGGTCGCGTGTCGATGGACATGCTCTGCATCGACCTCACCGATGTGCCTGAAGCTGGCCTCGGTTCGAGCGTTGAGCTGTGGGGTAAAAACATCCTCGCCAGCGAAGTGGCGCAGTGGGCGGACACCATTCCGTACCAGATCTTCTGCAACCTGCGTCGGGTGCCAAGGCTCTATTCCGAGGGTTGACGCCGCTGCGGGGGCCAAGTGTTGTAAATACTGAACGCTGTCGCCATGATAACGCTCAATATTCTTACAACATCAGGAGGCTCCCGCCTTGGACGTCGGTGAACGACTGCAATCGATCCGCAAGCTCAAAGGGCTTTCCCAGCGTGAACTCGCCAAACGCGCGGGCGTCACCAACAGCACCATTTCGATGATCGAAAAGAACAGCGTCAGCCCTTCGATCAGTTCGCTGAGGAAGGTACTGGGCGGGATTCCCATGTCGATGGTCGAGTTCTTTTCCGAAGAAATCCTGCAGGAAGTCCCGACCCAGATCGTCTACAAGGCCAACGAGCTGATCGACATTTCCGACGGCGCCGTGACCATGAAACTGGTCGGCCGTGCGCACCCCAGCCGCGCCATCGCCTTCCTCAATGAAATCTACCCGCCGGGCGCCGACACCGGCGAAGAAATGCTCACCCATGAAGGCGAAGAAACCGGGATTCTGGTGGAAGGTCGTCTGGAGCTGGTGGTGGGTCTGGAAACTTTTATTCTCGAAGCCGGCGACAGCTACTACTTTGAAAGTACCAAGCCGCACCGTTTTCGTAATCCGTTCGACGCGCCTGCGCGACTAATCAGCGCAGCCACGCCGGCGAATTTTTAACAAAGAGGTGTCAAGCCATGATGGCAAAGGCATCCGGAGAGTTTTTCTACCGTGCGGTATAACCCCTTCGACTATGGGGTTGTTTCAGTGTGGCGGGCTACCCGCTATACTTCCGCCCGCCTGCGAACCGTGGCCGCAGGCGTGAATAGCCACCATTGAGGGTGAACGCGTGAACCTAATTATGAAAATGCTGGCTGCACCAGCAACCGTACTGGCCCTCTGGGCTGTCAGCGCTCAAGCTGCGACGAATGACGACATTGCCAAACGCCTCGAGCCTGTTGGCCAGGTGTGTGTGCAAGGCAAGGAATGCAAGGGGATGGAAGTTGCCGCTTCCGCAGGCGGCGGTGGCGGGGCGAAAACCCCGGATGAAGTGATTGCCAAGCACTGCAACGCTTGCCACGGTACCGGGTTGTTGGGCGCGCCGAAGATCGGTGACACCGCAGCGTGGAAAGAGCGTGCTGATCATCAGGGCGGTCTTGATGGCATCCTCGCCAAAGCCATCACCGGTATCAATTCGATGCCGCCGAAAGGCACCTGTGCCGATTGCTCGGATGATGAGTTGAAGGGCGCGATCCAGAAGATGTCTGGCCTGAAATAAGCCGCGTCTCTGGCGAAAAAAACCGTCTTCGGACGGTTTTTTTGTGCCTGCGATTCAGTAGCCTCATCGGAACGCCGCCCGCCCAGCCCTCTCCCTGAGGGAGAGGGGGCCGACCGAGGTGTCTTTCGCTATCCATCGACCTGAGAGACCTTAGCGATTATGGATTCAGCACATCACTTTCACGTCGGCATACCTCCCCAATATCCCCCAATCTGTCCCCTCTACCTCTGGGAGAGGGCTAGGGTGAGGGCAAGCGATCTCCAGCCATAAAAAACTCCTGTGGCCGACAATCGTCCAGGACTTTTGGGCTGTCCTTTGCAGCAAACTCAAGGCAAGCTCGGTCTACCCCTATTCACGGAACGGGCAGGAGGCTTCAGATGGTGCAGTTGTGTTCGATCGAACAGGCAGTGGACGACGTGCTGACGCGGTTGCCGGCGCATATCCACATGGGCATGCCGCTGGGGTTGGGCAAGCCCAATCACTTCGTCAACGCGCTGTACCGGCGGATCAAAGGCCTGCCCGAGCGGCAACTGACGATCTACACCGCGCTGTGCCTCGGCCGGCCGAACCTGGGCGATGGTTTGCAGAAGCGCTTTATCGAACCCTTCGTCGAACGCGTCTTCGGTGACTACCCGGAGTTCGATTTCCTTGGCGACCTGCACCGCGACAGCCTGCCCGCCAACATCCGCATCGAGCAGTTTTTCATGCAGCCCGGCAGCCTGCTCAACAGCGCGCCGGCCCAGCAGAATTACGTCAGCAGCAACTACAGCCACGCCGCGCGCGACATCAACGCCGCCGGGCTGAATCTGGTAGCGCAATTGCTCGCCAGTAGCAGCGAACACCCGGATCGTCTGAGCCTGAGCTGCAACCCGGACATCACCCTCGACCTGTTGCCGATGATCGCCAAGCGCCGCCACGCCGGGGAGACCATTTTGCTGGTCGGTCAGGTGCACACCGATCTGCCGTACATGCCCGGTGATGCCGAAGTCGATATCGACACCTTCGACCTGCTGATCGACGCGAAAGACAGCAGCACGCTGTTTTCCACGCCAAACATGCCGGTGGGCTTTCAGGATCATTTCATTGGCTTGCACGCCAGCACGCTGGTGCGCGACGGCGGTACATTGCAGATCGGCATCGGCTCGATGGGCGATGCCTTGACCGCCGCTCTGCTCGCCCGTCAGGCAGATAACGCCGGATACACAGCGTTACTCAATGACATCAACCTCAGCCAGTGGGCGCAATTGATCGACCGCGAAGGCGGCACCGGCCCGTTCGCCAAGGGCCTTTACGGCTGCAGTGAAATGTTCGTCAACGGTCTGCTAGTGCTGGCGGATGCCGGGATCATCCGGCGCAAGGTCTACCCGGATGTGCCAACGCAGGAACGGGCCAACGCCGGCACCCTCGACGAGGCCGCGCAGACTGACGGGATTTCGGTGCACGGCGGCTTCTTCCTTGGTCCGCGCAGTTTCTATGAACGTCTGCGCGAGTTGCCGCAAAACAAACGCCTCGAATTCAACATGACCCGCATCAGCTACATCAACGAGCTGTACGGGCAGGAAGAACTCAAGCGCCTGCAGCGACTTGATGCGCGCTTCATCAACACCGTGTTCACCATGACGTTGTTGGGCGCGGGCGTCGCGGATCAACTGGAAGACGGGCGCGTGCTCAGCGGTGTCGGCGGGCAGTACAACTTCGTCGCGCAGGGCCACGCACTGCACGATGCCCGATCGATTCTGATCCTGCGTAGCTGGCGCGAATCCGGTGGTGACGTCAGTTCCAACATCGTCTGGGAATACGGCCATTGCACGATCCCACGGCATCTGCGCGATATCGTCGTGACCGAGTACGGCATCGCTGATCTGCGCGGCAAGTCCGATGCGGTGGTGATCGAGTCATTGCTGAATATCAGCGATTCCCGCTTCCAGCAGGGCCTGATTGAGCAAGCGCAAAAAGTCGGCAAATTGCCAAAGGATTTTCGCCTTGATCCGCGCTTTGCCGACAACACACCGCAGCGTCTGCAAGCGATCGCCGCCCGGCATCCGAACCTGTTTCCGGAGTATCCGCTGGGTTGTGATTTCACTGCGATCGAACGGGATTTATTGCGGGCGCTGAACTGGCTGAAGAGCAAATTCAAACTCACCGAAATCCTCGAACTCGGCAAGGCGGCCCTCGATGCGCCGGAGGCTTCGCTGTATCCCGAGCATCTTCAACGCATGCAGCTGACAAACCCGGAAGGCCTGAAAGAAGACCTCTTCCAACGCCTGCTGCTCACCGGCCTCAAAGCCACCGCGCAGTAACAAGCGACAAAAAACCTGTGGGAGCGAGCTTGCTCGCGAAAAGCGGTTAGTCAGTCACTGAAGAGGGGACTGATCTGACGCCTTCGCGAGCAAGCTCGCTCCCACAGGTATTGCGGTGAGCTTGCGGCTTTCAGCGGTTATTCGATGAAGGTGACCACGCCATCTTTCAGCGATTTCACCCGAGCCAGCGATTCGACGCGGTAGCCTTGCGAGTCCAGCTCGGCGCGGCCGCCCTGGAACGACTTCTCGATGACGATGCCCAGACCGGCAACGGTCGCGCCGGCTTGCTTGATGATCGAGATCAGCGCTTGCGACGCCTTACCGTTGGCCAGGAAGTCGTCGATGATCAGCACGCGGTCGCTGCTGGTCAGGTGGCGCGGGGAGATGGCCACGGTGCTTTCGGTCTTCTTGGTGAACGAGTAAACGGTCGCCGACAGCAGGTTTTCCGTCAGGGTCAGGGACTGTTGCTTGCGGGCGAAGATCACCGGCACGCCGAGGTTCAGACCGGTCATGATCGCCGGGGCGATGCCCGAGGCTTCGATGGTGACGATCTTGGTGATGCCCGAGTCCTTGAACAGCGAGGCGAATTCGTCGCCGATCAGCTTCATCAGGGCCGGGTCGATCTGGTGGTTCAGGAAGGCGTCGACCTTCAGGACCTGGTCGGAAAGCACAATGCCTTGTTCGCGGATTTTCTGGTGCAATGCTTCCATGAAGCTGTCCTCTTTTGGCGCTTTGTGCGCCGAAGGTCTAGTAAAAAAAGTGGTCAATTCTAGCGCTTTAACATCGCGCGTATATCGGCCAATGCGTTGTTGCCGCGCACGGCTTTGACTTCGGTCGGTGTGTCGTCGTTGCCTTCCCACGCCAGATCGTCCGGCGGCAGCTCATCGAGGAAGCGGCTGGGCGCGCAGTCGATGATCTCGCCGTACTGCTTGCGCTTGGCGGCGAAGGTGAAGGCCAGGGTCTGACGCGCGCGGGTGATGCCCACGTAGGCCAGGCGGCGTTCCTCTTCGATGGTGTCGGCTTCGATGCTGGAGCGGTGCGGGAGGATTTCCTCTTCCATGCCCATGATGAACACGTAAGGGAATTCCAGACCCTTGGACGCGTGCAAAGTCATCATCTGCACGCCTTCGGCGCCGTCTTCCTCTTCCTGCTGACGTTCGAGCATGTCGCGCAGGACTAGTTTGCCGATGGCATCCTCGACGGTCATTTCGCCTTCTTCGTCCTTTTCAAGGGTGTTTTTCAACGCCTCGATCAGGAACCAGACGTTGCTCATCCGGTAATCGGCCGCCTTGTCGCTGGAGCTGTTGGTGCGCAGCCAGTTCTCATAGTCGATGTCCATGACCATGCTGCGCAGCGCCGAGATCGGATCCTCGCCGGCGCATTGCTCACGGACCTTGTCCATGAAGCGTTTGAAGCGCGACAGGCGATCGGTGAAGCGGCTGTCCAGATGCTCGCCGAGACCGATTTCGTCGGTGGCGGCGTACATCGAGATTTTGCGTTCGGTGGCGTAGTTGCCGAGTTTTTCCAGGGTGGTCGAGCCGATTTCCCGGCGCGGCACGTTGATCACCCGCAGGAAGGCGTTGTCGTCATCCGGGTTGACGATCAGGCGGAAGTAGGCCATCAGGTCCTTCACTTCCTGACGTCCGAAGAAGCTGTTGCCGCCGCTCAGGCGGTACGGCACCTGGTGGTGCTGCAGCTTCAGTTCGATCAGCTTGGCCTGGTAGTTGCCGCGATAAAGGATGGCGAAATCGCTGTACGGACGGTCGGTGCGCAAGTGCAGGCTGAGAATTTCCATGGCCACGCGCTCGGCTTCGGCGTCCTCATTGCGGCAGCGGATCACGCGGATCTCGTCGCCGTGGCCCATCTCGCTCCACAGCTGCTTTTCGAATTCGTGCGGGTTGTTCGAGATCAGCACGTTGGCGCAGCGCAGGATGCGGCTGGTGGAGCGGTAGTTCTGCTCGAGCATCACCACTTTCAGGGACGGATAGTCGTCCTTGAGCAGCATCAGGTTTTCCGGCCGCGCACCGCGCCAGGCGTAGATCGACTGGTCGTCGTCGCCGACCACGGTGAACTGGTTGCGCTTGCCGATGAGCATTTTTACCAGCAGGTATTGGCTGGCGTTGGTGTCCTGGTATTCGTCGACCAACAGGTAACGGACCTTGTTCTGCCACTTTTCGAGGATGTCGGCATGTTCTTCGAAGAGTTTTACCGGCAGCAGGATCAGGTCGTCGAAGTCCACCGCGTTGAACGCTTTCAGCGTGCGCTGGTAGTGGGTGTAGACGATGGCGGCGGTCTGCTCCTTGGGATTGCGCGCGTTCTCCAGCGCCTGAGGCGGCAGGATCAGGTCGTTTTTCCAGGCGCCGATCATGTTCTTGATCTCGTCGACGCCGTCGTCCCCCGCGTATTCCTTCTGCATGATGTCGGTCATCAGGGCTTTGACGTCGGTCTCGTCAAAGATCGAGAAACCGGGTTTGTAGCCCAGCCGCACGTGTTCCTTGCGGATGATGTTCAGACCGAGGTTGTGGAACGTGCAGACGGTCAGGCCGCGACCTTCGCCGGCGCGCAGCAGGGTGCCGACCCGCTCTTTCATCTCGCGCGCGGCCTTGTTGGTAAAGGTCATGGCGACGATGTACTGGGCGCGGATGCCGCAGTTCTGGATCAGGTGCGCGATTTTGCGCGTGATCACGCTGGTCTTGCCGGAGCCAGCACCGGCGAGCACCAATAGAGGGCCGCCGACGTAGTTCACGGCTTCTTGCTGCCGGGGATTGAGTCGGGACATACGAAAATTCGGGAGTCGTTGACGAAATGGGCCGGCATTTTAACAGGCTCAGCGATTTGTGCTGCTCTCTCCGACTTGTGACGTACCACGCGATTCAAATTTGCCGGTTTTGTTACTTTCGCGGAGGATGCGCGGTGATTTTGCGGCTAATGTTCTCATTCGTGACACAAAATAACGTTTTGATAACCGTTGTCATTTGGTCATTGAACGGCGCAACGGCATAATGCCCCGCCCACATCATTGCAGAGTCTAGGGAGCTAGCTTGTCTACGCCTGTCGAACCCTTGCGTTTGCTGCTACTGGCCGAAGAGCCAGCGTGGACAGCGTTATTGCGTGAGTGTCTGGCTCCGATGGGGAGCGCGGCGGTGCTGATCAGCGCGCCGAGCTGGGATTCGGTCAGCAGTTTGTTCGAAGACAACCGCCATGCGGTGTTGTTGACCCTTCCGGCATTGCAACCGGCACCGGGCCGTTGCAGCCTGCCGACGGTCTTGCTGCTGGAACATGAACCGGACACCGCGCCGGTTGGCGTCAGTGACTGGCTGGTGTTCGACGCCCTCGACGCCGGCATGCTGCGCCGCTGCCTGCGCCATGTGCGCGAACGCGGCGTTCTCGAAAACACCCTGCAACGCCTCGCCGAGCAGGATCCGCTGACCGGCATCGCCAACCGTCAGGGTTTCCAGACCTTGCTTGCTGCGCGCCTCGCGGAAAACGACGGTCGCGGCCTGGCCCTCGGGCATCTCGATCTCGACAACTTCCGCCACGCCAACGATGCGCTTGGCCATCAGGCGGGCGATCGCTTGATCCTGCAAGTGGTCGCACGGCTGAAAAGTCAGCTCGAAGCCGGTGATCAATTGGCGCGTCTGGGCAGCGATGAGTTTGCCCTGCTGATCGACACCCGCCGTGCACCGCAGCGCGCCGAGTGGATGGCCGAACGCATCACCGAAGCGCTCGCCGAACCGTATTGGGTCGATGGCGAAAGCCTGCTGATCGGCTCCAGTCTCGGCATCGCCCACGCCCGTGCGCAGGGCGGCGCTGATCCGCTGATGTGGCACGCCCACATCGCCATGCAGCAGGCCAAGAGCACCCAGGGCTGCACCTTCCATATCTTCAACGAACGGATCAACCGCAATGCGCGGAGCATGGCCGACCTCGAAAGCGAGCTACGCCGAGCGTTGCGTCGCGATGAGCTGGAATTGCATTACCAGCCACGCCTGAATCTTGAGGATGGCCAGATTGTCGGCCTCGAAGCGTTGGTGCGCTGGCGTCATGGCGAGCGCGGTTTGCTGCCGCCGAGTGAATTTGTCCCTTTGGCCGAGCAGAGCGGTTTGATTGTGCCGCTGGGTTACTGGGTGATTTCCCGGGCCTTGCGTGACATGCAGGCGTTGCGCGAGCGCGGACTGCCGGCGCTGCACATGGCGATCAACCTGTCGTTCCGCCAGTTTCAAGACAGTCAGTTGTTGCCGACGCTGAGCCGGTTGATTGCCGAGCGTGGCGTTGAGGCCCAGTGGCTGGAATTCGAACTGACTGAAACCGCCGTGATGCGCCGTAGCGATCTGGTCAAGCAGACCATGGACGCTCTCGGCCGTCTCGGTGTGCGCTTCTCGCTGGATGACTTTGGCACCGGGTTCTCGTCGTTCGTGCACCTCAACAGCCTGCCGATCACCTTGTTGAAGATCGACAAAAGCTTTGTCGGCGGCATGGAGCAGCGCGAAGAGAATCGCAAACTGGTGCACGCGATGATCAATCTCGCGCACAACCTGCATCTGGAAGTGGTGGCGGAGGGGGTGGAAACCCCTGAACAGCTAGAACTGTTGCGCGGGTTTGGTTGCGATCAGGTGCAGGGTTATCTGATCAGCCGGCCGTTGCCGTTGGCGGAGTTGGTTGAATATCTAACCTTCGGCTCAAGCCAACAGTCAGCCCTCGAAATCGTGAGCTGAACGCATAACCCTGTGGGAGCGAGCTTGCTCGCGAAGGCTGCGACACATTCAATACACATGTGTCAGGTACACCGCTTTCGCGAGCAAGCTCGCTCCCACAGGGGAACTTCATTCAGGTTGAGGGATGTTGAAGCCCCGAGATTGCGGCTCCAGCCGAATCATCCGCTTCATCTTCCATTCAAACGCCAGCGTCAAACTCACCGCCGCACACGCCAGGCCCAGCGCCAATCCCCACCAGACACCCGTCGGCCCCCAGTTCAAATGGAACGCCATCCACCATGCCGCCGGTGCGCCAATCAGCCAATAGCAAGCGAGCCCGACCAGAAACGTGGTCTTTGCATCCTTGAGGCCACGAATGCAGCCCATGGCAATCGTCTGCGTGCCGTCGAACAGCTCGAACCACGCCGCCACTGCCAGCAGGCTCACCGCTAGGCGAATCACCTCGGCAAACGCCGGATCATTGTGATCGAGGAACAACCCGACCAACTGGTTCGGCAACAGCCAGAACACCATGGCGAAACCCAGCATCACCACGGCGCCGAAGACGATCCCGACCCGTCCGGACATCCGCGCATCACTCAGTTGCCCGGCGCCGTAATGCTGGCCGACGCGCATGGTGATCGCGTACGACATCCCCGCCGGCACCATGAACGCCACCGAGACAATTTGCAGGGCAATCTGGTGCGCGCCCAATTGCGTGCTGCCCATGGTGCCCATGCACAGCGCCGCGAAGGCGAACAAACCGACTTCCACCGCGTAGGTGCCGCCGATTGGCAGGCCGAGGCGCCACAGCTCTTTCAGGTACTGTCGGTTGGGTCGCGACAAGCCTTCGCGCAATGGATAAGCGTCATAGGCCGGATGCCGGCGAATATGCCAGGCCAGCGCCAACGCCATGCAATTGGCGACAATCGCTGTGACCAGGCCGATGCCCGTCAGGCCCATTTTCGGCAGACCGAACATGCCGGTGATCAGCGCGTAATTGAGCAGGAAATTCGCCACCGTGCCGGCCAGGCTGATGACCATCACCGGTGTCGCCCGGCCGATTGCACTGGTGAAACCGCGCAGGGCCATGAAACTGAGGTAGCCGGGCAGGGCGAAGGGCAGGGCAATCAGGAATTGCCCGGCCGCGTTGACGTTGGTTTCGGTCTGGCCGAACAGCAGCAACACCGGTTTCAGGTTCCACAGCAGCAACCCGGCGCCCAGCGCCATCAGCCACGCCAGCCACAACCCGGCCTGGGTCAGACGCGCAGCGCCAATGATGTCGCCGGCGCCCTTGCGAATCGCCACCAATGTGCCGACCGCTGCAATCACGCCGATGCAGAAAATCGACACGAACGAGTAAGTCGCCGCACCGAGACCGCCGCCCGCGAGCGCTTCAGGACTCAGGCGCGCCATCATCAACGTGTCAGTCAGCACCATCAACATGTGCGCCAACTGTGAAGCAATCAACGGCCCTGCCAGCCGCAGAATGGCCCAGAGTTCGGTACGCACAGGATGCTGCATGGTCATCACCACTCAATTTCAGAGGGAACAGGAGACCGTCGATTCTCGGCGCTTGGCGGGCTTTGCACAAAGGGATAAAAAGGATGGGTGGCATGATTAAAACTCATCCTAGGTAAACGGTTTAAGATTGGCTTTATCCCGCTATCGGAGCTTTCTGCATGTCTCGTCGTCTTCCTCCCTTGTATGCCCTGCGCGCATTTGAAGCGGCGGCGCGACATAGTTCGTTCACCCGGGCTGCCGAGGAATTGTCGATCACCCAGAGTGCGGTAAGTCGGCATATTCGGACCCTCGAAGATCACTTCGCCTGTCGGCTGTTTCATCGCAGCGGGCGCAATCTGCAACTGACCGAAGCGGCGCGGTTGCTGCTGCCCGGGATCCGCGAAGGCTTCAGTGCGCTGGAGCGGGCCTGCAATACCTTGCGTGCCGAGGACGACATTTTGCGCATGAAAGCGCCCTCGACCCTGACCATGCGCTGGTTGCTCGCGCGCCTGAGTCGCTTCCGCCATTTGCAGCCTGGCAACGAAGTGCAACTGACCAGTGCGTGGATGGACGTCGATTCGGTGGATTTCAACGATGAGCCTTTCGACTGCGCTGTTTTGTTGAGTGACGGGCATTTTCCGCCGGATTGGGAGGCGAGTTTATTGTTTCCCGAAGAGCTGATTCCGGTGGGGGCGCCGAACCTGCTGAATGATCAGCCGTGGGATCTGGCTCGACTGGCTTGCACCGAATTACTTCACCCGACACCGGACCGTCGCGATTGGCGCAGTTGGCTGGAACACATGGGGCTGTCCGATCAGGTGTCACTCAAGGGTGGGCAAGTGTTCGATACCCTCGAATTGGGCATGATCGCGGCGGCGCGCGGGTACGGTGTGTCGATGGGCGACCTGTTAATGGTCGCCGAAGATGTGGCGCAGGGAAGGCTGAGCCTGCCGTGGCCAACCGCGGTCGCCAGCGGCTTGAATTACTACCTTGTGTGGCCAAAGACCCGCCCGGGAGGTGAACGTTTGCGCCGTCTCAGCGACTTTCTGCAAAGCGAAGTCCGCGCCATGGAGTTGCCGGCGGTCGTGCGCTTGAGCTGAAACGTTAGAGCCGCCACAATGCCGGCCTTGTGCCATAACCTTGTTTTCCGCTCAAGTATTTGGATCCACCGCCGAATACGTGCTTGTGGAACCGTCGTGCCGGTATCCACGATTCACCCCCACAACCAGAAAAATTTCCGAGTCGAGATCAAGGAGGATCCCGTGGCTCGGCCAGGAGCTGTCCATGTCTCAACCTCGCGCTCGGATCGCCTCGCAGCTGGGCCTCGCGCTCGCTGTAATACTGGCGATAGTTATCAGTGGCAGTACGGTGTTCGCCTTGCGTTCGCTGGACTCCGCCAACCTCGCCACTCGTGAAGAGCATCTGGCCAGTGAGGCGCGGCTGCTGGCCGACCAACTGAGCACCTTCCACGGCACGCTGCGTGAAAGCACCCAGCGCCTGAGCGGGCTGTTCGAGAAGCGCTTTAGCGCAGGTCTGAGCATTCACCCGAGTGAGCCGGTGAATGTTGCCGGCACCCAGACCCCGGGTCTGCATCTGGGCAGCGAAGTGCTGAACAACAACTTCAAGGAAGTCGACGAGTTCAAGCAGATGACCGCCGGCGTCGCCACACTGTTCGTGCGCAGCGGCGAAGACTTCATCCGCGTCAGCACTTCGCTGACCAAACAGGATGGCACCCGTGCCATCGGCACCTTGCTCGATCACGCGCACCCGGCCTACGCGAAGTTGATGGCGGGGCAGGGTTACGTCGGTCGCGCCTTGCTGTTCGATCGCTCCTACATGACCCAATACACCCCGGTGCGCGATGGCAGCGGCAAGGTGATTGCGGTGCTGTTCGTCGGCTTCGATTACACCGACGCGCAGAACATCCAGTTCGATAACCTCAAGCGCTTCCGCATTGGCCAGAGCGGTTCGCTGGCGTTGCTCGACGAGCAAAACAAATGGCTGGTCGCGCCGGCGGGGGTGCAGGCGCTGGATCAAGCCGTTCCGGTGATCAAAGGTTTGGCTGCAAAGCCGGGCAAGGGTGAGTTCTGGAGCGACACCTCGGAAGATTTCTACAGCATTGCCGTGCCGTTCGATGGCGGACCATGGTCGGTCGTGGCGAGCATGCCGAAAGCCGAGATCCGCGCGGTGACCTGGAGCGTGGGTACGCAACTGGCCATTGGCAGTCTGTTGGCGATGCTGCTGGCGGTCGGATCTGTGGTCTGGCTGCTGCGCAGCAAACTGGCGCCTCTGGGGGATCTGGTGCGTCAGGCCGAGGCCTTGGGCGCCGGTGATCTGAGCGTTCGCCTGAACGTATCGAGCAACGATGAAATCGGTCAGTTGTCGCGCGCGTTCAACCAGATGAGCCAGGCGCTGTCGACCATGGTCGAGCACATCCGCCGCTCTTCGGAAGAGGTCAATAGCCGTGCCCAGGCCCTGTCCGGTTTGTCCGGTGGTGCGTATGAAGGCATGGAGCAACAATCTGGCGAAATCACCAGCATGGCCGGCGCGGTGGAAGAGTTCAGTGCGACCTCGCTGAACATCGCCGACAACATGGGCGCGACCCAGCGTCTGGCGCAGGAAAATGCCCAGCAAACGCAGATTGGCCGCAGCTCGATGGAAGAAGCGTCGTCCTCGCTGGAGCAAATCGCTGGCGCCCTGAATAGCACTGCGACGGTGATCAACACCCTTGGCCAGCGCTCGCAGGAGATCGGCGGCATCGTGGGTGTGATTACTTCGATTGCCGAACAGACTAACTTGCTGGCGCTCAACGCCGCGATTGAAGCGGCACGTGCCGGTGAACAAGGTCGCGGCTTCGCCGTGGTAGCCGATGAAGTGCGCAGCCTGGCCTCGCGTACTCGTCAGGCGACGGATGAAATTTCCAGCATGATCCACAGCATCCAGCAGGAAACCGGTAACGCGATCAGCACCATGGAGCAGGGCAATGTGCTGATGCAGGAAGGTTTGTCGCGCAACGCCAACGTGGCGTCGGCGCTGGCGCGAATCGATGAACAGAGCCGTTCGGCGGGACAGCAGTTTGCGGCGATTACCACGGCCACTCAGGAGCAGAGCAGCACCGCGACGTTGTTGAGCAGCAATTTGCAGAGCATTGCGCTGGCCAACAGTGAGCAGCGTGAGGTTGTGTCGAACCTGGCGGTGACGGCTAAAGAGCTGGAGAAACTGGCGGCGGATTTGCGTTCCGAGGTTGATCGCTTCCGTTGATACAGCCTTGATATAGCTTTCGCGAGCAAGCTCGCTCCCACATTTTCCGGGGTAGCTCACAAATTGTGTGAACACCCGAAAACCTTGTGGGAGCGAGCTTGCTCGCGAATGCATCCATGCCAATTCTTGATAAATCACACGATCGCAAGCTCCGCTACACTTGCTGAAACGTTTCCGCAGCGCTATAAAAATGGCACAACTCCAATAAAGGCTGCTGCCATGACCCCGCTCAAACTCGCCGTCGCCCTCGGCGCATTCTCTGCTGCTTCCCACGCCATGGCTTGGGATTACGTCCTTCTCGATACCAACAAGCCCGCGCAAAACTGGACCATCACCAGTGAGCAGCTCGGCGTGAAAACCGCCAAACCCTTCTCCGTGAGCCTGCGTACCTTGCACGGTGGGCGGCAAGAAGGCGTCAGCATCGTCGATATCGATAACGGCGCGATGAAACTCTCGGTGGTGCCCACCCGAGGCATGAACGTCTTGCAGGCTTCTGTCGGCAACGTGCGGATGGGTTGGGATTCGCCGGTCAAGGACGTGGTTAACCCGGCCTTTATCGAGCTCAACGGGCGTGGTGGCCTGGGTTGGCTGGAGGGCTTCAATGAACTGGTCGCCCGCTGCGGTTATGAGTGGGTCGGCCATCCCGGCATCGACAATGGCGAACTGCTGACCTTGCACGGCCGCGCCGCCAACATCCCGGCCAGCACCGTCACCCTGCACATTGACGAAAAACCGCCCTATGCCATCAGTCTGCGCGGCGAGCTGAAAGAGCAAGCCTTCAAGAAAGTCGATTTCTCGGTGGTCACGGAACTGGTCACCGAACCTGGCAGCGTGCGCTTTGCACTCAACGATACGCTGACCAACAACGGCGACTATCCAAAGGAATACCAGGCGCTGTACCACAGCAATTTCAGCACGCCGTTCCTCGAGCAAGGCGCGCGTTTTGCTGCGCCGGTAAAACAGGTCTCGCCGTTCAACGACAAGGCCAAGGGTGATCTTGCGGACTGGCAGACCTATCGCGCGCCGACCAAGGACTACGACGAAACCGTCTACAACGTCGTGCCTTACGCCGACGCCAAAGGCGAAACCCTGACTGTTCTGCATAACAAGGCGGGCAGCCTCGGTGTTTCTGTTGGCTTCAATACCCAGCAGTTGCCGGTGTTCTCCCTGTGGAAAAACACTGACACTCAAGGCCAGGGCTATGTCACCGGGCTGGAGCCGGGCACCAGTTTTTCCTACAACCGCCGCTATCAGCGTCCACTGAATCTGGTGCCGACCATCGCGCCCAAAGAACAAAAACAGTTCCAGATCAGCTACGGCCTGCTCGCGGACAAAGGTGCTGTGGATAACGCCTTGAAGCGCGTGACCGAGATTCAGGCCGGGCGCGAAACTGAAGTGCGGCAGACGCCGCTGGTGGATCTGACCGAGCATTAAGGTGTCGCCGGCCGGTATTGCAGCGCCTCGGCCAAGTGTTCGCGTTTGATTGCATCGACTTGCTCAAGGTCGGCCAGTGTCCGGGCGACTTTGAGTAGGCGATGCGCTGAGCGTAGCGATAGCGTCAGCCGTTCACAGGCTGATTCCAGCCACTTCTCATCGGCTGTGGATAACTTGCAGTGCCGCTTCAATCCCGGCAGATCGAGAAACGCATTGGCACAGCCCTGACGCTTCTGCTGTCGTTCGCGAGCCTCGGCCACCAACGCCGCAGCGCTGGCGCTGTCTTCTCCCGGCTTTACCTGCGGGTTCAACGCCGTCGCTTCCCGCGCCACCGTCAGGTGCAGATCAATCCGATCGAGCAACGGCCCCGATAGCTTGTTGCGATAGCGCTGCACCATGTCCGGTGTACACGAGCACTTGCCGCTAGGCTCGCCAAGATATCCACAGGGACACGGGTTCATTGCCGCCACCAACTGGAAGCGTGCCGGAAAACGTACGCGATCCTTGGCTCGGGAAATCACGATATGACCCGACTCCAAAGGCTCGCGTAAAACCTCCAACACCTTGCGATCAAATTCCGGCAACTCATCGAGAAACAGCACGCCATGGTGGGCGAGGGTAATCTCGCCGGGTTGCGGTTTCGAGCTGCCACCCACCAGTGCCGGCCCGGAGGCCGAATGGTGCGGTTGACGAAAGGGACGCTGCGGCCAATGGGTTAGCGGTGCACCACTGGCGACTGACTGAATCGCCGCGACCTCCAAAGCTTCACTCTCGGCAAGCGGCGGCAACAGCCCCGGCAGGCGACTCGCCAACAATGTCTTACCCGTCCCCGGCGGCCCGCTGAACAGCAAGTTATGGGCACCAGCAGCAGCAATCAGCAACGCTCGTTTCGCTGCCACTTGCCCCTGTACTTCATTCAAGTCGGGATAAGGCTTGCTGGCATGCATCAGCCCGTCGGAGACATAAGGTTCAACCGGCGTATGCCCATTGAAATGCGCCACCGCCTCCAGTAAATGATCCACCGCAAACACTTTCAACCCCGAAGCCAGACACGCCTCCTCGGCATTCGCCCGCGGCACCACCAGCGCACGACCCGCCTTGCGCGCCGCCAACGCTGCCGGCAACACCCCGCGCACCGCTCGTACGGCGCCGGACAACGCCAACTCGCCAAGACATTCCACATCATCCAGCGTCAGACACGGTACCTGCACACTCGCCGACAGAATCCCCAGAGCAATTGCCAGATCAAACCGCCCGCCATCCTTGGGCAGATCCGCCGGCGCCAGATTCAAGGTGATCCGCCGCGCCGGAAACTGCAGCCCGGAATTGATGATCGCGCTGCGCACCCGATCCTTGCTCTCCTTCACCGCCGCCTCGGGCAGGCCGACCATGGTCAGCGACGGCAGACCGTTGGCCAGATGGACTTCGACGGTGACAGCGGGGGCTTCCACGCCTATCTGGGCGCGGCTGTGGACGATGGAGAGGGACATGGTCGTTCCTTGAGCTGAATCGGGGAGCCGCTTCCTGCGGGTTTTTTAAGGGTAGTTGAGCCGGGTTTCAGTGCTGAAATAGAGGTTTACAAGACGTATCAAAACCCAATGGCGCGGCACTGCTTCCCTGAATTGGAGCGTTGACTCTCGACCGGCATTGACGGATCATCCCGTCCGAGGACTGCAACTGCGCATTCGTCGGGACTGGGCACCAGCAAAAGCTCCCCCGCATTTTTGGCAGCAGAGAAAGCTGGTTTCTCTGAAGTAGTGACGACGGGCGAGCCTGTCGGATTCTGAACCCAAGGCTGTAAAGCCAGGAGCTAAAGAATCGCTGCGACTACTCCTCAAAAAATACTTAAAAGGCGTCCATTGGACGCCTTTTTTATTTCTGATTGGATGATGCTCGTGGTATCTGCCCCACCAACGTGCCATGCGCGCGCTTTTGCGGGTACCAAGTCACCACGAAGTAACCAAATCCTGTGGCGCGCTCGTGTCGCGGTTCAAGAATCAGTGTTCCCATAGATGTCTTCAGTACCGCGACCCTGTTTCCACATCGCTGTTCTTTGAACTCGCAATAGATTTGCGCTCCCGGGACGATCATTTTCGCAACAATCGCTGCTACCCCATCGACAGTCTGGCAACCATGTTTGAGCAAGTCGGCTCTATGGGCTTCCCATACGTGTACTACGCCAAAACCGCTATTCGCTCGGCGGTGAATACCTACTCGCAAATAAATTTTCCCGCCTGGCAAGCCGAACTTTGGCATATCGGGGATCGTGCCGAAGATGTAACCGCCATCTGGATGCTGAACCAGCGTGTTTTCTTTGAGTTTGAGCAAGTCAGACAAGAGGGATCCAGAACCAGAGTGTCTGGCGATCAATGTGATTCGTCTGCAATTCGACTTGTTGGATCGACCAGCGCAGGCGAAAGCCACCAGCGTAATCACAGCGAACAACTCACGGAATCAGGCGCAGACGCTGATTTTTGTAGGGCCGTGCCCTAATAGTTGTAGGACGCCGGCGAAAGGGTTTCGACGATCTTGTATCGCGGAGTCGGATGCTCCAGTTTGGCCGCTCAATGCAGCCTCTGGAGCCGAGAAATGAACCGCAATGGTATGCGCCCGATTCATCCGGGCGAGGTTCTGAATAAGGAATTCATGGAGCCGTTGGGCATGACTATCATGGATCTGGCCATGCCCACGAACTGGCCCGCAAGTGAGATCGAAAAGCTTGTGAAATGCCAGTTGAGGATCTGCGCCGACCTAGCAATCAGCCTTGCCACTCATCTCAACACTACGCATGAGTTCTGGATGAATCTCCAATCGACTTACGATTTGCGCAGGGCCCAGCTCAGGCATGCGGGCTTATAGCGACTGCAGCATCCGCGAAGCTCTTTTCCACCATGGCCCCGTCATTGGGCGCTTGGTCTGTTCCCGTTCCACCATCATCAACGGCACATCCTGCAACCGTATCCACGGCTGATTATTCCAATGCAACAAACTCAACGTCATGTCCGGCCAACTGAGCAGGCTCAGGTGTGGACGTTCGCTTGTGCAGGGATGTTGGGCGTCGCGCAGGGTGGGGATGACCTGGTGGGTGAGCCATTCGCGTAGCGCTCGGTATTCGGGGCAGTAGTGGTAGACGAGGAGGGCGTAGATGCCGGATTCGCTGATCAGCAGGGTGTTTTCGATTTGATTGTGGATGAGGGTTTTACGGGTTTGGTATTGGTCGGGGTCGAGTTTTCGCAGCATGCGTTCGTTGAGGTAGATGTGCAGCAGGCGACTCAGGTCTCGGGCGCAGAACCAGGGTTGGTTCTGGATGAGAAGGGCGTGGAGGGGGAGTTTGTGGCGGGTGAAGATGTGCGGGCTTAGATAAGTCTCTTCTTGATTCATGGAGCAGTTCCTCTTGCTTAAGGGGCTGCCCTCAATCGTCGCCAAACGATTGGGTGGCAGTTGTACGCGGGTTGGCGAACCGGAGCAAAAGGAACCCGGCAGACCCGAAGGTCTCCCACGCACAACCGCCATGAAACGATGTGGCGGTAAATGTAGCCGCCATCATGGTTGTCGTGCGCCTTAAGCTGTTCGGGTCGCCAAACCCGGTGCTGAACATTCAGCATCGGGTGAGCTTAGAAACCTGGGCTTTTCGGCGCAATCGGACGGCGGTCATTCAGGTTGTAGGACGTTGCCGGGATGGTTGAAGGGCTGGAGATCAAAAGATCGCAGCCTTCGGCAGCTCCTACAGGGGGCGCGGATTATTCAGCGGGCGGCGTCAGCTTTGCTTCCATCTCGGCGACTTTGGCTTCGAGGCTTTCGAGGCGTGCGCGAGTACGCGCCAACACAACCATCTGACTATCGAATTCTTCCCGGCTCACCAGGTCGAGTTTGCTGAAGGCGCTTTGCAGCAGCATCTTGAACTGGCTTTCGATTTCGGCTTTCGGCAGCGGGGTGTCGCCGCTGAACAGGCGTGAGGCGGTGCCGCTCAGGGCGTCGAGGAAGTCTTTGGGCGCGAGCATGGAATGTGTCCTGTAAACAGTGGCGGGCAGTGTATCACGCAGTGTCTATAGTCACTGATGTAGGCATGGATGCACGCTTTTCGCGCAAGAGGGCGGGCGGCGACGCACCGTTGTTGTGCGTAACCGTCGGGCCTTTTTCGCGCTAACGCCTGTGGCAGCGGCCAAGGGATTGAAATCAGGGGAATTTGGCGAGATGGCAAGCTTTCTGCTTAGTCGGTAGTGACCCATGCACTGATGCAGTCGCTGTGACGAATGCAGTGCGGCAGACGGAGCGGGGAGTTTCGTCGGCAGCGGTTAGCTGGCGTCAGTCGGGCAGGTAAGGCCGACGATGCGTTACAAAGCCAGGCACTGCGCTTAGACTTGAGTCGGGTTTGTTTTCCTGGGGCAAGTCCACCAATTCGGGAGAGAGTTTTCATGAAGCTAGTCACTGCCATCATCAAGCCGTTCAAGTTGGACGACGTGCGCGAGTCGCTGTCCGAAATCGGCGTGCAGGGCATTACCGTTACTGAAGTCAAAGGCTTCGGCCGGCAGAAGGGTCACACCGAGCTGTATCGCGGCGCGGAATATGTGGTCGATTTTCTGCCCAAGGTGAAAATCGACGTGGCCATCGACGACAAGGATCTGGATCGGGTTATCGAGGCGATAACCAAAGCGGCCAACACCGGCAAGATCGGTGACGGCAAGATCTTCGTGGTCAATCTGGAACAGGCGATCCGCATCCGTACCGGCGAGACCGATACCGACGCGATCTAAGCGCCGCCACAAACCCCAACGCCCCAGGAGAAAACAATATGACTCTGCGTAAATTCGCAGGGCTAGGAGCCCTGTTGTCCATCGTAATGCCAAGCCTTGCAATGGCGGCAGACGAAGTGGCGGCCCCAGTCCTCAATTCCGGCGACACTGCCTGGATGCTCACCTCGACAGCCCTTGTGCTGTTCATGACCATCCCGGGCCTGGCGCTGTTCTACGGCGGCATGGTTCGCTCGAAAAATATTCTTTCCGTGATGATGCAGTGCTTCGCCATTACCGGTCTGATCAGCATCCTGTGGGTCATTTATGGCTACAGTATTGCGTTCGACACCACCGGCATGGAGCAGGGCGTCGTCAACTTCAACTCGTTCTTCGGCGGCATGGGCAAGGCGTTCCTCGCCGGTGTCACGCCGTCGAGCCTGACCGGCCCAGCGGCGCTGTTCCCTGAGGCGGTGTTCATCACCTTCCAGATGACCTTCGCGATCATCACCCCGGCGCTGATCGTCGGTGCGTTCGCCGAGCGGATGAAGTTCTCCGCGATGCTGATCTTCATGGGCGTCTGGTTCACCCTGGTTTATGCACCCATCGCGCACATGGTCTGGTCCGGCAACGGCGGCCTGATGTGGGACTGGGGCGTGCTCGACTTCGCGGGCGGCACCGTGGTGCACATCAACGCTGGTGTGGCTGGTCTGATTGCCTGCCTGGTATTGGGCAAGCGCAAAGGCTTCCCGACCACGCCGATGGCTCCGCACAACCTCGGTTACACCCTGATGGGCGCGGCGATGCTGTGGGTCGGCTGGTTCGGCTTCAACGCCGGTTCCGCTGCGGCGGCCAACGGCACTGCCGGTATGGCTATGCTGGTCACTCAGATTGCTACCGCTGCTGCCGCGCTGGGCTGGATGTTTGCCGAGTGGGTCACCCACGGCAAGCCAAGCGCACTGGGTATCGCATCGGGTGTGGTTGCCGGTCTGGTAGCGATTACTCCGGCGGCCGGCACCGTGGGCCCGATGGGCGCACTGGTGATTGGTCTGGCCGCAGGCGTGGTGTGCTTCTTCTGCGCCACCACCCTTAAACGCAAACTCGGTTATGACGATTCCCTGGACGCGTTCGGCGTACACGGTATCGGCGGTATCCTCGGCGCGATCCTCACCGGCGTATTCGCTGCTCCGTCGCTGGGTGGTTTCGGCACCGTGACCGACATCGCCGCGCAAGTGTGGATTCAGTGCAAAGGCGTCGGCTTCACGGTGATCTACACCGCGATCGTCACCTTCATCATCCTCAAGGTGCTGGACGCTGTGATGGGTCTGCGTGTGACCGAGGAAGAAGAATCGGTCGGCCTCGATCTGGCACAGCACAACGAACGCGGCTACAACCTGTAAGTACGCGCAGCAAAAAACTTGCCCGGTTCGCCGGGCATTTTTTTGTCTGGAATTTGTCGCAAAGAGAGCAGCTGAAAGGATTTTTCGTACGGCTTTGGTCGTGTTTACGACGAGCGTTTTTCTACGGCCAATGGCTTACATCATTGCAGGAATATTAGGGCCTTTGTTTTTTCCCAGAGCGCGCTAGAATGCGCCCCGAACGTGCGGAGAACTGTATGTGGCAACAGACTCTGATAACCCTGCGGGCACGGCCCCGGGGCTTTCATCTGGTGACGGACGAGTTGATCAAAGGGCTGCCTGAACTCAGGGAGTGCCGGGTCGGTCTGTTGCATTTGTGGCTGCAGCATACCTCGGCGTCGTTGACCATCAACGAGAACGCCGATCCGGCGGTACGTCGCGACTTCGAACGATTTTTCAATCGTCTGATCCCACAAGGAACAGACGGCTATGAGCATAACGACGAAGGCCTGGACGACCTCCCGGCGCACTTCAAGGCCAGCGTGCTTGGCTGCCAGATCAGTCTGCCGGTTTCGGCAGGTCGCCTGGCACTGGGAACCTGGCAAGGCGTTTATCTGGGCGAGCACCGTGATCATGGCGGTGCCCGAAAAGTCCTCGCCACCTTGCACGGTGAAGGGGCGTAAACCGTTGGTCACCAATGGTTACTGATTTTTTAACGGCGACTTTCGACAGTTGCCAAAGCTGGTCTATAACTAATCTGCTTTTCGCAAGTCATGAGGTAGAACATGAGCGACGATGATCTGGAAAACGACGACCTCGAAGTAGGCGACGAAGACGAGGCCGAGGAAGGTCTGGAAGCAGCAGCGGAAGACGTTGCTGAAGACGATGGTGGCGACGATACGCCGGCCCCGGCTGCCAAAGGCAAAGCCAAGGCCGCGGTGTCGGTAGATGAATTGCCGAGCATTGAAGCCAAGAACAAGGAACGCGACGCCCTGGCCAAGGCCATGGAAGAGTTCCTGTCGCGAGGCGGCAAGGTGCAGGAAGTGGAGGCCAATGTGGTCGCCGATCCGCCCAAGAAGCCGGACAACAAGTACGGCAGCCGCCCTATCTGAGGCGTGCCGCTGGCTTGCTGAAAAGGCCCGCCGTCGCTGCGGGCTTTTTCATGCCTGGAATAAATGAGCTGAAGTGAATACTGTTCCCTTGTGGGAGCGAGCTTKCTCGCGAATGCGGTAGGTCGTACAGCATTGCAGTGACTGACCTGACGCTTTCGCGAGCAAGCTCGCTCCCACAGGGTTTGTGGATTATTTCGAGGTGGCATTCCAGCGCGCGAGAACGGCTGGCAGATCCGTGAGGCTACGGATATCAGCATCCGGCAGACGATCCGCTTCCCAGACTTTCCCCGCCGGATTAAACCAGATTGCCCGCAACCCCGCCTGTTGTGCTCCAGCGATGTCATCGCCCGGATGATCGCCAATATGCACCGCTGTTTCGGCTGTAGCACCACCGCGCTGCAAAGCTTCATGAAACAACCGAGCATCCGGTTTGGCGATGCCGATATCTTCCGCGCACAACGCAAACTTGAAGTAGTCCGCCAGGCCCAATCGACGCACATCAGCATTGCCATTGGTGACCACGCCAAGCGCATAGTGATTGGCGAGAATCTCCAGTACTGGTTCGACTTCAGGGAACACTTCGATCTGATGCCGCGCATTCAGAAACACTTCAAAACTCTTGTCCGCCAGCGCCGACGCCTCGTCATGGGCGTACCCGGCTTCTTCCAGTGCATGGAACAACACCCGCCGGCGCAGCGCGCTGATGCGATGTTTCAGCCCCGGCTCATTGGCCAGCACCCGCTCACGAATCCCCCACAAATGCTCCACCGGCACCGCACCCAGATTCGGCGCATGTTCGCTCAGCCATTCGCGCAATATCGCTTCGGCGCTGACGATCACCGGAGCGGTGTCCCACAAGGTGTCGTCGAGGTCGAAGGTGATCAACTGGATGCTCATGAATCATCGCCTTTCATGCGTTTGGCTCGTGGGTGAGCACTGTCGTAGACCGCCGCCAGGTGCTGGAAGTCCAGGTGGGTGTAGATCTGCGTGGTCTTGATGTCCGAGTGGCCGAGCAATTCCTGCACCGCGCGCAGATCCTGCGAGGATTCGAGCAGGTGGCTGGCGAAGGAGTGGCGCAGCATGTGCGGGTGCAAGTTCTGCCCCAGTTCGCGTTCGCCGGCCAGTTTCACTCGCACCTGAATCGCCCGTGGACCGAGGCGCCGACCTTGCTGGCTGACGAACACGGCGTCGTCTGCGGGGTTGGTCATGGCCCGCAGAGGCAGCCATTGTTCGAGGGCTTCGCGGGCCTTTTTGCCCACCGGCAGCAGCCGGGTCTTACTGCCCTTGCCGAGGACTTGAACCATGCCATCGGCGAGGTCGAGTTGATCGAGATTGAGTCCGGTCAGTTCGGAAAGGCGCAGGCCGGAAGAATAGAACAACTCAAGAATCGCCTGATCGCGCCGCGCAAGAAAATCATCCTCGACCGCCCCTTCAAGCAGTTGCAGTGCGCGATCAGTATCGAGGGTTTTCGGCAGGCGACGTTCGCCCTTCGGCGGCGCCAGACCGGTCGCCGGATCGTGGTCGCAAAGACCTTCGCGATTCAGATAGTGATAGAGCCCGCGTACTGCCGAGAGCAGCCGCGCGAGACTGCGCGAGGATTGGCCCTGCGCATGCAGACGGGCGATCAGGCTTCGCAGGCGCTGAATGTCTAGCGCCGCCCAGCTGCCGATGTTCTGTTTGACGCACCAGCCAAGGACTTTATCGAGGTCGCGGCGATAGGCCGAGAGCGTGTGCGGCGACACCTGTCGCTCACTGCGCAGGTGTTCGCAGTAAGCGTCCAGTTGCCGTTCCATGCTCAGCGTACCGAGCGCAGGGAGCTATTGACCCGTGGCAGCACACGGCCCATGACTTCGGCGATATAGCTGAGGAACAGCGTACCGACCGAACTCTTGTAGTGCTGCGGATCACGGCTGGCAATCGCCAGAATGCCGTGGATGCCTTGATGGCTGACCGCGACCACGGCAGTGGAGCCGATCTGCTTGCGTTGTTCTTCGCCGAAGAGGAAGTCCAGTTCATGCTCACGCAGGCTGCCGCTGACGCTTTTGCCTTCGGTGAGCAAGCCACCGATGGCGACTTGTGCGTCGGCGTGAGTGACCCAGCGACCGACCGGTGCCGGGTTGTCACCGAGCAGAATCAGGCTGACAAAGGGCACCTGAAAATCCTGGCGCAGGCTGTCTTCGACGCTGATCACCACGTCTTCGAGGCTGGCGGCGTCCATCAGGGACAGTATGAGACGGCGGGTCTTGTCGAACAGTCGATCGTTGTCGCGGGCGACGTCCATCAATTGCGAGAGGCGATGGCGCATCTCGATGTTGCGGTCGCGCAGAATGGTCATCTGCCGCTCGACCAGCGAAACGGTATCTCCACGCTGGTGAGGAATGCGCAGGGCGGGCAGCAGTTCTTCGTGCTCGACGAAGAAGTCCGGATGAGCCTCCAGGTATGCGGCAACCGCTGCCGCCTCCAGGCTCTCGGACGCTGATTCGTCGGACTGTCGGGCGGGTACCTGAGGCTTATCGGTCATGGTTTCTGCTCACTCAAAGACGTACTTGTCCTTCGTATACACGCACTGCCGGACCGGTCATCAGAACCGGTTGGCCAGGGCCAGCCCATTCAATGGACAGGCGCCCGCCTGGCAGGTCGATCAATAGCGGCGAATCCATCCACCCCTGGCTGATCGCAGCGACAGCCGCTGCACACGCGCCGGTACCGCAGGCCTGGGTTTCCCCGGCACCGCGTTCCCACACGCGCAACTGCGCACGGTTACGGTCGATGACCTGGAGAAAACCGACATTCACGCGCGCGGGGAAGCGCGGATGGCGTTCGATTTTCGGCCCCAGTTCATGCACCGGTGCATTGTTGATGTCCTGCACGCGCAACACTGCGTGCGGGTTGCCCATCGACACGGCGGCCAGTTCGACCGTGGTGCCGTCGACTTCCAGTTGATAGCTGCTGGCCTGCGCCGGCGCTTCGAACGGAATGTCCGCTGGCACCAGACGCGGGGCGCCCATGTTCACGCCGATCTGGCCGTCGTTACGCACGTCCAGTTCGATGATGCCGCCCTTGGTCTCGACGCGAATCTGCCGTTTGGCGGTCAGACGCTTGTCGAGCACGAAGCGTGCAAAGCAGCGCGCACCGTTGCCGCACTGCTCGACTTCCGAGCCATCGGAATTGAAGATCCGGTAACGGAAATCCACGTCCGGATTGCTCGGTGCCTCAACGATCAGCAACTGGTCGAAACCGATGCCGGTGTGGCGGTCGCCCCACTGCTTGGCGTGCTTTGGCTGAATATGCGCGTGCTGGCTGACCAGGTCGAGAACCATGAAGTCATTACCCAAGCCGTGCATTTTGGTAAAACGCAGCAGCATGGGTTACTCCGGCAGCAGGCTTTCGCCGGCAAACAGCTCGGCCACGGTTTCGCGGCGGCGCACTTCAAAAACCTGATCACCGTCTACCAACACTTCGGCAGCACGGCCGCGGGTGTTGTAGTTGGAACTCATCACAAAACCGTAGGCACCGGCCGAATGCACGGCCAGCAGATCGCCTTCGGCCAGGGCCAATTCACGGTCCTTGGCGAGGAAGTCACCGGTTTCGCAGATCGGGCCGACGATGTCGTATTTGCGCGCAGCGGTGTCACGCGGTTTGACCGCAGTGACGTCCATCCACGCCTGATACAGCGCCGGGCGGATCAGGTCGTTCATCGCCGCGTCGACGATGGCGAAGTCTTTATGTTCGGTGTGCTTGAGGTACTCGACCTGCGTCAGCAGCACGCCGGCATTGGCGACGATGAAACGGCCCGGCTCGAACACCAGCGCCAGGTCACGTCCGTTCAAGCGCTCGCGCACAGCCTTGATGTAGTCGGCAGCCAATGGAGGCTCTTCATCGCGATAGCGCACGCCCAAACCACCACCGAGATCGATGTGGCGCAGGTGAATGCCGCAGTCGCCGAGACGATCGACCAGATCCAGCAAGCGATCGAGCGCATCAAGGAACGGTGGCAGGGTGGTCAGTTGCGAGCCGATGTGGCAGTCGACACCGACCACTTCCAGGTTCGGCAGATGCGCGGCGCGCACGTACACGTCTTCGGCGTCGGCGATGGCGATGCCGAACTTGTTCTCTTTGAGACCGGTAGAAATGTAAGGGTGGGTGCCGGCATCGACGTCCGGGTTCACCCGCAGCGATACCGGGGCGCGAACGCCCAGCTCGGCGGCGACCACTTGCAGGCGCTCCAGCTCGTCGGTGGATTCGACGTTGAAGCAGTGCACGCCGACTTCGAGGGCGCGACGCATGTCGTCACGGGTCTTGCCGACACCGGAGAAGACGATCTTGTCAGGGCTGCCGCCAGCGGCCAGCACTCGCTCCAGCTCACCACGGGAAACGATGTCGAAACCGGCACCGAGACGGGCCAGGACATTCAGCACGCCGAGGTTGGAGTTGGCTTTGACCGCAAAGCACACCAGGTGCGGCATGCCGGCCAACGCATCGGCATAGGCCAGATACTGGGCTTCGATGTGCGCGCGGGAGTAGACGTAGGTGGGCGTGCCGAAGCGATCGGCGATGGCGGACAGCGCCACACCTTCCGCGAACAGCTCCCCGCCACGGTAGTTAAAAGCGTCCATGGCGATCCCTTATTGGTAAACGTCGTGCTTGTGTGCTTTGGACGGCTGCTTCTGCGAAGACTGGGCTTGCTCGGCCGGGTCCTGATCGTCATCCGGCAGGTACAGCGGGCCTTTTTGACCACAGGCCGAAACGAGGCAGGCAACCGCGACGAGCGCAGCAAGGGAAGAGATCAGGCGCTTCATGGCGAAATCCTTGAAAAATGCGTTAATTGCGCCGGAGTATACCGGCCACCCGGCAGCTTGCCTATGCGAGGGGGTTCCCGTCCGGCGGGGCTTGTCCGTGAGCACTGGTAACCCTGAGGGAGCGAGCCTGCTCGCGATGGCGGTGTGTCAGGCAACAATAATGTTGAATGTGCCGGCCATTCGCGAGCAGGCTCGCTCCCACAGGGTTGGGTGTTCGATGCCCTGACCGGTGCTTGGTCGTTAATCTTTGCAATCGGCCAGCAGCGTCCGTATCTTTCGGCGCTTGTGCCTGATCAGACATTTTTTGAGGTTGCCGCAATGAGTTTGTCCGAAGCCCGTTTCCACGATCTGGTCGATGAAACCCAGGAAAAACTGGAAGACATCTTTGACGAGAGCGACCTGGACATCGATCTGGAAAGTTCGGCCGGTGTGCTGACCGTCAAGTTCGAAAACGGCTCGCAGCTGATCTTCAGCCGCCAGGAGCCGCTGCGTCAGCTGTGGCTGGCGGCGGTGTCCGGTGGTTTCCACTTCGACTACGACGAAGAAAGCGAGCGCTGGATGTGCGACAAGAGCGAAGAGCAACTGGGCGAAATGCTCGAGCGCATCGTCAAGCAGCAGGCTGGCGCTGAATTCGACTTCGAAGGTCTGTGATTCCGTGACTGATACCGCTCCCGTTCGTCCACCGAAGCCGCTGTACAGCAACATCAGCCCGGCCGTGCCCTCGCCGTGCAGCGGTGTGTGCCGATTGGATGAGCAGAAGGTCTGCCTCGGCTGCTTCCGCCATGTCGAAGACATTCGCGAATGGCGCTCGGCAGATGATGACCGGCGACGTGTGATTTGCGCGCAGGCGTCGCAGCGCAAACAGTGCGGCGGGGCGTGACTTGTATATTTTTTGAGCTGTGATAGTGTCCGAACACGCCTCAACCCATCGAGGCCTGGTGAAAACCCCGTCTTTTTTGGCGGGGTTTTGCTTTTTTTGTGTGCAGAAGAAAGGAGTCTGCCCGGATCATGACCGCACCTTCCATCACCCTTACCCGTCTGGACGTGCAACGTCTGGAGCGCCTGATCGACAGCCTGGATGACACGCTGCCGGGCGTCATCGCGCTGCAAACCGAACTGGACCGCGCCGACACCGTGGTCGGTCACGATGAAGTGCCCGCCGATGTCGTGACGATGAATTCCCGTGTGCATTGCCGCGAAGAAGGCAGTGGCAAGGATTACCACCTGACGCTGGTCTATCCGAAGGACGCCAACGCCGATGAAGGCAAGATCTCGATTCTGGCGCCAGTCGGCAGCGCACTGCTGGGCCTCAAGGTCGGTCAGCACATCGACTGGCCGGCTCCGGGTGGCAAGACCCTCAAACTGACCTTGCTTGAAGTCGAATCGCAGCCGGCCAACGGCGGTGAATTCCGCGAGTAAGCCCGCCTCAGACCTGTTCGAGTGCCTCGTTCAGAGCGCGCTCCAGGTCAGCCTTGTAGCGCAGATACAGATTGCTTGAACTCTGCCCGTCACCGAGCAGGCCGGAAAGGTCGAGGTCGGTGATGTAGCAGCGATAGCGTTCGCTCTCGCGGCGCTGCTCGACGATCTCCCGGGCGACCACGCTGAACAGCTGGTCGCCATGTTCCAGTTCGCTGAATTCCCGTTGATTGCAATACAGCGTGACCTGCACTTCGCCCGGTGCGGCTTTGCCGACGATCGCCTGTACGTCGTAGAACGGCTTGTTCACTGGCGTCTGTGGTGCCGACCGCGCTTCGACCCGGCGCGCACGTCCCGGACCTGAAGGCAATAACTGGTAATACAAAGTTTCGAGACGGCCGTCGGGACCGGCGTCCATCGGCAGCACGGCTTCGCGGCGGAACAGAATAGATTGCAGGAAGCGTTGCAACGGCACCAGCAGACTCTGCTCGTCGTGATAAGGCACATGTTGCTGCCACAGCGCGTTGAACTCATCCAGCACGTACAGCTCGGCCTGCTGCTCGGTGATCCGATAGAACACTTGAATGCACTCCGGCTGACCCATCGGCAGGATCAGCGCAAGGTCGTTATCTTCCAGTGCCATGGGATCCAGGTGCAGCGGACTGTAGCGCGGCTGTTCTTCGCCAAGGTAGTCGAGCAGGGCCGGCAGGGTGGCAAGCGCCACATGGTTGACCTGACCCGGCACCAATTCCAGCACGTGATAATGCTGCTGCACCTGAATCAGGTAGCGATGGTTCAACTCGCTGAGCAACAGGTTCTGCGCGGTGTCGATGATTTCTTCAACGCGACGGGCAATGAACTGCGCGCGGTTGTGGCAGAAGCAGCGCACCTTCAATGACGGCTGCAACGGCCCGCGCGGCAGGTTGTTGAGGTAATCGCGTAGGCAGTCGAGCAGGGCATGCGGGCCGTCGAAGCGGTTGACCAGTACTTCGTTCCAGCTATTGAGCGTGACCTGATCCAGGGTCAGCACGAGGTTTTCGCGCACCCCGGCGTAACTCAGCGAGTCGGTGCGCTCGGTGGTCATCAGGATATTCAGGTCGCGGTGATGCTTGAGCGGGTCGACGCCGACGTTGACCAGAATCAGCACTTCGCTTGGCACCGCTGCACGCAGCAACGGTTCTTCCGCGACGGTGGGCAAGGGCAGGGCGATGCACTGTTGCAGGCTGCCGAGCAGGTTGAACAGCTCGAACTCGCTCAGGTCGCTGGTACCGGGATGCAGGGCCAGGCGGGTGCTGCTGTCGATCACGCCGTTGCGGTGGCACCAGGTCAACAGCTCCAGTAACTCGCGGCTGCGCTTGATTGGCGCAAAATGTTCCCACTCAAGTGCCGTGAGGCTGCCGTTATACAGGCCCCACTGGGTTTGTCCCGGTTCCTTTTTATTGCGTGATTGCACCAGGGTCAGGGTGTCTTCGGCCAGATCCGGGGCGATGCCGGGGTTGATGAATTCGACCTTGTCGGCCTTGCGTTCGAAGGCCGCGTAGAGCCGGCGCCCCAGCACATTGAGATCGCGTTTATTGATCAGGCTGACGGTTTGTTCTGTGCGGGCGAACTGGGTCAGGAAGCGATAGCTGTAGTTCAGCTCATTGACCAGCGCGCGGCGTTCGGCGCTGACCTGGCGGACTTTCCACTGGCTGCGGCTGTCGAGCAGCGTCAGTTGTCGCTGATCCCAATGCCATTCGCTGGCCAGTCGTTCCAGCAACGTGCGTTGCCAGCTCTGGGTGCGGCTGTTGCCAGTGAGCTTGCGGTTGACCTTCAGGTACAGCGCGCGGCGCACCAGTTCCAGCCGCTCCGGCTCGTTGCGCGCGGTGAGGTATTCCTCGATACGCCGGTACACGACCATGTACGGGTCCAGTTCATCCAGATCCAGCTGGTTGGCGAACACGGCTTTTTTGAAGCGCAGGCTCAGACATTGCACTTGCGGGTGTTCGCTGGCGTAGACCTCGGTCAGCAGCAGCTTGAGCACCGATTTGTAGGGTGACTCGATGCCCTTGAACAACTGCCACAATCCGGCACCGATGAATTCGCCCGGCGGAATCCGCGCCAGATGACCGAGGTCGAGGGTCTCGTCGGCCCGGATAAAACGCTTGGACAGCAGGGTGTGGGTGTAAAGGTTGTACGCGGTTTCTTCGTAAACCGGCACCAGCCACCAAATGGGTGTGCGCCCGGCCAGCCAGATCGCGGTGCGGTAAAACTCGTCCAGCAGCAGATAGTGCTGAGTGCTGCCGCAGTTTTCCGAGCTGAGCTGGGTGTCGCGTTCGCCTTTGACGAAGCGCTCCGGGTCGATCAGGAAAAAATGCGCTTCGGCGCCCTGACTCGCGGCCCAGGCTTCCAGCAGCTGGCATTTTTTGCGCAGTTCGGCGAGCTCGCTTTCGTTCAAGTCCGGCGCGTGGCAGACCCACACGTCCATGTCACTCTGATCGGCCTGTGCCAGCGTGCCAAGGCTGCCCATCAGGAACAGGCCGTGAATCGGTCGCGGCGGATTGCTGCCGTGACGCGGTTTGTACGAAAACGAACGAGTCAGACGCTGTGCGTCGGTCAGCACGTTGGCGTCGGGCTCGTAATTCGACAGGCCGGCCGGCGTGCTGCCCGATACGTATCCCGGCAGCAGCGGGTGATTAACATGAAAGAACAGCGGCAATAGCGTCAACACACTTTGCTGGCGTGTCGACAGCCCTTCAAGGGCGCGGCCGAGGCGGCCTTCATTGAGTTTGAGAAAGCGCGCGCGTAGCTGGCTGAGTACCTTGCGGTCGATGCCTTCGTCCAGGTCAGGGCGGATTTCGTGGGTGCGCGTCATGTCAGCTCAAACCGGCTCGCAAGCTCGGACGAAGAGGGTCTCGGAATGGGAGGCAGTTTAGCCTTTGCGCAGCGGGACTTTTAAGCTGAATTTGTTTTTTGACGTCAGATTTCTATCGCGGATGACCGGGCAGGCCCGCGGAAATCCCGTGGCAGGAGTTCCCGTGGGCAAAGTCAGGGGGAATCAGGCGGTTTCTTGCTCTCTCAGAATGGTCAGCACGGTTTGCACATTTTGTGCRGCGTCGCGACCGAGGCTGGTCAGATACCCGCCATCGGGCTGGTCGGTCAGTTCTTTTTCAAAGAGGCGTTTGGCGGCAGCAATGTGTTTCGGGGCAGCGGTCTGATGAATTTTCAGACCTTCCTGGGAACTGTCCAGGTTGAAGAGTGCGAGGACTTCCAGTTCGGCAACCAACTCAGGGGTAAGCGACATAAGGACTCCAGACTTTCTAGGAATTGGACGACAGCGTCCCTAAGGTGAACCCGCTTTTGCGGCATGTCCAGTGCTCAGATCAGGGATTTTGTCTTGAGGCGGATTGCAGTGTAGTCGGGAGGCGGGAGTTGGCTGGATGGATACGTTACAAACATTGTAGGAGTGAGCCTGCTCGCGATAGCGGGGTGCCTGTCAGCATCTTTTTCACTGACAGAACGCTATCGCGAGCAGGCTCACTCCTACAGGATCGGGGCTTACTGCTTTTCGGGTGGCAACTCTGGCAAAGCGCGCAGCGCCGCTTCGTACCATTCGGTATTGAATGCACGGTCTTCATCGAGCATCGCGTCGATTTCGTAAGCCAGCACGTGAGCCATCAGATTGAGGATTTCTTCGCGCTCGACACCCACTAGGGTCAGCTTGTTGAAGGTCGCTTTGGCCGCTGGCGGGTTGTCGTTTTCAATCTGGTTCTCGATGGCTTCGATCAAGGTAGCCTCGGTGAACTCTTCTTCGTCTTCAATCTCGATGTCTGTCGGCTCGCTCATGGCAGGCTCCTTCATGGAAAGGCGCCAGTTTACCCGCATTCAGCGGTGTGATGCTGCTGGCGGGAAAGGCTTGAGCGATCTATAAACAGGCACTGCCCACCCCGCACGGCCTGGAGGCTATGTGATGTTCAAGCTCTACGGATTCTCAGTCAGCAACTACTACAACATGGTCAAACTGGCACTGCTGGAAAAAGGCCTGCCGTTCGAAGAGGTCACGTTCTACCCGACGCAGACACCGGAGTCTCTGGCCATCAGCCCGCGCGGCAAAGTGCYGGTGCTGGGTGTAGACGCTGGTTTTATCAACGAAACCGCAATCATCCTCGAATACCTCGAACAGACCCAGAAAGGCACGCCGCTGCTGCCGAGCGATCCGTTCCAACGCGCGCAGGTATTGGCGATTGCCAAGGAAATCGAGCTGTACATCGAGTTGCCGGGGCGCGCTTGTTACGGCGAGGCGTTCTTCGGCATGACCCTGCCGGAGGCGATCAAGGAAAAGACCAAGACTGAACTGTTGCTCGGCTTTGCGGCGCTGGGACGACACGGAAAATTTTCTCCGTACGTGGCGGGCGCCAGTCTGAGCATTGCCGATTTGTATTTCCTCTACAGCGTGCCGCTGGCCTGTGCGGTCGGGCAGAAGCTGTTCGGGATTGATCTGCTGGCGGAGATGCCACAGGCGAAGGCGCTGCTGGAGCGGTTGGAGCAGAATCCGCATGTGCAGAAGATCGCGGCAGACAAGGAAGCTGCGATGCCGGCGTTTTTGGCGATGATCGCTGCCAAGAAATGAGTTTTATAGCGCTCTGAAGGAAACCTTCGCGAGCAGGCTCGCTCCCACATTTGGATTTTTGTTGAACACAAAATTTGTGGCCGACAAAAATCCCCTGTGGGAGCGAGCCTGCTCGCGAAGCTTTTGGCTTTTAGCGGCTAGCGATCAGCGCCTGACCGCGCACCACCGCTGCCTTGACCTGCGCCGGCGCAGTGCCGCCGATATGGTCACGAGCATTCACCGAGCCTTCCAGGGTCAGCACGGCAAACACGTCCTGCTCGATCTGATCGCTGAACTGACGCAGCTCTTCCAGGCTCATCTCGGCCAGATCCTTGCCAGTGTCGACGCCGTACTTCACCGCGTGACCGACGATTTCATGGCAGTCACGGAACGGCAGGCCACGGCGTACCAGGTAGTCAGCCAGGTCGGTCGCGGTGGAGAAACCGCGCAGCGCCGCTTCACGCATGATCGCGTGCTTGGGCTTGATCGCCGGGATCATGTCGGCAAAGGCTCGCAGCGAATCACGCAGGGTGTCGGCGGCGTCGAACAGCGGCTCTTTGTCTTCCTGGTTGTCCTTGTTGTAGGCCAGCGGCTGGCCTTTCATCAGGGTCAGCAGACCCATCAGTGCACCGAACACACGGCCGGTCTTGCCACGTACCAGCTCCGGTACGTCAGGGTTTTTCTTTTGCGGCATGATCGAACTGCCGGTGCAGAAGCGGTCCGGCAGATCAATGAACTGGAACTGCGCGCTGGTCCACAGCACCAGCTCTTCGGAGAAGCGCGACAAGTGCATCATCGCGATGCTCGCGGCCGAGCAGAATTCGATGGCGAAGTCGCGATCGGAGACGTTGTCCAGCGAGTTGCCGCCAACGGCGTCGAAGCCCAGCAGTTGCGCGGTGTATTCGCGGTCGATCGGGTAGGTGGTGCCAGCCAGCGCGGCGCTGCCCAGTGGCATGCGGTTGGTGCGCTTGCGGCAGTCGACCAGACGCTCGTAGTCGCGGCTGAGCATTTCGAACCAGGCCAGCATGTGGTGCCCGAAGGTCACTGGTTGCGCGGTCTGCAGGTGGGTGAAGCCCGGCATGATGCTCGCGGCTTCGCGCTCGGCTTGCTCCAGCAGGCCTTTCTGCAGGCGGGTGATCTCGGCGAGGATCAGGTCGATTTCGTCACGCAGCCACAGGCGGATGTCGGTGGCGACCTGGTCGTTACGGCTACGCCCGGTGTGCAGCTTTTTACCGGTGACGCCGATGCGGTCGGTCAGGCGTGCTTCGATGTTCATGTGCACGTCTTCGAGGTCGACACGCCAGTCGAACTGGCCGGCCTCGATTTCGCCCTGAATGGTCTTCAGGCCGTCGATGATGCTATCGCGCTCGGCATCGGTCAGCACGCCGACCTTGGCCAGCATGGTGGCGTGGGCGATCGAGCCCATGATGTCGTGGCGATACAGGCGCTGGTCGAAAGTGACGGAGGCGGTGAAGCGGGCGACGAAGGCGTCGACGGGTTCACTGAAGCGGCCGCCCCAGGACTGATTGGTCTTGTCAGTGCTCATGAATTCGCTCGTATCGGCTTGAAGAAAGAAGGCGTGAAACGCTGGCGCGGATAATAACAGGGTTGCCAATCCTGTCGCTGACACTGGTCGATACGTTTTTTTCTCATTGCGTCAGCCATAGTGGCCGCTGGTGCCGGGGGATTTGCACAAGGATATTTTTCGATTGAGCAATATCGGCCCGGCGAGCGTCTACAGTTGGACATAAGGGTCGACGCGGCTCTGGATCGCGCAAAGGTCTGGCCGGCGACTATAAGAAGAGGGGGTGGGTGTTTTGTCCTTCGGCAAACCCCGTGAGAAACGCAGGAAACAGCGGGCTTTGAGCAGTACGACCCGGACACTGGCAAATATTGCTGGCCGACGTACGGCACTTTTTGGCGCTCGGGCTAGTCTTAGCGTGGATCGCGGTGACGGACGTCACTTCACCTGTCTACGCTATCCTTGTGCGAGACTCACGCAGGAATCCAGCGCAATATGAATGTCCTGATCGTTGATGACGAACCACTGGCTCGCGAGCGCCTCAGCCGAATGGTGAGCGAGCTCGAGGGTTATACAGTTCTGGAGCCCGGCGCCACGAATGGCGAAGAGGCGTTGGCACTGATCGACAGCCACAAGCCGGATATCGTGCTGCTCGATATTCGCATGCCGGGTCTCGATGGCCTGCAGGTTGCTGCCCGTTTGTGCGAACGTGAAACGCCGCCGGCCGTGGTGTTTTGCACCAGCCCCGATGAATTTGCCGTGGAAGCCCTGCAGGCCAGCGCCGTGGGCTATGTGGTGAAACCCGTGCGAACCGAACATCTGCATGACGCCCTGAAACGGGCTGAACGTCCCAATCGGGCGCAACTCTCGGCCCTGACCCGTCCCGCTGCCGAAAGTGGCAACGGCCCGCGCAGCCATATCAGCGCCCGAACCCGCAAAGGCATCGAACTGATCCCGCTGGATCAGGTGGTCTACTTTATCGCCGACCACAAGTACGTGACCCTGCGCCACGAGGCCGGTGAAGTGTTGCTGGACGAGCCGCTCAAGGCCCTCGAAGACGAATTCGGCGAGCGCTTTGTGCGTATCCATCGCAACGCGCTGGTCGCCCGCGACCGCATCGAACGTCTGCAGCGTACGCCGCTGGGGCATTTCCAGCTGTTTCTCAAGGGTCTAAATGGTGACGCGCTGATCGTCAGTCGTCGGCACGTGGCCGGTGTGCGCAAGATGATGCAGGGCCTGTAACCCGGTCATTCCGGACAGCTCCAGCTCCTTTTTACCAGGCACTGCGGGCCAGGGAGGCCGCGCCGACTCTGATTCAAGTCAAAGTGGATTTGGCTGAGCTGTTATTATCCGCCGTATCTATTCAGTACGGATTGATCCATGTCCTCTCGCGAAATCCGCATCGCCACCCGTAAAAGTGCGCTTGCCCTCTGGCAGGCCGAATACGTCAAAGCCCGTCTTGAAGCGGCCCACCCGGGCCTGCTGGTGACGCTGGTGCCCATGGTCAGTCGCGGCGACAAACTGCTCGATTCGCCACTGTCGAAAATCGGTGGCAAGGGCCTGTTCGTCAAGGAACTGGAAACTGCGCTGCTGGAAAACCAAGCAGACATCGCCGTCCACTCGATGAAAGATGTGCCGATGGACTTCCCGGAAGGCCTCGGCCTGTTCTGCATCTGCGAGCGTGAAGATCCGCGTGATGCCTTCGTTTCCAATACGTATGCCAGCCTGGAAGCATTGCCTGCCGGCAGCATTGTCGGCACGTCGAGTCTGCGTCGGCAGGCACAGTTGCTCACCCGTCGTCCGGATCTGCAGATCCGCTTTCTGCGCGGCAACGTCAACACTCGCCTGGCCAAACTCGATGCCGGTGAGTACGACGCGATCATCCTCGCCGCCGCCGGCCTGATCCGCCTCGGCTTCGAAGATCGCATCACTTCGGCGATCAGTGTTGATGACAGCCTGCCTGCCGGTGGCCAAGGTGCAGTCGGCATCGAATGCCGCAGCGCCGACACCGAAATCCACGCCTTGCTCGCACCGCTGCATCACGCCGACACCTCGTCGCGCGTCACCGCCGAGCGTGCCCTCAACAAACATTTGAATGGCGGCTGCCAAGTGCCGATCGCCTGCTATGCCGTGCTCGAAGGCGAGCAATTGTGGTTGCGTGGTCTGGTCGGTGAGCCAAGCGGCGGCAAGCTGCTCAGCGCCCAAGCGCGCGCGCCACGGGCCGATGCCGAAGCACTGGGTGTGAAGGTCGCCGAAGACCTGCTCAGCCAGGGCGCCGACGACATTCTCAAAGCGGTCTACGGCGAGGCAGGTCACGAGTGACCGGTTGGCGCCTGCTGCTGACGCGCCCCGCGGAAGACTGTGCGGCGCTGGCGCAGACGTTGGCCGGGCAGGGCGTTTTCAGTAGCTGTTTGCCGCTTCTGGACATTGTCCCGCTGCCAGTCTCTGAGAAAATTCGTCAGGCGATTACGCAGTTGCCAAGTTGCAGTGCAGTGATTGTCGTCAGCAAACCGGCGGCGCGTATTGCGCTGGATCTGCTCGAAGGTGCATCTGCGCTGACGATGCCGTGGTTCAGTGTCGGCGCGGCGACTGCGCAGATTTTGCTGGATCACGGTCTGGACGCGAACTTCCCGGCCGCCGGCGATGACAGCGAAGCCTTGCTGCAATTACCGCGTCTGCGTGAGGCGGTCAGCCAGCCCGGCGCGCAGGTGTTGATCTTGCGCGGGGAGGGTGGGCGTGAACTGCTCGCCGAGCGCTTGCGTGAGCTAGGTGCTAGTGTCGAGTATCTGGAATTGTATCGACGCGACCTGCCAGCCTATGCCCTGGATGAGCTGCCACGGCGGATCGAAGCGGAACGCTTGAACGGGCTGGTGGTCAGCAGTGGACAGGGTTTCGAGCACCTGCGCCGAATGGCCGGTGATACCTGGCCGGCCATCGCGCCGTTGCCGTTGTTTGTACCAAGCCCAAGGGTCGCCGAGCTGGCACGTGCCGCCGGGGCTCAAACAGTTGTGGATTGCCGCGGCGCGAGCGCCGCGGCTTTGCTGACGGCGTTGCGGGAGTATCCCGAACCCGTTTTCTAATGCAAAGGATGGATACGTGAGCGAAACAGCCTTGCCAAAAGATGACGTCCAGCCTGTGATTGAACCCCAGGTTGAAACTCCACCGCCGGCCACAGAGCCGCGCCGAGGCAATGGACTGGCCATCGTCGCTTTGTTGCTCGGTGCTGCCGGTGTTGCGATCGGCGGCTGGGGTGTCTGGCAGGTTCGTCACCTGCAGACCAACACTCAACAGCAGTCCGGTGAAGTGCAGGCATTGAACGATCAGGCGCAGAGCCTGAAGCTCAATGAACAGCGTCTGACCGAGCGCCTCGCGCAGCTGCCGGATGCCGACGAACTTGCCGAGCGCCAGCGTCTGGTGACCCAGCTTCAAGGTGATCAACAGCGCCTCAATCAACGTCTGGAAACGGTGCTGGGCGCTAGCCGCAAGGACTGGCGTCTGGCCGAGGCCGAGCATTTGCTGCGCCTGGCCAGCCTGCGTTTGTCGGCTTTACAGGACATCAGCAGCGCTCAGGCGCTGGTCCAGGGCGCTGACGAAATTCTCCGTGAGCAAAACGATCCAGGCTCTTTTGCCGCCCGCGAGCAAGTGGCGAAAACCCTGGTGGCGCTGCGCAGTACKTCGCAACCGGATCGCACCGGTCTGTTCCTGCGTCTCGGCGCGCTGCGTGATCAAGTCATCGACCTCACCGAGCTTGCGCCGGAGTACAAGGATCGTGGCGAATCGCTGCTGGGCCTGACCGCTGACGGTGACGGCGCCAGTCGTTGGGCGCAGTGGTGGGACCAGGTCTCGCGCTATATCCGTATCGATTTCAATGCCGACAAGAATGTGCGGCCGCTGCTGGCCGGGCAGAGCCTGAGTCAGGTGCGTCTGGCCCTGAGCCTTGCGCTTGAGCAGGCGCAGTGGGCAGCCCTCAACGGTCAGGCGCCGGTCTATACCCAGGCGCTGGCCGAAGCGCGCGATGTGCTCAAGGGCAATTTCAACCCGGACAATCCGCAAAGCAAAGTGATGCTCGAGCAGGTCGGTGAGTTGAGCAAGGAACCGGTCACGGTCACCACGCCGGATCTGGCCGGCACGCTGAGTGCGGTGCAAGCCTACCTTGAACGGCGCAACGTTAACGCCGAAGAGTCGGTGAAACCCTTCGCCAAGCCTGCCGCCAACACCGCGCAGGAGACCACGCCATGAAACGCCTGTATGTGATCGTGTTTCTGGTGATCGCGGCGACAGCGGCGCTGGGTCTGGCGATTGCCGAGCATTCCGGTTACGTGCTGGTGGCCTACAAAAGCTTCCGCTACGAGTCCAGCCTGTGGGCGACGCTGGCGGTCATCGCGGTGTTGTGGCTGCTGATCTGGGGGATCAAGGCGCTGGTCGAATTGGTCATGGCCTCCAGTGGCGTAGTCAACCCATGGTCGCGCCGCAACCGCAGTCGGCGCGTGCAGGTGGCGATCGAGCACGGTCAACTGGATCTGGCCGAAGGTCGCTGGGCCAGCGCTCAGCGTCACCTGTCTCGAGCGGCTGAAGCCGAGCGCCAGCCATTGCTGTACTACCTCGGTGCTGCCCGCGCAGCCAACGAGCAAGGTCTTTACGAAGAGTGCGATCGTTTGTTGGAGCGTGCGCTTGAGCGTCAGCCCCAGGCGGAGCTGGCCATCGCTTTGAGTCATGCGCAGTTGCAGACTGACCGTGGCGACACCGACGGTGCCTTGGTGACGCTGCAAGCGATGCACGATCGCCATCCACACAATGCGCAGACGTTGCGGCAGTTGCAGCGCTTGTATCAGCAGCGCGGCGAATGGTCGGCGGTGATTCGTTTGCTGCCGGAATTGCGCAAGGACAAAGTCCTGCCGCGCGCCGAACTGGCCGAACTCGAGCGCCGAGCCTGGGGTGAAAACCTCTCGCTGGCTGCGCAACGGGAAGAGGATGGCAGCGTGGGTTTGCAGTCGCTCACGCGCGCCTGGGAACAGCTCACTTCGGCGCAACGGCAGGAGCCGCCGCTGGTGTTGGCGTACGCCGAACAGTTGCGGCAGTTGGGCGCTCAGGTCGAAGCGGAGGAGGTGCTGCGCACTGCCCTCAAACGCAAGTACGACAGCCATCTGGCCCGTCTCTACGGGCTGGTGCGCGGCAGCGATCCGGCCCGCCAGTTGCAAACCGCCGAAGGCTGGCTGAAGGAGCATCCGAACGATCCGAGCCTGCTGTTGACCCTCGGCCGACTGTGTCTGCAAACCAGTCTGTGGGGCAAGGCACGGGATTACCTGGAAAGCAGTCTGCGTGTGCAGCGCAATCCCGAGGCCTGTGCGGAGCTGGCGCGCCTGCTCGCCCAGTTGGGCGATACCGAGCGCAGCAATCAGTTGTTCCAGGAAGGCCTTGGTCTGCTGGACGAGCGCCTGCTGGCCGCGCCGTTGCCGGCTCCGGCCCAAGTCTGAAGTGGCGAGGGAGTTCGCTCCCTCGCTTACCTTTTGTGGCTGAATTTTCCACTTCGTTGAGCGCCTGAAGCAAATTCCTACAGCGGTCTACACCAATTCCTCTCGATCCTGTCGGGTTTTCCCTACACCTCTGGTGAACTGTCGGCAGGGCCTTGCCTTGAAAGGCTGACACGCTTTCCTCTACCGTAACCGTCTGTCTCTACTGTTACGGAAAAGCCATGTCGTTGGCCTGCTCACGCTCCTTGTTCTTCATGGCTTTCACTGCGGGGGCCTTTGCTCTGGGAGCTTCCTATTATCTTGAATATGCAGTCGGCCTGACGCCGTGCAGCCTGTGTCTGGTGCAGCGCCTGTTCCTCACGCTGCTGTGCGTAGTCAGTGGTCTGGCGGCGGTGCACGGTCCCAAACGTGTCGGTTTGTGGTTCTATTGGCTGTTGACCCTGGGCGCCAGCCTGGGTGGGACCACGGCGGCCTGGCGGCAGGTACTGATACAGAGCGATCCGATGCTGCACCTGCTCAATTGTTCGCCTGCTCCCGAGGCCTTGTTCAGTGGTCTGCCATGGATCTGTGCCCTGCAAACAATGTTTAGCGGCGGTACCGATTGTGCGGAAATATCCTGGACGCTGTTCGACCTGAGTATCCCGGAGTGGAGCCTGCTGTTCTTTGTCGCGGTATCGATTCTGGCGGTGTATCAATTGTTGCGGCTGGTATGGAGTGCTCTGCAACGCCCGCTCAGCGGCCAAGCGTCGCACCCGGTGCTGTTGCGGGATTAAACACTTGTATGAACTTTATCTCCTGCGTACCTTGAAGCCATAGGCGTGCGGGCATAATCTGGCCCGCACGTGTCATTGGATTTATGTTGCTCGATGACGCTCTGCCCGGCCGACCCCCAAGCCAGAATCAAAAGAGGGGCGCGGGTGTAGAGCAGCATGACCCACAAGGGAAGAGAGATCGCCATGCTCGAAAGTTGTCAGAATGCTCAGGAACGTTGGGGTGGGGTTCATCTGCTGATCGACCGCTGGTTGCAAGAGCGTGAAGATCTGATCGGTGCCTACGACAAGCTCGGCGCAGAGCCTGATTCGCTGTCCGAGAGCCGCAAGCCCTTGCAGGAGTTCTGCGGCGTGTTGGTCGATTACGTCTCGGCTGGGCACTTCGAAATCTACGAACAGCTGACTGGCGAAGCCAAGGCGTTCGGTGATACGCGTGGTCTTGAACTCGCCGAGACGATCTATCCGCGCATCGATGTCATCACCGAGAAGCTTCTAGCCTTCAACGACCTGTGCGATGAAGGTAAATGCGTTGCAGAGAAGTTCAAAGAGCTAGGTGGCCTGCTCCACGAACGCTTCGAACTTGAAGACTGCCTGATTGAAGTGCTGCACACAGCACACAAGGAAGAAGATCCGGTTCAGGCCTGATCCCGAACCCTGATCAAAAAAAACGGTGCGCCCGAAAGCGCACCGTTTTTTATTGCCCGATCAACTCGTCGCTCCACGCAATTCCACTTCAAACACCAGCGGTGTGAACGGCGCAATCAGGTCACCGGCACCGTCAGCGCCATAGGCCTGATCCGATGGAATCACCAGGCGCCATTTCGCGCCTACCGGCATGTTCTGCAACGCGGTGCGCCAGCCGGCAATCACGCTGTCGAGGTTGAACCATTGTGGCTGAGTGTTCTGATCGAACACGGTGCCATCCGGCAGCCGTCCGACATACAGCACCTGCACTTTTCCATCGGGGCCAGCCTTGCCGCCAGTGCCCGGTGTCAGCTCGGTGAGCAGGATGCCGTCAGCCAGTTCCTTAACACCCGGTTTGGCTTTTTCAGCGATGAGAAAGCGTTGCTCGTTTTCCATCGCCGCATCACTTGAAGGCTGTGCAGAGTGCTCGGCGTTTTGCGCTTCATGATCAGCCAGAATCTGCTCGATGCGTGCTTCGCTCAGCGCCAGCGGCTTGCCTTGGTAGGCTTGCTGCAAGCCATCGACCAGCGCCTGAATCTGCAGTTGCGGGACTTCCTGACGCAGTCGTTCACCGAGGCTGGCACCGAGGCTGTAGGCCAGATCGTGAGCATCGTTCGCGGTGTCTTTTTCGTCAGCGTGAACGGCCGAAAAAACCATGCAGAGGGATAAAAAAAAGTAGCGCGACATGGGCACACTCCGTCCTGAGATGCGGTGGATTATGCCAGCGCGAACGTCTGCAACGGTGAACTGCTTTTGACTTCGCGCAGAACATTTTCGATTCGGTGCAACGCAACGCAATCGATACTGTCAAGATGCCCTAGCGGCGGTAACTGCAGAGGTCTAGTATGAGCCGCACTCACGTCAGCCAGGAGGTAAACCATGTCGGCCACCAAGAAGCCTGTAAATACTCCGTTGCACTTACTCCAACAACTCTCGGGCAGCCTGCTCGAGCATCTGGAAAACGCTTGCTCCCAAGCCTTGGCTGATGCTGAAAAACTGCTCGCCAAACTGGAAAAGCAACGCGGCAAGGCGCAAGAAAAACTGCACAAATCCCGCACCAAATTGCAGGACGCAGCCACTGCCGGTAAAGCCAAGGCACAGAACAAAGCCAAGGCCGCAGTGAAAGAACTGGAAGACCTGCTCGATGCCTTGAAGGATCGTCAGTCCGACACTCGCAGCTACATTCTGCAACTCAAGCGCGATGCCCAGGAAAGCCTGAAACTGGCCCAGGGTGTGGGTCGCGTTCAAGAAGCCGTGGGCAAAGTACTGTCCACCCGCGCCGCCAAACCGGCAGCGGCACCGGCGAAGAAAGCGGCTGCCAAACCGGCTGCAGCCAAGCCTGCAGCGAAAACCGCAGCGGCTAAACCTGCTGCAAAACCGGCGGCCAAACCTGCTGCCAAGGCACCGGTGAAAGCGGCGGCCAAGCCAGCTGCCAAAACCGCGGCCAAACCTGCGGCCAAACCTGCGGCGAAAAAACCGGCTGCCGCGAGCGCTGCCAAACCGGCGGCTAAAACCACTGCTGCAAAACCAGCTGTTGCCAAGCCAGCCGCTAGAACGGCCGCCGCCAAACCGGCTGCAAAACCAGCCGCGAGCAAAGCTGCTCCCGCGAAAGCTGCAGCTGCCAAACCGGCCGCTAAACCTGCGGCGAAAGCTGTGGCGAAACCACCCGCAAAACCTGCTGCCAAAACCGCCGCTGCCAAGCCAGCCGCCAAACCGGCTGCCGCTAAACCCGCTGTAAAAACCGCGGCAAAACCTGCCGCCAAGCCGGCGGCAAAACCAGCAGTGAAAGCCGCCGCCAAGCCAGCCGCCGCTGCTAAACCAGCGACCACTGCTGCCAAGCCTGCTGCTGCAAAACCGGCCACCAAACCAACTGCCAAACCGGCCGTGAAAAAGCCTGCCGCTGCCAAACCAGCTGCCGCCAAACCGGCTACCACTCCAGCTGCCAAGCCTGCCGTGCCAGCCACTCCGGCCACGCCAGCCGCCGCTGCTCCAGCCGCCACCACCTCGACTCCTTCGACTGCGCCATCGCCAGCCGCTGCGTCGAGCGTCAGCAACAACCCGACCAGCGCTTCCTAAGTGCCGGTTGCCGCGACGCGCAGCACTTGCAGCGCGTCGCGGTTCGGGCTGGCCGCCATGCCGGCCAATCCTTCAAGCCAAGTCTTCGAGCCTGCATCGTTTAGCGGCCATTCCTGCGCCGCCCCTTCAAGCCGTGACAGCAACGCTCGCTCAGCCTCAAGCTCCAGTGATTTGATCTGCTCGCGCATGCCTTTCAGCACCGCATCATCAACGGCCCGTGCTTTCCATTGCATCCGCAGTGAGCGCAGCGGCTGTACCACCTCGGTATCCCAAGGCTCGGTCAGCGTCTGAAGCTGGCTTACACGTTGTTCATCACAGATCACCCCGCGTTGTTCGAGCCATAAACCGCACAGCAGCAGGCACACATTGGCGCCCGCCGTTTGCAGTCGCAGGCATGCATCTTCCACGCCCGGGCGGGCGTAGGTGGCAAGGGAAAAGCTCCACAGGTCAGAGGACATCGTGCTACTCGCGCCAGTTGTGAGCGAAGCTGGTAGACTCCGCCGCCATTATGATCCGACTTCAGAACCTGACTTTACAGCGTGGCCCGCAACGTCTGCTAGAAGACGCCGAGCTGACCCTGCACGCCGGCCACAAAGCCGGCCTCATCGGTGCCAACGGCGCCGGCAAATCGAGCCTGTTCGCCTTGATTCGGGGCGAACTGCACCCCGACTCGGGTGATTGCTTCCTGCCGGCTGACTGGCGCATCGCCCACATGCGCCAGGAGATCGAGACCCTTGAGCGTCTTGCCGTCGACTATGTGCTCGATGGCGATTTGCGTCTACGCGAGGTGCAACGTGACCTCGCCGCCGCCGAAGCGGCGCACGACGGTGCCGCTCAGGCCCGCCTGCACTCGGAACTCGACAGCGCCGACGGCTACACCGCCGACGCGCGGGCGCGCAAATTGCTCGCCGGTCTCGGCTTCACCAACGAGCAGATGGATCGCCAGGTAGGAGATTTCTCCGGTGGCTGGCGGATGCGTCTGAATCTGGCGCAGGCATTGATGTGCCCGTCCGACCTGTTGTTGCTCGACGAACCGACCAACCACTTGGACCTCGACGCGATCATCTGGCTCGAAGAGTGGCTGAAAAGCTACCCGGGCACCTTGCTGCTGATCTCCCACGACCGTGATTTCCTCGATGAAGTCGTCGATCACGTGGCCCACGTCGATCAGCGCAAAATCACCCTGTATCGCGGCGGCTATACCGCGTTCGAACGCGCCCGTGCCGAGCGTCTGGCCCAGCAGCAACAGGCCTACGAGAAGCAGCAGGCGCAACGTGCGCACATGGAAAGCTACATCGCCCGTTTCAAGGCCCAGGCGACCAAGGCCCGTCAGGCACAGAGCCGGATCAAGGCACTGGAGCGGATGGAAGAGCTATCGGCGGCCCACGTCGATTCGCCATTCGACTTCGTCTTCCGCGAGTCGACCAAGATCTCCAGCCCGCTGATCGACCTGTCGGATGCGCGTCTGGGCTATGGCGACAAAACCATCCTGGAGAAGGTCAAGCTGCAACTGACCCCGGGCGCGCGGATCGGCCTGCTCGGCCCGAACGGCGCAGGTAAGTCGACGCTGATCAAAAACCTCGCCGGTGAACTGTCACCGCTGGGCGGGCGGCTGACCCGTGGCGAGAACACCGTGGTTGGCTACTTCGCCCAGCATCAGCTCGACTCGCTGGATTCCAAGGCCAGCCCGTTATTGCACTTGCAGCGTCTGGCGCCGACCGAGCGCGAGCAGACACTGCGTGACTTCCTCGGCGGTTTCGACTTCCGTGGTGCGCGAATTGATGAGCCGGTACTGAATTTCTCCGGTGGTGAAAAAGCGCGTCTGGCCCTGGCGTTGATCGCCTGGGAGCGGCCGAACCTGTTGCTGCTCGACGAACCGACCAACCACCTCGACCTGGAAATGCGCCTGGCGCTGACCATGGCGCTGCAGGAATTCAGCGGCGCGGTGCTGGTGGTGTCTCACGATCGTCACTTGCTCAAGAGCACCACCGACAACTTCTACCTGGTCGCTGATGGCAAGGTCGAAGAGTTCGATGGCGACCTCGAAGACTACGCGCGATGGCTGGTGGAGTACCGCCAGCGTAACGCGCCGGTCAGTAACACCCCGGTGAATCCGGACAAGACCGACAAAAAGGCCCAGCGTCAGGCTGCTGCTGCGTTGCGTCAGCAACTGGCCCCGCACAAGCGTGAAGCTGACAAGCTCGAAGCCGAGCTGGGCAAGCTTCACGAGAAACTGGCCAAGGTCGACGCCAGCCTCGGCGACAGCGACATCTACGAGCCGGCACGCAAGAACGAATTGCGTGATCTGCTCGCTGAACAGGCCAAGCTGAAGGTTCGTGAAGGCGAGCTGGAAGAGGCGTGGATGGAAGCTCTCGAGGTATTGGAAAGCATGCAAGCGGAGCTGGAGGCGCTGTCCTGATGGAAGCGTTCAAGCTGCCGCTGCCGGCGGAGTGGGTCGAGCCGATCTGGTTCGCGGTGCAGATTCTGCTGATCCTGCTGGCCGGTTACCTCACTCAGCGCTTCGTCGCCAAAGGCCTGACCCGGTTGGGCGAGCGCTATCCGTTCCCGCCGCAATTGCTGATGCCACTGCGCGGCGTGTTGCGCTGGCTGATCATGGGCAGTGCGCTGATCTTTGTTCTGGAACGCCTCGGTGTCTCGGCCACGGTGCTGTGGACGGCGCTGTCAGGGTTCGTCGCCGTGGCGGCGGTGGCGTTCTTCGCGATGTGGAGTGTGCTGTCGAATCTGCTCTGCGCGATTCTGATCTTCACGGTTGGGCCGTTCCGGCTGGGCGATATCGTTGAGCTGGTGGACACCACGGACAAGCCTGGCGTCAAAGGCCGGGTGGTGGCGATCAATCTGCTTTACACCACGTTGATCGAGGCGGAAGAGCTTGGGACTGGCAGCGCGATGGTGCAGGTGCCGAACAGCTTGTTTTTCCAGCGCTCGGTGCGACGTTGGCGCGGGACGGATGTATTCCCTTCCAGCGGGTTCGAGAAGTAAGTCTTACAGCAAGATCAAAAGATCGTCCGATCGCGGCCCGAGCCTTCGGCAGCTCCTACAGGGGTCGCATTCCAAAGTAGGAGCTGCCGGAGGCTGCGATCTTTTGCTTTTAGGCCCAATCCGCATTAGCTTGAGCGTCTGTCACAATTCAGATGCGAGGTGTGCGATGGAGCTTCAAACATGGCTGGCATTTTTTGCCGCCTGCTGGGTGATCAGTCTGTCCCCGGGTGCTGGCGCCATTGCGTCGATGTCCAGCGGTCTGCAATACGGTTTCTGGCGCGGTTACTGGAACGCCCTCGGCCTGCAGATTGGCCTGGCGGTGCAGATCGCGATTGTCGGCGCCGGTGTTGGCGCGATCCTGACCGCTTCGGCCACCGCCTTCCACGCGATTAAATGGTTCGGTGTGGCTTATCTGGTGTACCTGGCCATCAAGCAATGGCGTGCGCTGCCCATGGACATGAGCGACGACGCGACGGTACGACCGATCGGCAAGCCGCTGGCGCTGGTGTTCCGCGGCTTTCTGGTGAACATCAGCAACCCCAAGGCTTTGGTGTTCATGCTCGCGGTCCTGCCGCAGTTCATCAACCCGCATGCGCCGTTGCTGATTCAGTATGTGGTAATTGGTGTGACGATGATCTTCGTCGACCTGATTGTCATGGCGGGCTACACCGGTCTGGCGTCGAAGGTGCTGCGTCTGTTGCGCACCCCGCAACAGCAGAAGCGCATGAACCGCACGTTTGCCGGGCTGTTCATCGGTGCGGCGGCGTTTATGGCGACGTTGCGTAAAGCGGCGGCGTAAACCTCGCCAGCACAAAAAAAGGCGACCTTTGCGGGTCGCCTTTTTTGTGCTGGGACGCAGAGCGTCCCGGGATGCATTCCCACGTCGAGCATGGGGACGATCAGGCGCCAGTCATCAGCGCAAGATCACCGGCGCAGTATCACGCGGCAAATTGTTGCGCTGCGGCGCCTCACGCGGCTGCTCGTAACCGCCGCCACCAAGCTGCATGCTCAGTTGCCCGGCCACGTCTTCACCCAGCGCCTTGGACACGTCGCGCACCACCCGTGGGCGGTTCAGCGAGATCTTGATGTCGCGGTGGTTCACCAGTTTGGTGTCCTGCGCTTCGCCCATCGCCGTGAAGGCCGAGGTGATCTCGAAGGTCTTGGTGTTGATCAGGCTGAAGTCCGCCACCAATGTCAGGCCCAGCACCGCCGAATAGCTGTCGGTATTCGCCAGCTCGTTGATGTCCTGAGTGAAGTCGATATCGGACACGGTACCGAACAGCACATAGTCGGCGCCTTTGAAGTTGCCGGCCTTGATGCGCTTGATCACGTCGTAGACGTCACCCTTGGACGACGCGGTGTACGGCGTGCCCTGCACCAGCTGGAACATACCGGTGCGCAAAATTTCACCCTTGATGTCGCCGGTGAATTTGCGCAACTCGCCTTGCTCGATGTAGCTGGTGCTCGCTTCGATCTCGTTGTAGCTCGACGAGCCGCTGGAGCTGTAGTAACCCTCGCGATGATTGCTCTGGGCCGAAACGATGTGGATGTATTGCTCCACACGTTCCTGGTAAGCCAGATCCGTCACCGCGACTTTCGGGGCCGCTTGCACGCTGAACGCGCAAGCCAGGGCCATCATGCCAATCCATGCGCGCATCAATTAACGCTCCGTGGTTTTGCGGATCTCTTTTTCGTCCATCCACTCGGCCAGACCGCTTTCAACGTCGATCAGTTGCAGGCTGAATTTGTAGAAGACGTCCTTATAGTCGCTGCTGCGTTTGACGATCGAGCTGATCGAACCTTCGATGCGGTACTTGGCGGCAACCATGTTGCCAGTCTTGGCCACGGTGCTCTTCTTGTACAGGCCGCTCTGGTTTTGCAGCTTGAGCTGGTCAACCTGGCTCTGCATGGCGTTGTTGTCGCTGGCGAAGCGGGCCACGCCGGTTTTCATCAGCTGAGTCTTGATGCTGGTGGTGATTTCGCGGGTGTCGATGTATTCGCTGGTCTTGTTCTTCACGTCGTAGACCTGAACCACCGGGCGGCCCTGCAGAATGCCGGACTGGGCCAGCGAGCGGGTCATCGACTCGGCGATCATTTGCAGGTCGGTCGAACCGAATTCGTTGGTCACGGTTTCAACCGCTTTGGTGTCGCCGTAGCTGATGTTCTTGCTGCCCAGGGTCGGCGAAGTGTTGGCGCAACCGGAGGCCAGCAGGGCGATAACAGCGATGCAGGAAAAGCGTGCAAACATGGGAATGCTCTCTAAAACAGAAATAGGGTGACAGGCTTACGGCGTCTTGATTTCCAGACGGAAGTCCACGGCTTTCGGGGTCGGGGCGATGCCTTGAATGAAGCTGGTCTGGGCGCCGTACATCATTTGGCTTTTCCACACTTCTTCTTCGGCAATCGGGAAACCTTCCGCGCCGAGCCAGGCGAAGCGGTAGTAGAAAATCTTGTTGCTGTTGAGGGTGTTGCTCAACTGCACGTTGACCGTCATGAAGCCGTTTTCGCGAGCGACGCGCATGGCGCCGACGACGATGTGTTTCTGCGGGCCCATGGCCACGACTTTGCTCGCGGCGCTGCCCGGCTCTGGCGGTGGCGGGGTAGCGCAGCCGCTCGCCAGCAAGGCGAGGGCGGCGACGGCGATGAGTTTGAAGCGCATGCAAAGACTCCGTTCTTAAGGTTGTTTGAGGCTGGCGACGTTGGTCGCGCTGGCGCTCGGGATGACGTGGGCGGCGAGGCCACCGGCGAACACCTGGTTGCCCACGGCGCGCAGGGTGATCACCTGATAACGCTGATCGACGGTGACCTTGACCACCGAACCGCCGACGGCGCTCGGCAGACTGACCTGATGCTCGCCTTTCTTCAAGCGCAGACGCACCACTTGAGTGTTGTCCGGCAGAGTGCGCCACGTACGGGTATCGGCACCTTCAAGCACAGCTGAAGAGATGCCGACGGCCAGACCGGCCAGTGGATTGGTTTCGTTGATCTTCTTCTGCGCCACGCCTTTGGTGATCGCCCGCACGGTGGTGCGCAGGATGATCCCCGGCATATCGTCACGCAGGGCGCGGCGGGACATGGCGGTGGTGCTGTTCAGAGCGGTCAGATCGACCTGCTGGCCATCGACACCGATCTGCGCGAACGGCGCGGTGGAGGTGTCCGGCTTGATGATCGGGAACGACAGTGGGGTGATCACCACGTTGTTGGAGATCGGCAATGGCAGCGGCACGCGGATCGAGTCGCGAGCTGGCGCCAGACCGCTTTGCACGACGATCAGAATATCGCTGTCGTCAGACTTGCTCGGCTTGTCGAGGTTGACCAGTGCCTGCTCCAGCAACGGCGTGTTCGGACGCAGTTCGGCAGCCTTGCGGTAACCCGGCGCCGCGAGGCCTTTTTCGCCCAGGGCTTCGTAGACGAAACCGGACAGGTAATGGCTGAAAGCACTCTGGTAGCTGTTCTTCAGACCGACCACTTCCGGTGCGTCGAGGCTGGCGACCGGATAACCCTGCAGGTCTTTGTACTGGGTCTTGATGCCTTCTTTCTCGGCCTCTTCTTCGCTCTTGAGGTATTCCTTGTCGCGCAGCTCGGCGATCACCGCTTCACGTTCGTGAGTCTTTTTGATCGCGGTGCGCGCGCCGTCGAAGTCGTTGACCGCCAGCAGGTTCAGGGCCATCTGCGTGGTCAGCATGACTTTTTCGTAGTCGTAGCCTTCGTAGCGACGCACCTTGTCGTTGACCAGGAAGCTGCCGAACTGGGCCAGATATTTGTCGGTGTCGAGCTTGACCGAGTCTTCCCACTTGCCCACCACCTGATCAGCGCTGGTCCAGGCGTTCTGGCTGCCGGACAGGTCGCCCTTGGCGCGCAGCAATTCACCTTTCTCGAAGTAATAGAGCAGGTCTTTGTCCGGGCCGGTGTTGTTCTTTTCCAGCAGAGTCAGCGCGGCGTCAACATTGCCGGTGGCCAGTTGCTGATTGGTCTGGGCCAGTTCGGAGTCGTAGTTGCGAAACGCCGAACAGCCGGACAGCAGAGTGACGGCGCTGAGCGCAATCAGAGTGGGAGCGCGGAATGCCATGGGGGTACTTCTTCCCTGGAGTAATACAGCCGCGAATGCTGGTCGGGCTGGTGTGACCCATCGACAGTGGCGCTGGCCTCCTGCCAATTCCTCATAACCTGAGGAGCTTTAATGCCGTTTCGCGATAGCGAGGGCGCGGCATTATAGGCGGGCAGTGGTGGCTATGTAATATCTTTTTAATTGCACTTGTTAGTTTGGTGCCATTATTTATTTCAGGTCGGATACCACACTGCCGCTCGGCGCTCCGCTGGGCTGGAACGCGCTGCCATTGGCAAACACTCGCTCACCCAAAGCACGCAGGCCGATGACCTGGCGGCTCTGGTCGATGCGGATTTTCATGGGTGCAGCACCGGGAGCGTTGGGCAGGCTGATCAGGTGCTCACCTTTTTTCAAGCGCAGGCGCACGACTTGGGTGAGGTTGGGCAAGGTGCGCCAAGTGCGCGTGTCGGCATGCTCGAAAGCATCCCAGTGGGTGACGTAGGAGGCTTTGCTCGGATCGCGTCGATTGTCCCTGGCCTGAACATCGGCTGCCAGAAATGCCCGATAGGTTGTGCGCTGGATAATGCCCGGCATGTCGTCACGCAGGGTGCGCAAGGACATGTCGGCAATGCTGTTGACCGCAATCAGCTTTTTTTGACGACCATCGATGCTCAGTTGGTTGAATGAAGGCGTCGAGATGTCGGGCACCATTACGGGGAACGAGATATTGGCGACGATGACCTGACCGTCCGCGAGCTTCACCGGGTAGGGCACGCGCACGGAGCTGCGGGCCGGCGCCAGGCCGCTCTGTACGATGATCAGCACATCGCTTTCGTCTGCCTTCAGACCAGGGCTGTCGAGGTCGCGCAGTGCCTGTTGGAAAAACGCCATGTCCGGACGCAGTTCAATTGCCTGACGATAGCCGGGCGCTGCCAGATCTTTCTCGCCCAGCGCTTCGTAGGTGAAGCCGGCGAGATAGTGACTGAATGCACTTTGGTAGCCGTTTTTCAGCGCAATCACCGCAGGCGATTCGAGCATCACCACGGGGTAACCCTGCAGGTCCTTGTAATGCAAGCGCGCGCCCTGGGCCTTGGCCGCTGCTTCGACACGCTCGTATTCCAGCTCCCGCTGTCGGGCTATAAGCGCTTCGCGCTCGTGGGTTTTCTTGATGTCGGCACGGGCGCCGTCAAAATCATTCATGGCCAGTTGGTTGAGGGCCATTTGCGTGGTCAGCATGACTTTTTCGTAGTCGTAGCCATCGTAGCGGCGCAGCTTGTCATTGATGATGCTGCCCCAGTGATCGCCCATGGCGGCGAGCAGCTTGTCGCCGGTGGTTTGGATTGTGTCCTGGCGCTCGATGATCATCTGCTCGGCGCTGCGCCAGGTTGTCTGGCTCTGCGCAAACTCGCCGCCCGCACTCAGTACGGCGCCCTTTTCGAAATAGTAGAGCAGGTCTTTTTCCACGGCCGGATTGTTCGCTTCGATCACGGCCAGGGCGCTGTTGATGTTGCCGGCCTTGAACGGGTCGGTGGTCTGTTGCAGTTCCAGATCGTAGTTGCGATATGCACCGCAGCCGCTCAGTTGCACAACGGCGGCGATCAACAGGGGCAAGTGCAAGCGGTGGCGCATGAAAGGGGTTCATCCTTGAGCGGGAAATGCGACAGGTCGCGCAGTATAGGGTGCAATAGTGGCTAAGTGATCTGGCGTTTTTGCAGGCCGATGGCTCGCGTCTTGTGTGGCGTTACGTCGACAAAGCTTGAGGGAAACGCGTTCGAAGTGAACAATATGTAACTTCGCATTTCCATTTGAGACTCATTCATGACTGCCTCGTCCCGTTTTCTGGCCTGGCTGGTGTTCCCGTTGTTTGCCCTGAGCAGCTTTAATCTGCTGGCCGATACCGTGGAAGGCGCGCCGCAAGCGCTGCACCTGCTCGATTACATCAGCGCCGACTACCCGCCGACGGTAGCGGCGGGCAAGGTTGTCGATGATTCCGAATACCGCGAGCAACTGGAGTTCACGCGGGCGCTGCAAGGCTTGATCGCCGGCATGCCGGCCAAGCCTGAAAAGGTTGCGCTGGAGCAGGGTGTCAGCGCTTTGCACGCGGCAATCACTGCCAGGCAGGATGGCGCCGAAGTGGCCCGACAGGCACGGCAACTGGGCGCGCAACTGGCGGTGGCATATGAGGTCAGCCAAGCGCCGATCATCACCCCTGACCCCTCCCGGGGTGCGCCGCTCTATGCGCAGAATTGCTCGGTGTGCCACGGCGATAGTGGCGCCGGTGACGGCCCGGCGGGCCTCGGCATGACCCCGGCACCGGCCAATCTGCGTGATGCGGCGCGTCTTGATCACCTGAGTCTGTACGCGATCTACAACACCCTCGGCCAAGGCGTCGAAGGCACCGACATGCCGGCGTTTGCCGATCAGCTCGATGACCGGCAGCGTTGGGATCTGGCGACCTACATTGCCGGGTTCAGCGCTGATCCGGCGGCGGCCAAAGCGGAGAAAACCTACAACATCGCCGATCTGGCGCGTCAGACCCCGGCCGAAGTGCAGGCTGCCGAAGGCCAGCAAGCGGCGGCGACGTTCCGTGCGCAACGCGCGCAGCCGCCGCAGGTCAAGCGTGGCCCGGCGCAGTTGCTCGACTACACCGCCGCAACGCTGGACAAGAGCCTTGCCGCCTACCGCGCCGGTGAACACGATCAGGCCTACGACCTGTCGGTCGCGGCCTATCTGGAAGGCTTCGAGCTGGTCGAAAGCTCGCTGGATAACGTCGACGCCAATGTGCGCAAGGACACCGAAAAAACCCTGATGGCTTACCGTCAATCGTTGCAGGACGGCTTGCCGGTCGAGCAGGCCGAGCAGCGCCTGGACGCCGCCAAGGCCAAGCTGAAGGAGTCCGCCGGGTTGCTCGGCAGTGATGGCTTGAGCTGGTCGCTGAGCTACATCTCCGGTCTGCTGATTCTGCTGCGAGAAGGCCTGGAAGCGATTCTGGTGCTGGCGGCGATCCTCGCGTTCCTGCGCAATACCGGCCAGCAATCGGCGGTGCGCAGCGTCAACGTCGGTTGGGGCCTGGCGTTGCTGGCCGGCCTCGGCACCTGGGCGCTGGCGGCGTATGTGATCGACGTCAGTGGTTCGCAGCGTGAACTGCTCGAAGGCGCGACGGCGCTGTTCGCCAGTGTCATGGTCTTGTGGCTGGGCGTGTGGATGCACGACCGTCGCCATGCCGCAGCTTGGCAGGATTACATCAAGAGCAGCCTGGTTGGCGGCGGCGGGCGTTTCGGCTTCGCGATCCTCGCGTTCTTCTCGGTGTACCGCGAGCTGTTCGAAGTGATCCTGTTCTACGAAACCCTGTGGTTGCAGGCCGGCCCGGCCGGGCATGACGCGGTACTCGCCGGCGGTGCGACCGCACTGGTGCTGCTGGTCGGTCTGGCGTGGGTGATTCTGCGCGGTTCGGCGAAGCTGCCTCTGACGCTGTTCTTCAGCATCAACGCGGCGCTGCTCTGCGCGTTGTCGGTGGTGTTTGCCGGGCATGGCGTGAAGGCGTTGCAGGAAGCCGGGATCTTCGGCACGCGGCCGGTGGCGTTCTTTGAATTCGATTGGCTGGGGATTCATGCCGATGCCTATTCGCTGACGGCGCAGGCGGTGGCGATTCTGGCGATTGTGCTGTTGTATGGGCGTAGTTGGGTGGCGGAGAAGCGGCGGGTAGTCGCTTAACTGCATTCGCTGCGCTCACTTTCGCGAGCAGGCTCGCTCCCACAGGTTTAACGCGTAACCTGTGGGAGTGACGGTGCGACGATTCGACTTGCTCGCGAGTTGTTTTTGGAGGTTAGAAAAATGCGTGTATGGATCGATGCCGACGCCTGCCCGAGGGCGGCGAAGGATCTGGTGGTGAAGTTCGCCCTCAAGCGCCAGTTCGAAGTAGTGCTGGTGGCCGGGCAGCCGCAGATCAAGCCGGGGCTGGCCATCGTCAAACTGATCGTGGTGCCGAGTGGTCCGGATGCGGCAGACGATTATCTGGTCGAACACGCAGTGCCCGGTGAGCTGGTGATTTGCAGCGATATCCCGCTGGCCGATCGTTTGGTGAAGAAGGGCGTCGCGGCGCTCGATCCGCGCGGCAAGGAGTTCGATGCACAGAACATGGGCGAGCGGTTGGCCGTGCGTAACCTGTTCACTGATCTGCGCGAACAAGGCCAGATGAGCGGCGGACCGGCGCCGTTTGGCGATCGCGAGAAGCAGGCGTTCGCCAATGCGCTGGATCGGATCCTCACCCGACTGACGCGCCAGTCTTGAGCGGTACACAAAACCTGTGGGAGCGAGCTTACTCGCGAAGGCGCCAGGTCAGGCAACGCTGTGTTGAATGACACACCGCTTTCGCGAGCAAGCTCGCTCCCACATTGGGATTTGTGTACTGCTGGGAATCAGGCGTCGTTTTCGTGGGTCAGCTCGAGCACGCGGTCGACCAGTTTGTTGATCCCCGACGCCGCTTCACTGATGTTCTGCGCCAGCATGTAAGCCGGGGTCGTCACCAGTTTGCGCGCCTTGTCTTCGATGATTTCCGTCACCGCACAGTCTTCGTGGGTGGCGCCCATCTTGTTCATCGCCGTGGCGGTGTCGGCGTCGTTGCCGATGGTGCAGGTTACGCCCGGGCCGTAGATCTTCGCCGCCAGTGCCGGCGAGATGCACATCAGACCGACCGGTTTGCCCGCTTCGGCAAATGCCTCGGCCAGCGCCAGTACTTCCGGCTGCACGCTGCAGCCAGCGCCTTCAACAGCGAAGTTCGACAGGTTCTTCGCCGCCCCGAAACCGCCCGGCACGATCAGCGCATCGAAGTCATCGACGTCGGCTTCGCGGATGTCTTTGATGTTGCCGCGAGCAATGCGCGCCGATTCCACCAGAACGTTCCGCGACTCGGGCATTTCTTCGCCGGTCAGGTGATTGATCACGTGCAATTGCGCGATGTTCGGTGCGAAGCATTGCACCTGCGCACCGCGTTGGTCGAGACGGAGCAGGGTGATGACGCTTTCATGGATTTCGGCGCCGTCGTATACGCCACTGCCGGACAGGATCACTGCAACTTTTTTGCTCATGGGTTTCTCTCCAGATTCATGGCGCTAAATGTCCACTAAATTGTCGCGCGTTGCCATAGGCCCAAGTGGCGGCTGCACCTGTATGGAGCGCTTTCTACATGGATCGCAACGACGGCGGGGTGTTCATTATTTGCGGTTGCCTGCGGCGTAACGAGCGGGAGATTTTTGGCGTGACTACGCCACTGGCGAACTTGAATGCCCCAGAGTAGCGAGGATAAAAGTGATCCGTCTGACTGAAAGGGTCGGCCAGCCCGCTCAGTGCTGGCGGGCTGTAGCAAGTCGCCAGCGAGTTACTCGGCTGGCGTCTTCGGTTCGGCAGCCTTGGACGCTTCGTCTTGATTCAGCAGTGCAGCTTTCGCGGCTTGCTCGTCCGCATAAACCTGTTTGGCCAGCCGCGCATTCTTGAAGCGGCGGCGCAGCCACAGGCCGACGCCAAGAATCAGCAGCGCACCGAGTACCCACAACTCGTACTTCTTGATGCTGCCGAGCATGCCTTCCAGTACCGCACCGAAGTGATAAGCGGCGGCAGCCAGTGCGGTCGCCCAGATCGCCGCACCGATGCCGTTGAGCAGCAGATAACGTCCCGGCGGATAACCCGACAAACCGATCGCCACCGGCATCACCGTGCGCAAGCCATAGACGAAGCGGAAGCTCAGCACCCAGATGTCGGGATGCTTGCGGATGTGCTCCAGCGCGCGGTCACCCATCATCTGCCAGCGCGGTTTGCGCGCCAGCAATTTGCGCCCGTGCTTGCGGCCGAGGAAGTACCACAGCTGATCGCCGGCATAGCTGCCGCAGAACGCCACAACCACCACCAGGTTGATGTCCATGTATCCACGGAACGCGAGGAAGCCCGCGAGCACCAGAATGGTTTCGCCTTCGAAGAACGTGCCGAGGAACAAGGCAAAGTAGCCAAAGTCATGCAGAAATTGTTGGAGCATTGTCTGGGTGCTGGCGAAATGAACGCGCAGCCTAACCCTTCGGACACATTCATGAAAGTGTCCAAATGTGTCTCGACGTGAACAATTCCTACACTGAGAATGGAATGCGGCTACCTGTCACAGGTCTCACACAACTGTCATCTGTTCGTCATAATGGCCGTCTATAACTGTCACGCTCGCCCGTTTGCGCGGGCTCAGGAGTCTGCCGTGAGCTTTACCCCCGCCAATCGTCTGTTCCCTGCCACGCGCCTGCGGCGCAATCGTCGTGATGATTTTTCGCGGCGGCTGGTGCGGGAAAATGTGCTGACAGTCGATGACCTGATCCTGCCGGTGTTCGTGCTCGACGGTGAAAACCGCCGCGAAGCCGTGGCCTCGATGCCCGGGGTAGAGCGGCTGACGATCGATTTGCTGCTCGAAGAAGCGGCCAAGTGGGTCGAGCTGGGGATTCCGGCGCTGGCGCTGTTCCCGGTCACCCCTCCTGAGCTTAAATCCCTCGACGCCGCCGAAGCCTGGAATCCTCAAGGCATCGCCCAGCGCGCCACCCGCGCCCTGCGTGAGCGTTTCCCGGAGCTGGGTGTGATCACCGACGTCGCGCTCGATCCGTTCACCACCCACGGCCAGGACGGCATTCTCGACGAAGAAGGCTACGTACAGAACGACATTACCGTCGACGCGCTGGTTCGTCAGGCGTTGTCCCATGCTGAAGCCGGCGCGCAGGTGGTGGCGCCGTCGGACATGATGGACGGTCGCATTCAGGCGATCCGCGAAGCGCTGGAAATCGCCGGCCACGTCAACGTGCGGATCATGGCTTATTCGGCCAAGTACGCCAGCGCCTATTACGGCCCGTTCCGCGATGCAGTCGGTTCGGCGTCGAACCTAGGCAAGGCCAACAAGGCCTCGTATCAGATGGACCCGGCCAACAGCGACGAAGCGCTGCACGAAGTCGGCGCCGACTTGTCTGAAGGCGCGGACATGGTCATGGTCAAACCCGGCATGCCGTATCTGGACATTCTTTTCCGGGTAAAAGATGCCTTCAAAGTGCCGACCTTCGTCTATCAGGTTAGCGGCGAATACGCCATGCACATGGCGGCGATCCAGAATGGCTGGTTGAGCGAGGCGGTGATTCTCGAATCACTGACCGCCTTTAAACGTGCCGGCGCTGATGGCATCCTGACTTACTTTGCTGTCCGCGCCGCTCAATTGTTACGAGAGCAGAAATAGCCCTCCCAGGAACATTCAATGAATACCGAAGGACTCACGGAAGTTGCAGTAAAAGAAGCTCAACCGGTGGTCGAGCAAATCACCGAGACCCCGCCTGAGCTGGAGCCTGCGCCACCCGCGCCAGTCACCGAACCTGTCGCGGCGGCGCCAGTGATTGCGATACCGGGCCTTGATGACAGCAGCCTGTACATCCACCGTGAGCTTTCGCAACTGCAATTCAACATCCGCGTGCTGGAACAGGCGCTGGACGAGTCCTATCCGTTGCTGGAACGCCTGAAGTTCCTGCTGATCTTTTCCAGCAACCTTGACGAATTCTTTGAAATTCGCGTCGCCGGCCTGAAGAAGCAGATTACCTTCGCCCGTGAACAGGCCGGTGCTGACGGCTTGCAGCCGCATCAGGCGCTGGCGCGGATCAGCGAGCTGGTCCACGGTCACGTTGACCGCCAGTACGCGATCCTCAACGACATTCTGTTGCCGGAGCTGGAAAAGCATCAGGTGCGCTTCATCCGTCGCCGCCACTGGACGGTCAAGATCAAAACCTGGGTGCGCCGTTATTTCCGCGACGAGATCGCACCGATCATCACCCCGATCGGCCTCGACCCGACGCACCCGTTCCCGTTGCTGGTGAACAAGAGCCTGAACTTCATCGTCGAACTGGAAGGCATCGACGCCTTCGGTCGCGATTCCGGTCTGGCGATCATCCCGGCACCGCGTCTGCTGCCACGGATCATCAAGGTGCCGGAAGAGGTCGGCGGTCCCGGCGACAACTATGTGTTCCTGTCGTCGATGATCCACGCCCATGCCGATGACCTGTTCCAGGGCATGAAGGTAAAAGGCTGCTATCAGTTCCGCCTGACCCGAAACGCTGACCTCGCGCTCGACTCCGAAGACGTCGAAGACCTGGCCCGCGCCCTGCGTGGCGAGTTGTTCTCGCGTCGTTACGGCGATGCGGTGCGTCTGGAAGTCGCTGACACCTGCCCGAAACACCTCTCGGATTACTTGCTCAAGCAGTTCAACCTGAGCGAGAGCGAGCTGTATCAGGTCAACGGCCCGGTCAACCTGACGCGGCTGTTCAGCATCACCGGTCTGGACAGTCATCCGGAGCTGCAATACACGCCGTTCACCCCGCAGATCCCGAAACTGCTGCAGAACAGCGAAAACATTTTCAGCGTGGTCAGCAAGCAGGACATCCTGCTGCTGCACCCGTTCGAGTCGTTCACCCCGGTGGTCGACCTCCTGCGTCAGGCGGCGAAAGACCCGCATGTACTCGCTGTGCGCCAGACGCTGTACCGCTCCGGCGCCAACTCCGAGATCGTCGATGCGCTGGTGGATGCCGCGCGTAACGGCAAGGAAGTGACGGCAGTCATCGAGCTGCGTGCACGGTTCGATGAAGAGTCCAACCTGCAACTGGCCAGCCGTCTGCAAGCGGCCGGTGCGGTGGTGATCTACGGCGTGGTCGGCTTCAAGACCCACGCCAAGATGATGCTGATCCTGCGTCGCGAGGCCGGCGAGATCGTCCGCTACGCGCATCTCGGCACCGGTAACTACCACGCCGGTAACGCCAAGCTCTACACCGACTACAGCCTGCTGACCTCCGACGATGCCTTGTGCGAAGACGTCGGCAAACTGTTCAGCCAGTTGATCGGCATGGGTAAAACCCTGCGCATGAAGAAGCTGCTGCATGCGCCGTTCACCCTGAAGAAGGGCATGCTCGACATGATCACCCGCGAGACGCAATTTGCGCTCGACGGCAAACCGGCGCACATCATCGCCAAGTTCAACTCGCTGACCGATCCGAAGATCATCCGCGCGCTGTACAAGGCCAGCCAGTCCGGCGTGCGCATCGATCTGGTGGTGCGCGGCATGTGCTGCCTGCGTCCTGGCATCGCCGGTGTTTCGCACAACATCCATGTGCGCTCGATCATCGGCCGCTTCCTGGAACACACCCGCGTGTTCTACTTCCTCAATGGCGGCGACGAGCAGATGTTCCTCTCCAGCGCCGACTGGATGGAGCGCAACCTCGACAAGCGCGTCGAGACTTGCTTCCCGGTAGAAGGCAAGAAGCTGCTGACCCGGGTGAAGAAAGAGCTGGAGCTGTATTTGACTGACAATACGCATAGCTGGAGTTTGCAGTCGGATGGTCGTTATATTCGCAACACGCCGACCGGCAACCAGAACCCGAGGAGTGCGCAGGCGACGTTGCTGGAGCGGCTGGGTAGCCCGATCTTGCCGGTGAGCAGTTGAGGCCTTGAAGGTCAAAAGCCCCTCATCGGAACGCCGCCCGCCTAACCCTCTCCCAGAGGGAGAGGGGACTGACCGAGGTGTCTTACGCTATAACCGACCTGAGAAATCGAGTCGAACTCAGGATTTGAAAAGCCCACAAATCGGCTCCCTCTCCCTCGGGAGAGGGCTGGGGTGAGGGGAAGGCCCAACTCCAATTTCAAGCCGAACCCAATAAAAAGGCGATCCCTGCGGATCGCCTTTTTTGTACCTGTTATCCACAAATTTGCTGGGTATCAGTGAACAGTGAGCACAATCCCCACCCGCGTCAGCCAATCCGCCTCAAGCCCGAAATCCGCCTGAGTCAGCTGATTCTCATCCAGCCAATTCTCCGGAAACTCCACATCGAGGGTGTTGCCCTTGGCATGCAACACCACCTGCGGCATCGCCTGGGTGCCACGAATGTGGTGGAACAGGATTGCAAAACGCAGCAGCACACAGAGGCGAATCAGCTTGTCACCGTCGTCGCCGAAATCGGCAAACTTGTCCTTGGGAATGTTGCGGCGATGGCCGCGCACCAATAGCGCGAGCATCTGTTGGTCTTCACGGGAGAACCCGGCGAGGTCCGAGTGCTCGATCAGGTAGGCGCCGTGCTTGTGGTAGTGATAGTGAGCGATGTCGAGGCCGACTTCGTGCACTTTCGCCGCCCAGCCGAGGAGTTCGCGCCAGATGCCGTCATCCAGCTCCCAGTCCACCGCAACCTGGTCAAACGCGTGCAAGGCTTTGCGCTCAACCCGTGCGGCTTGCTCCAGATCAACGTGATAGCGCTCCATCAACGAGGTCAGGGTGCGCTCGCGCACGTCTTCATGATGATGACGGCCGAGCAGGTCGTAGAGCACGCCTTCACGCAGTGCGCCGTCGCAGTGGTCCATGCGTTGCAGTTCGAGGGCGTCGAAAATCGCTTCGAGAATCGCCAGACCCGCCGGGAAGATTGTCCGGCGATCAGGCTTGATGCCTTCGAAATCGATCTTGTCGACGTCACCGAGCTTGAACAGGCGGCGCTTGAGCCACGCCAGGCCTTCGGCATTCACTTCGCCAGTGCCGTGACCCCCGGCCTTCAGCGCCAGGCCGATGGCACGGATGGTGCCCGAGGAGCCGATGGCTTCATCCCAGGTCAGGCGATGCAGGGCGTGTTCGATGCTCATGATCTCCAGCCGCGCCGCGGTATACGCCTGGGCGTAGCGGGCCGGGGTGATCTTGCCGTCCTTGAAGTAGCGCTGAGTGAAGCTGACACAGCCCATTTGCAGGCTTTCGCGCAACAATGGCTCAAAGCGCTGGCCAATGATGAATTCGGTACTGCCGCCGCCGATATCGGCGACCAGACGTTTGCCCGGGGTGTCGGCGAGGGTGTGCGACACGCCCAGATAAATCAGGCGCGCTTCTTCACGGCCGGAAATGACTTCCACCGGATGACCGAGGATTTCTTCGGCTCGGTGGATGAATTCGAGGCGGTTGCGCGCTTCACGCAAGGCGTTGGTGCCGACGATGCGCACGGCGCCCAGCGGCATACCGTTGATCAGTTGGGCGAAACGCTTGAGGCAATCGAGGCCTCGTTGCATCGATTCTTCGTTGAGATGGCGCTCATCGTCGATGCCGGCGGCGAGCTGAACCTTCTCCCCGAGGCGTTCGAGAATGCGGATCTCACCGTTCTGGGCCTTGGCCACGACCATGTGAAAGCTGTTCGAGCCCAGGTCGATTGCGGCGATCAGGGACAGATTCTTGGCTTGGGATTGCGGCATGGTCAGGGGGTCTCGGTCGATAACCCCGTCATCGTGCCACGATCAAACGCTGGCGCCAACGCGCACGGTTCAAACCGCCGGAGCGCGCACCCCGAACCTGATCGTTCCCACGCTCTGCGTGGGAATGCCTCACCGGACGCTCTGCGTCCGCTTTTGGGACGCGGAGCGTCCCTGGCTGTATTCCCACGCGGAGCGTGGGAACGATCAGGATGAGGCAGATTCAGGCTGTCGCTTCCACCGTGCCAATAAAGTTCGCCAGCTCTGCCGTCTGCGGATTGGCAAACAACACCTTCGGATCCCCCACCTCATGGACTTTGCCATGGTGCATGAACACCAATTTATCCCCGACCTCGCGGGCGAAGCGCATTTCGTGGGTGACCATGATCAGCGTCATGCCTTCCTTGGCCAGTTGCCGCACCACGCTGAGCACTTCATTGACCAGTTCCGGGTCGAGCGCCGAGGTGATTTCATCGCACAACAACACTTTCGGCGACATCGCCAGCGCCCGGGCAATCGCTACCCGCTGTTGCTGGCCCCCAGACAACCGATCCGGGAAGGCATCGAATTTTTCCCCAAGGCCCACGCGTTCCAGCATTTCCCGGGCCAGCTCCGCCGCTTTGGCTTTCGGCACTTTCTGCACCACTTGCGGCGCGAGCATGACGTTTTCGCCCACGGTCAGGTGCGGGAACAGATTGAACTGCTGAAAGACCATGCCGACTTTCTGCCGCAGGCTGCGCAGATCGGCGCGGGCGGCGTCGAGGTATTCGCCGTCGACTTCGATCACGCCGTCATTGATCGACTCCAGCCCATTGAGGGTGCGCAGCAGGGTGGATTTGCCCGAGCCGCTGCGGCCGATGATCGCCACCACCTGGCCTTCCTCGACACTGAGGTCAATGCCTTTAAGCACATGGTGATCGCCGTAGTATTTATGCAGGGCGGAAATTCTAAGCAGAGGCATGCAGTCTCCTTTCCAGGTAGCGCGCACTGAGGGACAAGGGGTAGCAGAGCAGGAAGTAGCCGAGGGCGACGAGGCCGTAGACCATGAACGGTTCAAACGTGGCATTGGCGAGCATGCCGCCGGTCTTGGTCAGCTCGGTGAAGCCGATGATCGAGGTCACGGCGGTGCCTTTGACCACTTGCACCGAGAAACCCACGGTCGGCGCCACAGCGATGCGCAGTGCTTGCGGCAGGATCACGTAGCGCAGCTGTTCCAGCGGATTCAGCGCCAGACTCGCCGAGGCTTCCCACTGGCCATGGGGGATCGACTCGACGCAGCCGCGCCAGATCTCCGCCAGATAAGCGCTGGTAAACAAGGTCAGGGCAATCGCTGCGGCCATCCACGGCGAGATTTCGATCCCGGCCAGCGCCACGCCGAAAAACACCAGAAACAGCTGCATCAACAGCGGCGTGCCCTGAAACAGCTCGATCCAGGTGCGGGCGATGCTGCTCGGCACAGAGTTTTTCGAGATGCGCATGACCAGGATCAGCAGCCCGACGACCCCGCCACCAATGAACGCCACCAGCGACAGCGCCAGTGTCCATTGCAGGCCGGTGAGCAGGTTGCGCAGGATGTCCCAAAAGGTGAAATCGCTCATACGCGGCTCCCGCTTCGACTGATATAGCGTCGGCCAATCCAGTTCAGCAACTGGCGAATCAGCAGCGCCATGCACAGGTAGATCAGCGTGGTCAGCGCATAGGTTTCAAAGGCGCGGAAGTTGCGCGACTGAATGAAGTTGGCGGCAAAGCTCAGCTCTTCGGTAGCGATCTGCGAACACACCGCTGAACCGAGCATGACGATGATGATCTGGCTGCTCAGCGCCGGCCAGACCTTGCCCAATGCCGGCAGCAGCACCACGTGGCGGAACGCCTCGAAGCGCGTCATCGCCAGCGCCGCAGCGGCTTCCAGCTGCCCGCGCGGGATTGCCTGAATGCCGGCGCGAATAATCTCCGTCGAATACGCGCCGAGGTTGATCACCATCGCCAGCACCGCCGCTTGCCACTCGGAAATCTGCACGCCCAGCGACGGCAGGCCGAAGAAGATAAAGAACAACTGCACCAGAAACGGCGTGTTGCGGATCAACTCGACGTAGACGCCGAAGATTGCCGAGAACGGGCGGATGTTCCACGCCCGCACCAAAGCCCCGACAACTCCGACACCGACCCCGAGCAACGCACCGATGGCCGTCAGCTCAAGGGTGAACAGTGCCCCGCGCAGCAACAGGTCGGTGTTTTCCACCACCGGCATGAAATCGAACTGATAAGCCATGAAGGTCTCCCGCGCAGTCGATCAGAGATCGGCCGGCAGCGGCTCTTTCAGCCAGGTCTGCGAATTCTTTTCCAGTGCGCCGTCAGCCTTGGCGGTGGTCAGGATGTCGTTGACCTTGGTCAGCAGCGCCGCTTCGTTCTTGTTCACGCCAACGTAGACCGGCGAATCCTTCAGTTTCACTTTCAGCGCCGGCACGCGTTTCGGGTTCTTTTCGCTGATGGCGACCATCACCACGTTGCCGCTGGCGATCAGGTCAACCTGGCCGGCGAGGTAGGCGGCGATGGTCGAGTTGTTGTCTTCGAAGCGTTTGATGGTCACGCCTTCGGGGGCGACCTTGGTCAGCTCGATGTCTTCGATGGCGCCACGGGTGACGCTGATGGTTTTGCCCTTGAGGTCGTCGAGGTTGGCGATCGCAGCGTCTGGCGGGCCGAACACGGCGAGGTAGAACGGCGCGTAAGCGCGGGAGAAGTCGATGACTTTCTCGCGCTCAGGGTTTTTGCCGAGGCTGGAAATCACCAGATCGACTTTGCCGGTGGTCAGGAACGGGATGCGGTTGGTGCTGTTGACCGGGGTCAGTTCGAGTTTGACCTTGAGTTGATCGGCCAGCAGTTTCGCCGTGTCGATGTCCAGGCCGCGAGGCTTCATGTCCGGGCCGACCGAGCCGAATGGCGGGAAGTCCTGGGGCACGGCGACTTTCAGCGTGCCGCGTTTGACCACGTCGTCGAGACCGTCGGCGTGCGCGGGAGCCTGGCTGAGCAACAGAGAGGAAAACAGAGCGGCGAGGAGGGCGCTGTAACGCTTGGTCATGGACAATCTCCGGATCGGCGAGAAGTGATTTCTGCGATCGGACAGAGCATGGGCCGTGCCAATACGTGGTTTTCGCCCCCGCAGACCGCAGTTTCAGCGACTTTGCTCGGTCTTACTGGTCTGAACAGTCAGGTTGTTTTTCGCACTGCCATGGCGCACCGGTGTGGTTTGCCGAACCCTGCTGGGGCACGACTTGCCGGACTCGGCGAATAGCTTTACAACTAGCCGCACATTGGCCTGGCGCGTCTGAAAAACCATGAACTCGATTTCCCGTGCGGTACCCGAAGTGGCGCTGCAAGCGATCCGCAAACTGATCACTGAGCAGGGTTTCGGTGCGGGCGATGCGTTGCCGTCGCAACGGGACCTGGCGCTACAACTGGGCGTTAGCCGGGCATCGTTGCGTGAGGCGCTGTCGTCGCTGAGTGCGCTGGGCGTGGTCAGTATTCAGCCGGGCAAAGGCGTGTTCGTGCAGTCGCCCGTAGAGTTGCCGCGTGGTGCGCAGGCACCGGGCTGGCCATTTGCGGCGCAAGCGTCACCGCTGGACATCTTTCAATTGCGCTATGCGCTGGAAGGCTTCGCCGCAGGGCTGGCGGCGGTCACGTTAAGCACGTTCGATCTGGATGCGCTCGAAGACAACGTTGCGGCCATGCGTGACCAATTGAAGGTCGGTGACTTTGAAGCGGCGGCGAAACTCGACTTCGAATTCCACCGCCGAATCCTCTTGGCCAGCGGCAATCAGGCGATGCTGAGCATCCTTACCGCCAGCGCCGAGATGTTCCTGGAGAGCCAGAAACTACCGTTCATCCGTGCCGAACGCGCCATGGAAACCTGGCAGGAACACCGCAAGATCCTCCGCGCCCTCGCGCGCCGGGCGTCGGGCGCGGCACAAAAAGCCATGCAGGAACACGTGCGCAACGCCGCCCTGCGTACCGGAATTGCTTTCATTGCCCCCGCCACGACGTGACTTGAGCTATACCCAAACTCATCGAGTGCCATAGCAAGACTCAATCAACTGCGGCTTCCTGAACAGGGGAAGGGCGGCTATGATGGGCCACGTTTTTTTGCTTACAACCTGGAGAATTCCATGAGCAGCGATCTTATCAAACACGTTAGCGACGCTAGCTTCGAAGCCGACGTACTCAAGGCCGAAGGCGCTGTCCTGGTCGATTACTGGGCTGAATGGTGCGGTCCTTGCAAAATGATCGCTCCGGTTCTGGACGAGATTGCCGAGACTTACAAAGGCAAGCTGACCGTTGCCAAACTGAACATCGACGAAAACCAGGAAACCCCGGCCAAGCACGGCGTGCGTGGTATCCCGACGCTGATGCTGTTCAAGAACGGCAACGTTGAAGCGACCAAAGTCGGCGCCCTGTCGAAGTCGCAACTGGCGGCTTTCCTCGACGCCAACATCTAAGCGTCGCTGTAAAGTGCCTGAAAAAAAGCCCCGCAAATTAGCGGGGCTTTTTGCGTATTCAGGGCTAGACGCTCCGAAACTCAGGTGGTACATTCGGCCCCGCACTGGTTTCTCCATTGCCCCCTGCTAGCCGTCGCCGACGCACTCCTTTTCGAATTAGTTCGCGATCCTGTCGCCTTCTCCGCGGCGCGGCCTCATTAAGCCAAAAGCTTAATTTCCCCCCCTCCATAAATGATTACGTCATTCCTATATGAATCTGACTGAACTCAAGCAAAAGCCGATTACCGAACTGCTCGAATTGGCCGAACAGATGGGCATAGAAAATATGGCCCGTTCGCGCAAGCAGGACGTGATTTTCTCCCTGCTGAAAAAGCACGCGAAAAGCGGCGAGGAAATCTCCGGTGATGGCGTGCTGGAGATTCTCCAGGACGGCTTCGGCTTCCTGCGCTCCGCTGACGCTTCCTACCTGGCCGGCCCGGACGATATCTACGTCTCGCCAAGCCAGATCCGCCGTTTCAACTTGCGCACCGGTGACACCATCGTTGGCAAGATCCGCCCTCCGAAGGAAGGCGAGCGGTATTTCGCCCTGCTCAAGGTCGACACGATCAACTTCGATCGTCCCGAGAACGCGAAAAACAAGATTCTCTTCGAGAACCTGACTCCGCTGTTCCCGACCGTGCGCATGAAGATGGAAGCCGGTAACGGCTCCACCGAAGACTTGACCGGTCGTGTCATCGACCTGTGCGCCCCGATCGGCAAAGGCCAGCGTGGTCTGATCGTTGCACCGCCGAAAGCCGGTAAAACGATCATGCTGCAGAACATCGCCGCGAACATCGCCCGCAACAACCCTGAAGTTCACTTGATCGTGCTGCTGATCGACGAACGTCCGGAAGAAGTAACCGAAATGCAGCGCACCGTGCGTGGCGAAGTGGTTGCCTCGACCTTCGACGAGCCGCCGACCCGTCACGTGCAGGTTGCTGAAATGGTGATCGAGAAGGCCAAGCGCCTTGTTGAACACAAGAAAGACGTGGTGATCCTGCTCGATTCCATCACCCGTCTGGCCCGTGCCTACAACACCGTGATCCCGAGCTCCGGCAAGGTATTGACCGGTGGTGTCGATGCCCACGCCCTCGAGAAGCCAAAGCGTTTCTTCGGTGCCGCGCGTAACATCGAAGAAGGCGGCTCGCTGACCATTATCGCCACCGCGCTGGTTGAAACCGGCTCGAAGATGGACGAAGTGATCTACGAAGAGTTCAAGGGTACCGGCAACATGGAACTGCCTCTGGATCGCAAGATCGCCGAGAAGCGCGTGTTCCCGGCCATCAACATCAACCGCTCCGGCACCCGCCGCGAAGAGTTGCTGACTGCCGACGACGAACTGCAGCGTATGTGGATCCTGCGCAAGCTGCTGCACCCGATGGACGAAGTGGCTGCCATCGAGTTCCTGGTCGACAAACTGAAAACGACCAAGACCAACGACGAGTTCTTCTTGTCGATGAAGCGCAAGTAATACGCAAGCCGTTTGAAAAAAGCGTCCGAAAGGGCGCTTTTTTTTGCCTTGAATTATTTGTATCTGGATTGAAGTTTGCGCGGCTGATAACTTCGCGCCTTCAAGGGATTTTGTATCCAGAACAGGTAAGGTTTTTTCATGCACACGTTTGGCAATCGCCGTGATATCGACGGATTACGGGCACTGGCGGTTATTCCCGTCGTACTGTTTCATTTCGGATTCACTACATTCAGCGGTGGTTTTGTCGGCGTTGATGTGTTCTTCGTCATTTCCGGCTTCCTGATTACCTCGATTCTGTTCCGCGAAATCAGCGCTCAGCGTTTCAGTTTTCTGGACTTCTGGGGCCGTCGTGCCCGGCGTATCCTGCCGGCATTGACCGTCGTGGTTATCGTGACGCTGGCATTAGGCTGGCTGTTGCTGACGGCCAAAGACCTGGCTGAACTCGGGCGGACGATTCGTTACCAGTCGCTGTTCATTTCCAACATTCTGTTCATGCGTGAAGACGGCTACTTTGCGCCGGCGTCGGAGCTCAAACCGCTGCTGCATACCTGGTCGCTGGCGGTGGAGGAGCAGTACTACATCTTCTTCCCGTTGATGATGGTGTTGCTGATGCGGTATGTCCGTCATTGGCGCTGGATGCTGTTCGCGGTCCTGTTGGTGTCGTTTGGCCTGAACCTCATTTATATCGAACGCCGGCCTGAATTCGCCTTCTTCGCGCTGCCGACCCGCGCCTGGGAGCTGCTCTGCGGAGCAATGCTGGCGGTGCTGCCCGCGTCGAAACACGTCGCACGGCCGTGGCTGCGCCAGTCGGTGGGCCTGGCCGGACTGGCGGCGGTGCTGCTGGCGATATTCACCTTTGACAAGTCCACGGTGTTCCCGGGCTGGGCGGCATTGCTGCCGGTATTGGGCACTACCGCGTTGATCTGGTCGGGCGCGCAAGGTGCGACGTGGGCCAGCCGTCTGTTGAGTGTCCGCGTTCTGGTGTGGGTCGGCCTGCTGTCCTACTCCCTGTATCTGTGGCACTGGCCGGTTTATGTGTATGCCAATGCAATTTCCATCGACGGCATCCAGCCGCTGGAGGCGCTTGGCTGGATGGCGCTGGCGTTGGCCCTGGCGTGGTTGAGCCTGCGTTATATCGAGCTGCCCTTTCGTGAGAAACGAGTGTTCGCCAAGCGGAATTCCATGTTGGTCGGTGGTTTGCTGTCGATCACCGTGCTGGCGATTACCGGCTCGGTGATTAACTCGTCAGACGGTGTGCCACAGCGTCTGACCGGCAAGGCGCTGGAATACGCGCAATCGCGGGAGTGGAAGGCCGGGCAAGCGGATTGCATGCAGCTGAGCACGGACAAAACGCTGGACAAGGCCTGTCGGTTGGGCGGCGATGAACAGGTCGCTCCGACCAAGATGTTCTGGGGCGACAGTCACACGGCGGCACTGTTGCCGGCCATCGCCGGCACTCTCGGTCGCGACGCGCAGCCGGTCTGGTTGTACAGCCTGACGGCCTGCCCGCCGATTGTCGAAGACCGCCTGCGCCCTCAATGCCAGGACTTCAACAAACGCAACATGGCGCTGGTGCTCAGTCGAGGTATCAAGGATGTCGTACTGGCGGCGAACTGGAGCCTGTACATTTATGGTCGCGAAGACGGCGACGGCGACAGACAGTTTCTGCTTGAGCGCAAGGACAGTCCGGCGCAAGCCGAACAGCGTCTGGCTGCCGGGCTCAAGGCGCAAGTGGCTGAGCTGCGCGCGGCTGGTGTGCAAGTCTGGCTGTTCAAGGAAGTGCCGCTGCAGCACAAGAGCTACATCGACCGCCTGACCAGCCTCGCGCGCATCGGGCGCTCGGCGCAAGGGCTCGGTCGCCCGCTCAACGAGCATCTGGCGCGCCAGCGGTTTTTCACCGAGCTGTTCGGCTCGATGAGTGCGGCGGATCCCGGCGTGCATGTTATCGACCCGACCTCGCTGATGTGCAAGGACGGCTTGTGCGCCATTGATGTCGATGGCCACTCGCAATACAAGGATGCCGATCATCTTTCGGACGTGGGCAGTGCCAGACTGAGCCCGTTGTTTGCACCATTGCTGCTGGGTACTAGCCACAATTGAGCGATCCCGGGCGCTGACGGGCTGCTGTTTGCCCGTCAGAGCAGGTAGGATGTACGCCTATTTTGAGGGTGCCATCGTCAATGAAATTCAAGGATCTTCGGGATTTCGTGCAGCAGCTTGAGCAGCGCGGAGAGTTGAAACGCATCCAGATTCCCGTCTCGCCGGTGCTGGAAATGACCGAGGTGTGCGACCGCACGCTACGGGCCAAGGGCCCGGCGCTGTTGTTCGAAAAGCCCACTGGCTACGACATCCCGGTGCTCGGCAACCTGTTCGGCACGCCTGAACGGGTGGCGATGGGCATGGGTGCCGAGTCGGTCAGCGAGCTGCGCGAAATCGGCAAGCTGCTAGCGTTCCTCAAGGAGCCGGAGCCACCGAAGGGCTTGAAAGACGCATGGTCGAAACTGCCGATCTTCCGCAAGATCATCTCGATGGCGCCGAAAGTCGTCAAAGACGCGGTGTGCCAGGAAGTGGTCATCGAAGGCGACGACGTCGACCTCGCGATGCTGCCGGTGCAGACCTGCTGGCCCGGCGACGTCGGCCCGCTGATCACCTGGGGTCTGACCGTCACCAAAGGCCCGAACAAGGATCGTCAGAACCTCGGCATCTACCGTCAGCAAGTGATCGGCCGCAACAAGGTGATCATGCGCTGGCTCAGCCACCGTGGCGGTGCCCTCGACTTCCGCGAGTGGTGCGAGAAGCATCCGGGCCAGCCGTTCCCGGTGTCCGTCGCCCTGGGTGCGGATCCGGCGACCATTCTCGGCGCGGTGACGCCAGTGCCGGACAGCCTGTCCGAATACGCTTTCGCCGGTCTGTTGCGCGGTAACCGCACCGAACTGGTCAAGTGCCGTGGCAACGACCTGCAAGTGCCGGCCACCGCCGAAATCATCCTCGAAGGCGTAATTCACCCGGGCGAGATGGCTGACGAAGGTCCTTACGGCGACCACACCGGTTACTACAACGAAGTCGACAGCTTCCCGGTGTTCACCGTCGAGCGCATCACCCACCGGATCAAACCGATCTACCACAGCACCTACACCGGCCGTCCGCCAGATGAGCCGGCGATCCTCGGCGTTGCGTTGAACGAAGTGTTCGTGCCGATCCTGCAGAAGCAGTTCCCGGAGATCACCGACTTCTACCTGCCGCCGGAAGGCTGTTCGTACCGCATGGCTGTGGTGACGATGAAGAAGTCGTATCCGGGGCACGCCAAGCGCGTGATGCTCGGTGTCTGGTCGTTTTTGCGACAGTTCATGTACACCAAGTTCGTTATCGTCACTGACGACGATATCAACGCCCGCGACTGGAACGACGTGATCTGGGCCATCACCACGCGCATGGACCCCAAGCGCGACACGGTGATGATCGATAACACGCCGATCGACTACCTCGACTTCGCCTCGCCGGTCTCCGGCCTGGGGTCGAAAATGGGCCTCGATGCCACCCACAAGTGGCCGGGCGAAACCACTCGCGAGTGGGGTCGTGTGATCGTCAAGGACGACGCCGTCACCCAACGGATCGATGCCATCTGGAATCAGTTAGGAATAGATTGATGCGTGTAACCCTGCAGCCCTCCGGAGCAGTGCTTGAGATACAGCCCGGTGAGCGGATTCTCGACGGCGCGCGGCGTCTGGGCTACGAATGCCCGCAAAGCTGCCGCAACGGTAATTGTCATGTGTGTGCGGCGTTGCTGGTTGAAGGCCGCGTCGCGCAGGATGGCAAAGTGCACGACCACGGCGAGTTCTACACTTGCATAGCCGAGCCGCTGGAAGACTGCATCCTGCTGTGGGATGGCGTGCTCGCGCTGGGAGAACTGCCGGTGCGCAGCCTGTCGTGTCAGGTCATCGAGTGCCGCGACGTCGGTGGCGACACCTGGCGTGTGCGGCTACGCGCTCCGGCGGGCAAGCCACCGCGTTATCACGCCGGGCAATATTTGATGATCGAGCGCGAGAACGGCGAGAAGTCGGCGTTCTCCATGGCCTCGGCACCCCACGGCGGGCGTGATCTGGAAATCCATGTGCTGGCGCGCGAAGCCAGTGCACTGAGCCTGATCGAACAGCTGCAACGCAATGCGATGGTGCGGGTCGAGTTGCCGTTCGGCGATACGCATCTGGCCGAGCTGCCCGACGGGCCGCTGGTGTTGGTTGCCGCCGGCACCGGCATGGGCCAGATTCACGCCCTGATCGAACACTGCCGCGCCAAAGGCTTCAAACACCCGGTGCATCTGTACTGGGGCGTGCGCCGTCCGGAAGATTTCTATGAGATCGAACATTGGGACGAGTGGCTGAAATTACCCAATCTGTTCCTGCATAAAGTCGTCAGCGATCAATGCGGTTGGGAAGGGCGCTGCGGCATGCTGCACGAGGCAGTCTGTGAAGATTTCCCGGATCTGAAACCGCTGCACGTCTACGCCAGCGGCTCGCCGGCCATGGTCTACGGCACGCTGGACGCTCTGGTTGAAGCGGGTATGGACGCTCATCAAATGCGCGCCGACGTGTTCGCTTACGCCCCCCGCTCCTGATTCGTTATAACTCGCTATATAGCCGATCGGTATTTATGTAATTGCATAAATGCCGCTAGGTTATATAGCAATCAGGCAATCAATTAAGAACTGTGCCATGGCACTCAAATTGCCTTAAAACATATGTGCCTTATTGTTACAGCGGTGCGTTCTATTAAGTAATTCTTCACCCGCGGGGAGCTGAACGCTATTCGCCATGAGCGCCATTGAAAACGCTTTTCTGAATTTGAATTACCCTCCGCGGCTCGATCTTGGGCCGCAGCTGACGCACGAACAACTTCTCGCTTCCATGCAATCAACCATGGCGCGCCACAAGGGCGGGCCGGTGTGGCTGTTCGCGTATGGCTCACTGATCTGGCGGCCTGAATGCTCGGCGGTGGAGCGGCTGCGCGGACGCGTGCATGGTTACCATCGCGGTTTGTACCTGTGGTCGCACGAGCATCGCGGCACGCCGGAAATGCCCGGTCTGGTGTTTGGTCTGGATCGCGGCGGTTCGTGCAGTGGCTTCGCCTATCGCTTGCCGGAAGATAATCTCGACGCGGCGCTGTACGCCTTGTGGAAACGCGAGATGCCGGTGCCGTCCTACCGGCCACACTGGCTCAACTGCCGGCTCGAAGATGGCACTCAGGTGCAGGCCTTGGGATTCGTTTTGGAGCGACACCTGCCCAGCTATGCCGGCAACTTGCCGGATCACGTGCTGAGCCAGGTGTTCGCAAGCGCTTGCGGGCGTTACGGCACCACTCGCGATTATGTCGAGCAGACCGCCCACGCCCTGCGCAGCCACGCCATGCCAGACCGTAATCTGGAGGCGCGGCTCAAACGCTGTAAATCACAAAGCGATCAAGCGACTGCTTCGCGGCTCTGACTGGCGACTTGCTTGTGCCATAGCGTCGGGGCGAGGAAGGCCATTGCCAGCAGGCAAGCGCCCACCAGCAGGACGAAACCGCCATCCCAACCGAAATGGTCCACGGTGTAGCCCATCGCCGCACTGGCCGCGACCGAACCACCCAGATAGCCGAACAGGCCGGTGAAACCCGCAGCCGTGCCGGCGGCTTTCTTCGGCGCCAGTTCCAGCGCCTGCAGACCGATCAACATCACCGGGCCGTAGATCAGGAAGCCGATCGAAAACAGCGCGATCATGTCAACGGTCGGGTTGCCGGCCGGGTTCAGCCAGTAAACCAGGGTCGCCACGGTCACCAGCGCCATGAACACCATACCGGTCAGGCCACGGTTGCCACGGAAGATCTTGTCCGACATCCAGCCGCACAGCAGCGTGCCGGGAATGCCCGCCCACTCGTAGAAGAAGTAAGCCCACGAAGTTTTATCGACGGTGAAACCCTTGGCTTCTTTCAGGTAGGTCGGCGCCCAGTCCAGTACGCCGTAGCGCAGCAGGTAAACGAAGACGTTAGCCATGGCGATGTACCAGAGCATTTTGTTGCGCAGCACGTATTTGACGAAGATTTCCTTGGCACTGAATTCGTCTTCGTGGCTGGCGTCGTAGCCTTCCGGGTAATCGTTCTTGTACTTCTCGATGGGTGGCAGGCCGACCGATTGCGGGGTGTCGCGCATGGTGATGAAGGCAAATACCGCCACGCCCAGCGCCACGGCTGCCGGTACGTAAAACGCCGCGTGCCAGTCGTTGAACAAGCCCATGCCGAGCAGGAACAGCGGGCCGATCAGGCCGCCGCCAACGTTATGCGCCACGTTCCACACGGATACCACGCCACCGCGTTCCTTCTGCGACCACCAGTGCACCATCGTCCGGCCACTTGGCGGCCAGCCCATGCCTTGGGCCCAGCCGTTGATGAACAGCAGGATGAACATCATGGTTACGCTGGACGTTGCCCAAGGCGCGAAACCGAAAATGAACATCACCCCGGCCGAGACCAGCAGACCGAACGGCAGGAAGTAGCGCGGGTTGGAACGGTCGGACACCAGGCCCATGAGGAATTTCGACAGGCCATAGGCAATGGCGATCGCCGACATCGCCAGACCCAGATCACCACGGCTGTAGCCCTCGTCGATCAGGTACGGCATGGCCAGCGAGAAGTTTTTGCGCAGCAGGTAATAACCGGCGTAGCCAAAGAAAATACCGGCGAAGATCTGCCAGCGCAGGCGTCGGTACGTGCTGTCTATTTTTTCTTCAGGCAATGGAGCCTGATGTGCGGCAGGACGAAAGAAAGCAAACATTCAAGAGCTCCAGATTTCTTGTTTTGACTGCGGATGCGAATGTTACAGTTTCGTTACCGAAAATAGCACCGGTTCGCATCGAGCAAATAGCGGAAAATGTTGGAAGTCGCGCGTTCCTTTACGAACCTGTCGCTCAGCTGTAAGAACAGGGCGTTTTCGTCGCGCTCGGGACGTTGTGACTTAGACTCGCGATTTACAGATCGACTGATTTCGCGAGATAAACGATGACCCCGAAAGTTCGCAGGCTATTGCCCAGACTGTTGATGGTTGCTGCGGTGACTGCTTCAGTACTGGTGTTGAGCTTCGCACAGGGTTCTGCAGCGCCAGGCCTGCGCAATGTCACCGTATTGATCGTCCGTCATGCGGAAAAGCCTGAAGTCGGCCGTGAACTCAATGCCCGGGGCGAACAGCGCGCCGCTGCCTACGCGGACTATTTCACCTCGTTGCAACTGGACGACCAGACACTCACGCCCCAGCGTCTGATCGCTACCGCCGACAGCCCGGAAAGCATCCGACCGCGTCAGACACTGATTCCACTGTCCCAGCGCCTGCAATTGCCCATCGAGCAGCCCTACGCCAATAACGACGTCGACAAACTGGTCAGCCTGCTGCGCAAGAACAATCAGGCGAAAACAGTGCTGATCGCTTGGCATCACGGCCACATCAATAAACTGATTGCCGCTTTCGGCGGCGATGGTCCGGCACTGATCGGCCAGCCGAAATGGCCGGTGGATGTCTACGACTGGCTGATTGTTTTGCGCTTCGATGACAAGGGAAAGCTGGTTGGGTCACAGAGCGAAAAGGTTCAGGAACATCTGATGCCGGGCGACATTGCGGCGTCGCCCGGTCGTTGAAGAGTCTCAGCGAACCTTTACCACAACCTTCCCGACAGCCTTGCGCTGGCCAAGATCATTGATCGCCTGCGCCGCATTGCTCAGCGGATAGACCTGCGACACCAGCGGTTTCAACTTGCCCTCGGCGAACCAGCCGAATAACTGCTGGAAGTTCGCCGCGTTGTCCTGCGGCTGGCGCTGGGCGAAGGAGCCCCAGAAGACGCCGAGCACCGCCGCGCCCTTGAGCAGGGCAAGGTTGACCGGCAGTTCCGGGATGCGTCCGCTGGCGAAGCCGACCACCAGCAGGCGGCCGTTCCAGGCGATGGCGCGGATGGCCTGGTCGAACAGATCGCCACCGACCGGGTCGTAGATCACGTCAGCGCCCTGACCATCGGTGAGGCGTTTGATTTCTTCCTTGAGGCTGGCTTCGCTGTAATTGATCAGCTCATCGGCACCGGCAGCTTTGGCCACCGCGAGTTTCTCGGCACTGCTGGCGGCGGCGAGGACGCGAGCGCCCATGGCTTTACCGATTTCCACCGCCGCCAAACCGACGCCGCCGGACGCACCGAGTACCAGCAGGGTTTCCCCCGCTTGCAGGTTGGCGCGTTGCTTGAGGGCGTGCATCGAGGTGCCGTAAGTCATGCTGAACGCGGCGGCGGTGTTGAAATCCATCGACGGCGGAATCGGCAGGACGTTGTAGCCCGGCACCGCGACCTGTTCAGCGAAGCTGCCCCAACCGGTCAGCGCCATGACTCGGTCACCGACCTTGAGGTGGCTGACCTTTTCCCCGACCTCCGTGACCACGCCAGCCGCTTCACCACCCGGCGAGAACGGGAAGGGCGGCTTGAACTGGTACTTGCCCTCGATGATCAGCGTGTCCGGGAAGTTGACCCCGGCGGCGTGCACCTCCAGGAGGATTTCGTTCTTCTTCGCGACAGGGCTGGCGACGTCTTCCAGCACCAGCGATTCGGCAGGGCCGAAGGCTTTGCACAGCACGGCTTTCATCAGGGCTATTCCTTTGGGAGTGATGGCCGATAAGTGTAGGTGTGTCAGTCAACGGGTCAACGAGCATGCCCGGCCCTGATAGTCAGCCATAAGCTTGTGCTTGCGTGGCGGGTCGTTATGCTAGGCCGCAAACCGGATAAGGAGCGAATTGTGAAAGCGTGGATCATGTTGTTGCTGGCCCTGTCTCTGCCTGTGGCAGCGCTGGCCGAAGAAGCCAAAGAAGGCGAGGCGCCGAAGGTCAACTACATCACCCTGAGCCCGCCGTTCGTGGGCAACTACGGGCTGGACGGCACGCCGAAGCTCAAGGTTTACAAGGCCGATGTGGCATTGCGCGTGACCGGTGAGGAGGCGACCAAACTGGTCAAGGCCAACGAGCCGCTGATCCGTAATCAGCTGGTGGCACTGTTCACCCAGCAGACCACCGAGGCGATGGGCAGCATCGAGGGTAAAGAGAAGCTGCGTCAGGAAGCGTTGAAGCAGACCCAGCAAGTGATGAATGACGAGACCGGCAAGCCGGTGGTTGAGGATCTGTTGTTCAACAACCTGATCATTCAGTAAGTGCGTTGGCTGCTGTTCAGGACGCCAGGCTTTTGCGAAAGCGCGCCAGCGCAATGACGAAGAACAGCAGGCCGATGGCCGTCAGCGCCAGCAAGTCCGGCCAGACCACGCTCAGCCCGGCGTCGCGAAACAGAATCGCGGCGCTGAGGCTGACAAAGTGCGTGGACGGCGAGCCCTGCATGACCCACTGCAGCCATTGCGGCATGCTGTCCAGTGGCGTGCTGCCACCCGACAGCAGCAACATCGGGATGATCACCGGAATCGCCAGTAAGCCGAACTGCGGCGTCGAACGTGCGAGTGTCGCCAGAAAGATCCCCAACGCGGTACTGGCAAACAGGTAAACCGCAGTCACCAGCAAAAACAGGCTCATCGAGCCCGACAGCGGCACGCCGAGTGCGCCTTTGACCACCACCTCCAGCGACAGCCAGGTGCACAGCACCACCACCAGCAGGTTGCTCCAGATTTTCGCCAGCATGATTTCCAGCGCCGTCAGCGGCAGCACCAGCAAATGGTCAAGCGTGCCGTGTTCGCGTTCGCGCAGTAGCGCCGTGCCCGTGAGGATGATTGCCAGAATAGTGATGTTGTTGACGATCTGAATCACCGCCAGAAACCAGCCACCCTCCAGGTTGGTGTTGAACAGCGCGCGGGTGGTCAGTTGAATCGGCGTTTTGCTCGCGGCATCGTCCTGGTCGCCAAAGGCCTGCAGCTCGCGCTGGAAAATCCGGCTGATGTAGCCAGCGCCCATGAACGCCTGGCTCATCGCGGTGGCATCGACGTTGACCTGAATGGCCGGTTGCCGCGCCGCCAGTAGATCGGTTTGAAACCCCGCCGGAATGTTGATCACGAAAGTGTACTGGCCGCTGTCCATGACCTGGTCCAGTTGCGGGTAGGGGAGCAACACTGGCGTCTGGAATTCCGGCGGTTGCAGGGCCTGGGCCAACTGGCGCGAGAGGGCGCTGTGGTCTTCGTCGACGATCGCCACGCTGGCGTTGTGCACGCCGATCACCGAGCCGGCGGCAGGCATGTAGATCGCCACGGTGAAGGCGTAGAACAGGAACAGCAGCAACACGCTGTCGTGGCGCAGGCTGGTCAGTTCCTTGAGCCCCAGGCGCAGGATGTGCGCGAACTTGTGCATCAGGCCTCCTGCTTTTTCAGCATGATCAGGCTCAGCCCGGTGAACCCGACAAAGAACCCGAACAGCGCCAGGCACTGCGGCCACAGCTGCCGCAGGTCCAGCGCTTTGGTGAACGTCCCCACGGCAATGTCGAGAAAGTGTCCTGCCGGAAACAGCATGCCCATCACCGCAGCCGCTCCTTCCAGTGAAGAACGCGGCACGATCAGTCCGGAGAACTGGATGGTCGGCAGGCTGGTAATGATCATGGTGCCGAGGATCGCGGCGATTTGCGTGCGGGTGAACGCCGAGATCAGCAGGCCCATGCTGGTGGTCGCCAGCACATACAGCAGGCCGCCAAACGCCAGCGTCAGCAGGCTGCCCTTGAACGGCACGCCAAACAGCCAGCGGTTCATCGCCACCAGCAGCGCGAGATTGACCAGACTGACCAGCAGGTATGGCGCCTGTTTGCCCAGCAGAAACTCCAGGCGGGTCAGGGGCGTGGCGTAGAAGTTGGTGATCGAGCCGAGTTCTTTTTCGCGCACGATGCCGAGTGCGGTGAGCATCGCCGGAATGAACGCCAGAATCAGCGCCATGACCCCGGGGCCAATAGCGTTGACGCTGACCACATCCTGGTTGTAGCGAAAGCGCGTTTCCAGGCTGGCACCCGCTTGGTGGCTGATGGCGGGGCTGCTCTGTTCGGCCAACTGCTGCAGGTTGGCCAGGTGCACGGCTTCGACATAATTGCGGCTGGTCTCGGCGCGAAACGGCATGCCGCCGTCCAGCCACGCCGCCACCGCAGGCTGGCGTCCGGCGTACAGGTCGCGGCCAAAGCCGGGCGGGATTTCCAGCGCCAGTTTGATTTCCGAGCGTTGCAGGCGGCGGTGCAGCTCTTGAGCGTCGTGGATGGCCGGCCGCTCATCGAAGTAGCGCGAGCCGCGAAAGGCTTCCAGATAGGTTCGGCTCTGCGGGGTTTGATCCTGATCGTAAACGGCGAACGCGAGGTTCTCTACGTCGAGGGAAATTCCGTAGCCGAAAATCACCATCATGAAAATCGCCCCCGCCAGCGCAAAAGCCATGCGCACTTTGTCGCGCAGCAGCTCCTTGCCTTCGCGACTGGCCACGGCCAGCAGGCGACCGAGGCTGAAACCGCGTTGCTGGTCTGGCGGCGCGGCGGCTGGCGCTGAAGGCGCTGTCGGCGATTCACTCGCGGGAGGCGATGGGGTATTGCCTTGGGCCTGTTCCAGACACGTCACGAAAGCGGCTTCCAGCGTCTCTCCGGCAAACTGACGCTGCAGCGCTGCCGGGGTGTCGCAAGCGAGGACTCTGCCGGCGTGCATCAGCGAAATGCGGTCGCAGCGCTGGGCTTCGTTCATGAAGTGGGTGGAGAGAAAAATCGTCACGCCTTGCTCGCGGGACAGTTCGATCAGCAGTCGCCAGAAGTCATCACGGGCTGCCGGGTCGACGCCGGAGGTCGGCTCATCGAGGATCAGCACTTCCGGACGATGCAACACCGCGACCGCCAGCGACAGGCGTTGACGCAGCCCGAGAGGCAGGGCACCGGACGGCTGATCGGCGACGCTGAGCAGGTTGAAGCGCTGAATCAATGCGTCGATGCGTTGCGCGCTTTCGGCCTTGGGCAAGTCGAACAGACGGGCGTGCAGCTCAAGGTTCTGCCGCACGCTGAGTTCGCCATACAGCGAAAAGCTCTGGGACATGAAGCCGACCCGCTTGCGCGTGGCCAGATCCTTGGCGTCCACCGGATTGCCCAGCAGTGTCGCGCTGCCTTCGCTGGCCGGCATCAGCCCGGTCAGGACTTTCATGGTTGTGGTCTTGCCGCAGCCGTTGGAGCCGAGAAAACCGAAAATCTCGCCGCGACCGATGGCGAAGCTGACGTGATCCACCGCAGTGAAATCGCCGAAGCGCAGCGTCAGGTCGTGGGCTTCGATGGCAATGTCTGTGGTACCGCCAGTACGCGGCGGAATGACCAACGGCTGAGCGTCGTGATGACTGTCGCCCTGGAAGTGTGTGAAGGCTTCATCGAGTTTGCCGCTGGGGGTGACGGCTGCCAACTCGCGGCTCAGACCGGTGGCAATCAATTGGCCGTTGTCGAGCATCAGGCAATGCTCGAACTGTTCGGCTTCTTCCATATACGCGGTGGCAACCAGCAGGGTCAGTTGCGGGCGCTCGCGCCGTACATCGTCGATCAGCTCCCAGAAGCGTCGGCGTGAGAGCGGGTCGACGCCGGTGGTCGGCTCATCGAGAATCAACAGATCCGGTTCATGGATCAGCGCGCAGCACAGGCCCAGCTTCTGTTTCATACCGCCGGACAACTTGCCGGCGGGGCGCTCGGCGAACTTCAGCAGGTCGGTGGCGAGCAGCAGATTGTGCATGCGTTGCTCGCTGTCGGCTTTCGACAGGCCGAACAGCGTGGCAAAGAACTGGATGTTTTCGCGGATCGACAGCTCGGGATACAGGTTGCCGCCCAATCCCTGGGGCATGAAGGCGATGCGCGCATACAGCGTGTCGCGGTGGCGGCGCTGCTGGATTTGCCCGCCGAGGACGTCCAGTTGCCCTTGCTGCAAGGCCTTCACGCCGGCGATCAGCCCGAGCAGGCTGGACTTGCCCGCACCATCGGGGCCGATCAGCCCGCAACGGGTGCCGGCGGGCAGGCTGAAGGTGATAGCGCTCAGCGCTTGCTGTTTGCCGTAACGGTGCGCGATCGCGTTCGCCTGAACCGCGAGGCTATTCATTGCAAATTGGCCGGCCAGGCAATCGGCGCGATGCGCACATAACCGGCGCCGGGCATGCCGGGCTTGGCTTGCGGCACGGCGCTGGGTTGGGTCAGGCGCAGCTTGACGCGGAACACCAGTTTTTGCCGCTCGTCACGGGTTTCGACCTCTTTGGGGGTGAACTGCGATTTGCCGGCGACGAAACTGATCTTCGCCGGCAAGGGTTTGTCGGGCAGGGCATCGAGCAGCACCCGGGCTTCATCGCCTACGGCCAGACGCCCGGCCACCGAGGCAGACAGGTAGAGGTTCATGTACTGATCGTTGGGATCAATCAACAGCAGGACGCGGCCACCGGCTCCCAGCACTTCGCCGGGTTCGGCCATGCGCAACTGGATCACCCCATCAATCGGCGCGCGCAGGCTGCTGTCGTCGATTTCGCTGGTCAGTTGAGCGACCTGTGCCTGCGCCGCGCCGATCGCTGCAGCGACCGCCGACACTTGGGCGCGGGCCGCCGTCACGGCAGCATTGCCGGTGCCGATACGCGACTGCAATTGATCGATAACCTGGGCGCTGACGAAACCGTGCTTGAACAGCGATTGCGAACGCCCCAGTTCCTGCTGGGCCAGTAGCAATTCACTCTGGCGCAATTGCACATTGGCCTCGGCGGCGTTGAGGTTTTCCCGGGCGCGCAAGACTTCGGCTTCGGCTTGAGTGCGCTGGGCTTCGAGGGTTCGGGTATCCATGCGCGCGAGCAGTTGGCCCTTGTTGACCTTGTCGCCTTCATCGACCAGCACCTCGGCCAGGCGTCCGGGTGTCTTGCTGGCGATCTGCACTTCGGTGGCTTCCAGCCGCCCGTTGCCCATCGACAGCCCTTCGACCAGACGGCTGCTGATCGACATCCAGTAACCGAGCCCGCCGGCGGCGGCGAGTAACACCAGAAGCGACCCGGCGTATAAAAGTGAAGAGCGGCTGTGCGTCGACATGGGGGCATCCTGCGGCTGTGGCGTGCAGTCTGACTGCTCAAGCGTTCCAGTCGCTTGATGTCAGTCAACCGAGCGCCAAGCCTAGCCCCTTTTTCGGCTAATAACCGTGACCGGGCAGTTCTCAGCGCAAGCCGAGCACGGCGGCCCACTGTTCGGCCGTCACGGGCATGACCGACAACCGCGAGCCCTTCTGCACCAACGGCATCTCGGCCAGCGCGGTCTGCTGCTTCAGATAATCCAGCTTCAATACCCGGGCAAACGTCTCGACGTGCGCAACATCAATCGCACTCCAGGCATTCTTCTCTGGAGTAGCCTTCGGGTCGAAGTAGTGGCTTTCCGGCTCCAGTGCGGTGGGATCCGGGTACGCCGCCTGAATAATTTTCCCGATACCGGCAATCCCCGGCTCCGGGCAGCTGGAATGGTAGAAAAAGAACTCGTCACCCACGGCCATCGAGCGCAGGAAGTTACGCGCCTGATAGTTGCGAACTCCGTCCCAGCGCGCTGTGCCGAGCTTTTCCAGACCTTTGATAGAGAGTTCGTCGGGCTCGGACTTCATCAGCCAATAGGCCATGGTTTTTGCTCCTGAAACGGTCATTGGGCAGGTTGTCGGGCAATTTTATGACAAACCGACAGTCGGTTGACGTCAGCGTTTGCGCGCAGGTTCACGTTGTCGCAAAATGCCGGCCTTTAAAGCTTGACGCTGCTGCACGGCCTACGAACGGAAACCGCTGCTGTCATCGTGATGATGTGCCTTGAGGGGGGCAATCGATGAAACGCAAACCGGATCTACTATGGACTTTGGTAATTTTGTTTGGCTTGGGCGTCGTGACCACTGGTTATGCGCAGAGCTTGTGGTCGAACAAGGCCGACGCGCCGATTGAAGTCGCGCAACAGGTGCAACAGTCGACAGCCTTCAAGCGCTGAAACGGCTTTCTCGACGCCGCTGATCTGCGCGGCGTCCTATCCCGCGAAATACCAAGCCTTGTCGCTGACCGTGCCTTGTAACGGTACATCCCAGCTTGCCTGCGCCAAGCGTTCGACCTTCTGACATTCATGGGCCAGGCCCAGCAGCGTCGGCTTGCGCCAGCTTTTTCGCCGAGCCAGATACGCCAGGCTGCGATCATAGAAACCGCCGCCCATCCCGAGTCGCCCGCCGACATCGTCAAACCCTACCAACGGCAATAACACCAGATCCAGTGTCCAGACCTTGCGTTGCTGTGCCAGATTGGCTCGCGGCTCGAGAATGCGGAAGCGATTGGGTTTAAGTTTCTCGCCGGGACGAATGCGTTGGAAAACCATCTTGGTGCGTGGCCAGGCGCTGAGCACCGGCAGATAAGTCGATTTACCCCGACGTTGAGCTTCGCGCAGCAGAAGGCGCGGATCGATTTCACCGTCTGTGGGCAGGTACAGAGAGATATGTCTGGCCCGGCGAAAGTGCGGGTCTTGTGCCAGTTGCCGGTACAGGCCCTTGGCAGCCTGGCGTTGTTCGCTCTTGGTCAGCGCACGGCGCGCCTTGCGCAGCAGGCGGCGGAGTTGCGGGCGGGGCAGCAGCGCGGGTTCGGTCATGGTTCGGCTTCGGCAGGTTGGACGAAAACGTACGCATAAAAAATCCGATGGCGGTTTTCACCGACATCGGATTCGAATCAGGCTCCCCGGATGAACCGCTGTCAACTTAGCCCTTGAACCCGAAAGTTCAAGGTGGAAGATGCAGTAGACTTTAAGGCTTTCCGTCTAGCGGACATGCACACCAGCCCAACGTGCAACTTCCAGGGTAGTGCGAATCGGCTCAGGGACATCGTCAACTGGCAAGCACCCCAGGGAGTGCCGCGAGTATACCGCAAGCGGCCAGTTGAATCAGCCCTTGCTGGTGTTCTGATCGTCGGCGAGGACCAGATCGACACGATCGAGCAAGTCGCGCACCTGTTCACGGGTCGAACCGCTGGCCTGGATGTCCGGACGCTCTTCTTTGTGCAAGAGGTCGTGGGTGATGTTCAGCGCGGCCATCACGGCGATACGGTCGGCACCGATGACTTTGCCGCTGCTGCGGATCTCACGCATCTTGCCATCCAGATAGCGCGCGGCACTGACCAGATTGCTGCGTTCTTCCTGCGGGCAGATGATCGAATATTCTTTATCGAGGATCTGCACGGTGACGCTATTGCTTGAACTCATGAGTCTTGCTCCAGGGCCTTGAGGCGCGAAATCATCGATTCGACCTTACGCCGGGCGATTTCGTTTTTTTCAATGAGGTGAGCGCGTTCCTCGCGCCAGGTCTTTTCCTGAGCTAGTAAGAGTGCATTTTGACTCTTTAGTTGCTCGACTCGGCCAATCAACAGTTCGAGTCTGGCCATCAGCGCTTGCAGGTCGGTGTCTTCCATTGTGTCCACGTGTTCGTCTGATGGGAGGTAGCTGGCGGACAGCCTTTAATAGTCTTGGCGAGTCTGTCGATGTAGGATACAAGGCCTTCATTCTAGACATAGCGCCGTCTGGCGCCTAGCTGCCCATGACCAATGCGAATTCCCCGTACCAAGCCTTTGCCACCCTGCTGACTTCCAGCGGCCACAACGTCTCGCCTGCCGAACTGCATGGCCTGCTGCTTGGCCGTAGTTGCGCCGGTGCCGGCTTCAATGCCGAAGAGTGGCTGATCGATGCTGCCGAGTTGCTCGAAAGCGAACCGCAGGACAATGTCCGCAACGCCTTGATCGGCCTGCAAGAGATGGTCAAAGGCGAGCTGACCGGCGACGACGTCACTGTCGTTCTGCTGCTGCCGACCGATGACGCACCGCTGGCTGACCGCGCCGCTGCACTGGGCCAATGGTGCCAGGGCTTCCTCAGCGGTTTCGGCCTGAACTGCCGCGACAGCAGCATGCTCAGCACTGAAGCCACCGAAGTGCTGCAGGATCTGGCCGCCATTTCCCAAGTGCAGGATGCTCTCGAAGAATCCGAAGACGGCGAAACCGACTACATGGAAGTCATGGAGTATCTGCGCGTCGCGCCGCTGCTGCTGTTCTCGGAAACCAAGAAAGCCGACGTGCCGCCAGCCGCCAAGCCGTCGCTGCATTAATCGCGTGCCAGGGAAAGCCATCTGCCCATGATCCATATCCCGAAAGCGGAATACAGCCGTCGCCGCAAGGCCCTGATGGCGCAGATGGAACCCAACAGCATCGCGATCCTGCCCGCCGCCGCGGTCGCCATTCGCAACCGCGACGTCGAGCACGTCTACCGTCAGGACAGCGATTTCCAGTACCTCAGCGGTTTTCCCGAGCCGCAGGCTGTCATCGTTTTGATGCCCGGCCGTGAGCATGGCGAATACGTGCTGTTCTGCCGTGAGCGCAACGCCGAACGCGAATTGTGGGACGGTTTGCGCGCCGGGCAAGAGGGCGCGATCCGCGACTTCGGTGCCGATGACGCTTTCCCTATTACCGACATCGACGACATCCTCCCGGGCCTGATCGAAGGCCGCGACCGGGTGTATTCGGCGATGGGCAGCAACCCTGAATTCGACCGTCACCTGATGGACTGGATCAATGTGATCCGCTCCAAGGCGCACCTCGGCGCCCAGCCGCCGAACGAATTCGTTGCCCTGGATCATCTGCTCCACGACATGCGTCTGTATAAATCGGCGGCAGAAGTGAAGGTGATGCGCGAAGCCGCACGGATCTCGGCGCAAGCCCACATCCGTGCGATGCAGGCCAGTCGGGCCGGGCTCTACGAGTACAGCCTCGAAGCCGAACTCGACTACGAGTTCCGCAAGGGCGGGGCGAAGATGCCGGCCTACGGCTCGATCGTCGCCGCCGGACGCAACAGCTGCATCCTGCATTACCAGCAGAATGACGCGCTGCTCAAGGACGGCGACCTGGTGTTGATCGATGCCGGTTGCGAGATTGACTGCTACGCCAGCGACATCACCCGCACCTGGCCGGTCAACGGCAAGTTTTCGCCCGAGCAGAAAGCGATCTATGAGTTGGTGCTGGCCTCGCAGGAAGCCGCGTTCGCCGAAATCGCCCCGAACAAGCACTGGAATCAGGCGCACGAAGCCACGGTTCGAGTGATTACCACGGGGCTGGTGAAACTGGGATTGCTGCAGGGTGAGGTCGACGAGTTGATCGCCAGCGAAGCCTATAAAGCCTTTTACATGCACCGCGCCGGTCACTGGCTGGGCATGGATGTGCATGACGTTGGTGAGTACAAGGTCGGCGGCGAATGGCGAGTGCTCGAGGTCGGCATGGCGCTGACCGTAGAGCCGGGCATCTACATCGCCCCGGACAATCAGAACGTCGCGAAAAAATGGCGCGGCATTGGTGTACGTATCGAGGACGACGTGGTCGTGACCAAAACAGGTTGTGAAATCCTCACCAGCGGCGTGCCGAAAACCGTCGCTGAAATCGAAGCGCTGATGGCGCAAGCAAGGACCCACGCGGCATGAGTCGAGTCAATCTGGCAATCATCGGTGGCGGTCTGGTCGGCGCCAGTCTGGCGTTGGCCTTGCAGGCCGGGGCCAAGGCGCGTGGCTGGAAGATCGTCCTGATCGAACCGTTTGCACCAGGCGACAGCTGGCAGCCGAGTTACGACGCACGTTCGTCGGCGCTGTCCTTCGGCTCGCGGCAGATTTATCAACGGCTGGGCGTGTGGCAGGAAATCTCCCGTCGCGCCGAGCCGATCAAACAGATTCATGTTTCTGACCGTGGCCGCTTCTCCACCGCGCGTCTGTCGGCGATGGAAGAGGGCGTACCAGCGCTCGGTTACGTGGTGGAAAATGCCTGGCTCGGCCAGTGCCTGTGGCAGCACATCGACAAAGACGTGATCAGCTGGCGTTGCCCGGCGGAGGTCACACGCATGGAACCGCTGCCCGATGGCTATCGCCTGACCCTCAATGATGAAACCACCCTTGAATGCGACCTCGCGGTGCTCGCCGATGGCGGTCGTTCCGGTCTGCGCGAGCAGCTAGGCATTAACGTGCGCAAGCGTCCGTACAACCAGAGCGCACTGATTGCCAACATCACCCCGAGCGAAGCGCACAACGGCATGGCCTTTGAGCGTTTCACCGACGAAGGGCCGATGGCCTTGCTGCCGCTGCCGGAAAACCGCTGTGCTCTGGTCTGGACCCGTTTGGGCATGGACGCGCAGCGTCTGGCCGATTTGAGCGAGCGTGATTTCCTCAGCGAATTGCAGGGCGTATTCGGTTATCGCCTCGGCACGTTGAAACAGGTTGGCGCACGGCATTTGTATCCGCTGACGTTGGTCGAGGCCGAAGAGCAGGTGCGCTCGCATCTGGCTGTGCTCGGCAACGCGGCGCACAGCCTGCACCCGATTGCCGGGCAGGGTTTCAACTTGTCACTGCGTGATGCCGATGCCTTGGCCGCCGCGTTGTTGTCCAGTGAAAAGCCGCTGGGCGACTTCGCCACATTGCAGGCTTATCGCGAGCGTCAGCGTCTCGATCAGGACCTAACCGTCGGCTTTTCCGATCAGGTCACACGGCTGTTCGGCAGCACGCAGCCATTGGTTTCGCTGGGGCGTAACATCGGCCTGCTCGGTCTCGATCTGTTGCCGCCGGCCAAGCGCTGGTTTGCCCGTCAGGCCATGGGTCTGGGAACGCGACCGGATGCTTAAGTGGTTGACCGCTAAATTCGGCAAGGCGCGGTTGATGCGCTGGGTGATGACGTTCTACCCGCCGTATCTTGGCGCCGGTGTACGGGTTCGGCATATCAGCGATGATTTCCGCGACGTTCAGGTGTCGATGGGCCTTGGCTGGTACAACCGCAACTACGTCGGCACTCAGTTTGGCGGCAGTCTGTATTCGATGGTCGACCCGTTCTTCATGCTGATGCTCATGGAAAACCTCGGCTCGAAGTACATTGTCTGGGACAAAGCTGCCGATATCGATTTCATTGCGCCGGGCAAAGGCCCGGTGTTCGCCCGCTTCAATATCGACGAGACCTTGCTCGCCGAGATTCGCCGGCAAACCGCCAATGGCGAGAAATACCTGCCGCAGTTGCAGGTCGACATTCATGACGGCGCCGGCAATCTGGTGGCGCGGGTCGGTAAAACCCTTTACGTGCGGCTCAAGCCGCAAGCGAGACAGGCTTAAAGCATGGAAATGCGCGCAGATCTGCTGATTGTCGGAGCCGGAATGGTCGGCAGCGCCCTGGCGTTGGCGTTGCAGGACAGCGGGCTGGAAGTCCTGCTGCTCGATGGCAGCCCGCTGAGCGTCAAGCCGTTCGATGCCGACGCGGCATTTGAACCGCGTGTGAGCGCGCTGTCGGCAGCCAGCCAACGCATCCTCGAACGCCTCGGCGTGTGGGAAGGGATCGCCAAGCGCCGCAGCAGCCCGTACACCGACATGCATGTCTGGGACGGCAGCGGCACCGGACAGATCCATTTCTCGGCGAGCAGTGTGCACGCCGAGGTGCTGGGTCATATCGTCGAAAACCGTGTGGTGCAGGACGCCTTGCTCGACCGTTTGCACGATTGCGATCTGGGCATGCTCGCTAATGCGCGGCTGGAACAGATGCGCCGCTCGGGCGATGACTGGTTGCTGACGCTGGCTGACGGTCGTCAGTTGCGCGCGCCATTGGTGATCGCCGCTGACGGTGCCAACTCGGCCGTTCGCCGCCTCACCGGGATGGCCACGCGCGAGTGGGATTACATGCACCACGCCATCGTCACCAGCGTGCGCAGCAGCAAGTCGCACCAGATGACCGCGTGGCAGCGCTTTACCGATCACGGGCCTTTGGCGTTTCTGCCGCTTGAGCGTGACGGGCAGCAGGATTGGTGTTCGATCGTCTGGTCGACCACGCCGAGCGAAGCCGAGCGCTTGATGGCGCTGGATGAAGCGGCGTTCTGCCGAGAGCTGGAGCGCGCCTTTGAAGGTCGCCTCGGCGCAGTCGTCAGTGCCGATCCGCGACTGTGCGTGCCGCTGCGTCAGCGCCATGCCAAGCGCTATGTGGCCGAAGGGCTGGCGCTGATCGGCGATGCGGCGCACACCATTCACCCGTTGGCGGGGCAGGGTGTGAACCTCGGTTTCCTCGATGCGGCGGTGTTGGCCGAAGTGCTGTTGCAGGCGGCCGAGCGTGGCGAGTGCTTGGCGGAGGTGAAGGTGCTGAGCCGTTACGAGCGCCGGCGCATGCCGCACAACCTGGCGCTGATGGCGGCGATGGAAGGGTTTGAGCGGTTGTTTCAGGCTGATCCGTTGCCGGTCAGGTGGCTGCGCAATGCCGGGTTGAAACTGGTGGAGCAGATGCCGGAGGCGAAGGCGCTGTTTGTGCGTGAAGCCCTCGGGTTGACCGGGGATCTTCCGGCCCTCGCCAAACCCTGACCTCTCCATTGAGGCTGATGGCCTCTTCGCGAGCAGGCTCGCTCCCACATTTGAAATGCATTCCAATGTGGGAGCGAGCTTGCTCGCGAAGGCGTCAGAACCGACACCACAAATTTCAAACTGTGCAACATCTGGTAACTCCTTCAAAAAGAGTTCGATTGAGGTGGTAAATGTGAGTCCTTATCATTTGGCCCACATTTTCCGACCGAGAGACCACTCCCATGTTGGCACCCAAGCGTCTTCTGACCGCACTGGCCCTGACCCTGATCGGCAGCACAACGGCCCAGGCCGCTGATGAGGTGGTGGTTTACTCGTCGCGCATCGATGAGCTGATCAAACCGGTCTTCGATGCCTACACCGCCAAGACCGGGGTGAAGATCAAGTTCATCACCGACAAGGAAGCGCCGCTGATGCAGCGCATCAAGGCCGAAGGTGAGAACGCCACCGCCGACCTGCTGCTCACCGTTGACGCCGGCAACCTCTGGCAGGCCGAGCAGATGGGCATCCTCCAGCCGTTCACCTCGAAAACCATCGACGCCAACGTTCCACTGCAATATCGCTCGTCCACTCACGCCTGGACCGGCCTGAGCCTGCGCGCGCGGACCATCGCCTACTCCACCGAACGGGTGAAGCCGGGCGAGTTGACCACCTACGAAGCACTGGCCGACAAGAACTGGGAAGGGCGCCTGTGCCTGCGTACGGCGAAGAAGGTCTACAACCAGTCGCTGACCGCGACCATGATCGAAGTCCATGGCGCCGAGAAAACTGAAAAGATCCTCAAGGGCTGGGTCAACAACCTCTCCACCGACGTGTTCTCCGATGATGTCGCGGTGCTCGAAGCGATCAACGCCGGGCAATGTGATGTCGGCATCGTCAACACTTACTACTATGGCCGCCTGCACAAGCAGAAGCCGGAACTGCCGGTGAAGCTGTTCTGGCCGAATCAGGCCGATCGTGGCGTGCACGTGAACCTGTCGGGCATTGGCCTGACCCAGTACGCGCCGCACCCGGAAGCGGCCAAAGCTTTGGTTGAATGGATGACCACGCCCGAGGCGCAGAAGATTTTCGCAGACGTGAACCAGGAGTTTCCGGCCAACCCGGCGGTGGCGCCTTCGGAAGAAGTGGCGGCGTGGGGCAAGTTTGTCGCTGACACCTTGCCGGTGGAAGTGGCGGGCAAGCGTCAGGCTGAAGCGATCCGGATGATGGATCGGGCGGGTTGGAATTGAGGCTTTTTCGATAGACTTGTGATCGTTCCCACGCTCTGCGTGGGAATGCATCCATCGACGCTCTGCGTCGTGCCGCCGACAGCGTGACGCAGAGCGTCACAGGATGTGTGCCCACGCAGAGCGTGGGCACAATCATTTGAACGAGACTGTTTCCTTGGCCCACCCTGCCCAACGCCGCTGGTATCCCATCGTCTTCGCCATCGCCGCGCTGGTGCTGTTGCCCCTGAGCGTTCTGCTGCTCTCCTGGCAAACCATCGATCAACAGATCTGGTCGCACCTTTGGCAAACCCAGATGCCGCGCCTGCTGGGCAACACCCTGACGCTGGTCGTTGGCGTCGGTGTCGGTGTGACGCTGCTGGGTGTCAGCCTCGCCTGGCTCACCAGCCTCTGCGAATTCCCCGGCCGGCGCTGGCTCGACTGGGCGCTGATGCTGCCTTTCGCCATTCCCGCCTATGTGCTGGCCTTCGTTTTCGTCGGCCTGCTCGATTTCGCCGGCCCTGTGCAGACCCTGCTGCGCGAATGGTTCGGCAGCGGCCTGCGGCTGCCGCGCGTGCGCTCCACCGGCGGGGTGATCATCGTGCTGGTGCTGGTCTTCTATCCCTACGTTTATCTGTTGGCGCGCACCGCATTCCTCGCTCAGGGCAAAGGCCTGATGGAAGCGGCGCGGGTGCTTGGCCAATCGCCGTGGCAAGCGTTCTGGCGTGTGGCGTTGCCGATGGCGCGTCCGGCCATTGGCGCCGGCGTGGCACTGGCGCTGATGGAAACCCTGGCGGATTTCGGCGCGGTCTCGGTGTTCAACTTCGACACCTTCACCACCGCCATCTACAAGACCTGGTACGGCTTCTTCAGCCTGTCGAGTGCGGCGCAGCTGGCCAGTCTGTTGCTGCTGGTGGTGATGCTGGTGCTCTACGGCGAACGTCGCGCGCGTGGCGCCAATCGGGCGGGCAACGAGCGGCCACGGGTGAAAGCCCTGTATCACTTGCGCGGGCTCAAGGCGTTCGCGGCGATGAGCTGGTGCGCACTGGTGTTCGCCTGCGCCTTCGTCATTCCGCTGCTGCAACTGATCGTCTGGTTCTGGCAGCGCGGCCGTTTCGATCTGGACGAGCGCTACGCCGGGCTGATCCTGCACACCTTGTATCTGGGCGGCATGGCGGCGCTGATTACCGTAAGCGTCGCGTTGCTGCTGGCCTTCGCTCGGCGACTGGCGCCGACGCCCGCGATCAACTCCGGCGTTGGTCTGGCCAATCTCGGTTACGCCTTGCCGGGTTCGGTGCTGGCGGTGTCGATCATGCTGGCGTTCAGTTATCTGGATCGCGAGCTGGTGATTCCGCTCTCCGGTTGGCTCGGTGGCGCGGGCAAACCGCTGCTGCTTGGCAGTCTGGCGGCGTTGCTGATGGCCTATCTGGTGCGTTTTATTGCGGTGGCGTACGGGCCGCTGGAAAGCAGTCTGGCGCGTATACGGCCCTCTTTGCCCGAAGCAGCACGTAGCCTGGGTGTCAGTGGGCCGCGACTGTTTTTCAAAGTGTATCTGCCGCTGTTGCTGCCCGGCGCGCTGAGCGCGGCGCTGCTGGTGTTCGTCGATGTGCTCAAGGAAATGCCCGCAACCCTGCTGATGCGCCCGTTTGGCTGGGACACGCTGGCGGTGCGGATCTTTGAAATGACCAGTGAAGGTGAATGGGCGAGGGCGTCTTTGCCAGCGCTGACCCTGGTTCTGGTCGGTCTATTGCCGGTCATCGGACTGATCCGCCGCTCGGCGCACCGAAACACTTAGTCGTCAGTCCTGAATCATGCGGCTACAATGCGCGGCATTCGGTGCGGTTCGTCTGACAGACCCGTTCGCTGAAATCGGCTGAAAGCCTTCTATTTCGCGGCTTTCACCCCGTACAGCGGCTGTCCGCACCTTCGCCACGCCCGGAAGGAGAAACCCATGGGACAGCGTACGCCTCTGTATGACCTGCATCTCGCCCTCGGCGCGAAGATGGTCGATTTTGGCGGTTGGGACATGCCACTGCATTACGGCTCGCAGGTCGAGGAGCACCACGAAGTGCGCCGCGATTGCGGGGTGTTCGATGTTTCCCACATGACCGTGATCGATGTCACCGGCACCCAGGCCAAGGCCTGGCTGCAGCATTTGCTGGCCAATGATGTCGACCGCCTGCACCGCCCCGGCCGTGCGTTGTACAGCACTATGCTCAACGAGCGTGGCGGCATCGTCGATGACATGATCGTCTACCGCCTCGACGACGCTTATCGACTGGTGTTCAACGCTTCGACCCGCGATCAGGATCTGGCCTGGATGAACGCGCAGCGCGGCGATTACGACGTGCAGCTGCACGAGCGCTCCGAGCTGGCGATGCTCGCCATCCAAGGCCCACAGGCCCGGCACAAGATTGCCGAACTGGTGACCCAGTCGCGCGCCACGCTGATCCAGCACCTCAAACCCTTCGAAGGCTATACCGACGGTGACTGGTTCATCGCGCGTACCGGTTATACCGGTGAAGATGGCCTGGAAATCTGCCTGCCGGCCAATCAGGCGCCTGGGTTCTTCAACGATCTGGTCGGTGCCGGCATTTCCCCGATCGGCCTCGGTGCCCGCGATACCCTGCGGGTTGAAGCCGGGATGAATCTCTACGGTCAGGACATTCACCAAGACGTTTCGCCACTGGCCTCGAACATGGCCTGGAGCATTGCCTGGGAACCGGCCACCCGCCAATTCATCGGCCGTGCTGCGCTGGAGGCGGAAAAAGCTGCCGGCATTGCGCACAAACTGGTTGGTCTGGTCCTGGAAGAACGTGGTGTTTTGCGCGCTCATCAAGTGGTTCGCATCGCCGATGTTGGCGAAGGGGAGATCACCAGTGGTAGTTTCTCTCCTACGCTGAGCAAATCGATTGCCTTGGCGCGTGTTCCGATGGCAACTGCCGACCGCGCCGAAGTGGAAATCCGTGGCAAGTGGTACCCGGTACGGGTGGTCAAACCGACCTTCGTACGCCATGGCAAAACTTTGATCTAACCTTTTTCCGGCGGGCATGACCGCTGACCCAATTCCAGAGGACACCGAAGATGAGCAATATTCCCGCTGAACTGCGTTTTGCCGAAAGTCATGAATGGGCACGTCTGGAAGCCGACGGCACCGTCACCGTGGGCATCAGCGATCACGCGCAGGAAGCGCTGGGCGATGTGGTGTTCGTTGAGCTGACCGAAGTAGGCAAGGTGTTCGCCGCTGAAGATCAGGCTGGCGTCGTTGAATCGGTGAAAGCTGCTTCCGACATCTACTCGCCGATCAGCGGTGAAGTCATCGCGATCAACGAAGAGCTGGGCGGTTCGCCAGAGCTGCTGAACTCCGATCCGTACGGCGCATGGATCTTCAAGCTCAAGCCAAGCGATAAGGCTGAGCTGGACAAACTGCTGGATGCCGGCGCTTACAAGGCTGCCATCGGCGAGTAATTGCCCGGCTACACCGCAAAGCCCCGACTTGTCGGGGCTTTTTTATGGGTGTCTGTCAGGCGTTGTGCAACACCGCTTTCACCGCAGCGACCGAGCGCTCGACATCCTCCTTGCTCATCGCGGTAAACATCGGCAGCGACACGATCAGCCGCCCGACACGCTCGGCCACCGGCAACATCCCCTCGTTGAAACCGCGCTCGCGGTACAGACTCAGCAAGTGGATCGGCGGATAGTGATAGCCGATCCCGATACCATGCGCCTGCATCTGCTCCATGAACGTCGCCCGCGCAGGCAAGCCGTCCTTGCGCTCCGGCAGTACCAGTTGGAACAGGTGCCAGTTGCTGTTGGTGAAATCCGCCAGCGGCAGTTGGGCGCCATAGGTCGCTTCAAAGTCAGCGCCAAAGCACTGGAAATAATGCCGCGCCAGTTCACGCCGATGCGCCGTCAGCGCTTCGATATGAGCAAACTGGCCCAGACCGATCGTGGCAGCGACATCGGTCATGTTGAACTTGCCGCCCAGGACATCGACGTCCAGGCCATCGAAACCGTTGCGGGTTACGCCCTGCAAGCGGTACTTCTCCGCTAGCCGCGCTTCCTCAGGTGTGTTCAGCACCAGACAACCCCCCTCGGCGCAGGTGACGTTCTTGTTCGCCTGAAAACTGAACGACACGAAGTCACCGGTGGCGCCGATGCGCTGGCCGTTCCAGCTCGAGCCCAGCGCCTGGGCGGCGTCTTCGACGATGCGCAGATTGTGTTTGCGCGCGATGGCGTACAGGCGATCCATGTCTACGGGCAGACCGGCGAGGTACACCGGAATCACTGCTTTGGTGCGTGGGGTAATGGCCGCTTCCAGTTGGTCCAGGTCGATATTGCGGGTCTGCGGATCGATGTCGGCAAACACGGGTGTGGCGCCGACTTCAAGGATCACGTTGGCTGTGGCCACCCAGGAAATCGGCGTGGTAATCACTTCGTCTCCGGGCCCGATGCCGGCGATGCGCAAGGCGATTTCCATGGTGCAGGTGCCGGAATTGAAGGTGCGCACCGGGCGCCCGCCAAAATATTCCGACAACTGTGCTTCGAAGGCCTGAACCTTCGGCCCGCTGGTGATCCAGCCGGAACGCAAGACTTCGCCCACAGCGGCAATCGTCGCTTCGTCGATGACAGGTTTGGAAAACGGCAGAAACGGCAGTGTGCTCATGAGGCTTTGATCATCCGCGAGTTGAACGCCTGACGCAGGCGCCACAGCATGGCCCGGAACGCCCTCGGCCGCCAAGCCGTGCGCGACGATATCGACTGCTATGCTGGTTTGACCGTGTTGCATTGACGCCGAGCGCCAGCCAAGAGAGAGCCCGTCATGTCCCAGTTGCCGTCCCTGAGCCAGTTACGCGACCCCGACGCTTTTTTGCGCCGTCACCTCGGCCCCGATGCTGCCGAACAACAGGCGATGCTCGACAGCCTCGGCCTCGGCAGCCGGGTCGAACTGATCGAACAGACTGTACCGCCGGCCATCCGCCTTAACCGCGCACTGGATCTGCCGCCGGCCCTCGACGAACAAGCGGCGCTGGCCAGACTGCGCGGTTACGCCGAGCAGAATCAGGTCTGGACCAGCCTCATCGGCATGGGCTATCACGGCACCCTCACGCCCACGGTCATCTTGCGCAACGTCCTGGAAAATCCCGGCTGGTACACCGCGTACACGCCGTATCAACCGGAAATCGCCCAGGGCCGGCTCGAAGCGTTGCTGAATTTCCAGCAACTGACCATCGACCTCACCGGTCTGGAACTGGCCAACGCGTCTTTGCTCGATGAGGCCACGGCGGCGGCGGAAGCCATGGCGTTGGCCAAACGCGTAGCCAAATCGAAGAGCAATCTGTTCTTCATTGATGAGAACTGTCATCCACAAACCATTTCGGTGGTGCAGACCCGCGCCGAAGGTTTCGGCTTCGAATTGATCGTCGATGCTGTGGATAATCTCAAACAGCACCAAGTGTTCGGTGCGCTGCTGCAATATCCCGACACCCATGGCGAGGTGCGTGACCTGCGCCCGCTGATCGACCATTTGCATGCGCAGCAAGCGCTGGCCTGCGTCGCCACGGACCTGCTGAGTTTGCTGTTGCTGACGCCGCCGGGTGAGTTGGGCGCCGATGTAGTGTTCGGTTCCTCCCAGCGATTCGGTGTGCCGATGGGTTATGGCGGCCCGCACGCGGCGTTCTTTGCCAGTCGCGAGGAATACAAACGGGCGATTCCCGGGCGGATCATCGGCGTGTCGAAGGACGCTCGGGGTAACGTCGCATTGCGCATGGCGCTGCAAACCCGCGAACAACATATCCGCCGCGAGAAGGCCAACTCGAACATCTGCACGGCTCAGGTGTTGCTGGCCAACATCGCCAGTTTCTACGCGGTTTATCACGGGCCGGAAGGCCTGAAACACATCGCCCAGCGCGTGCATCGGCTGACCTGCATTCTGGCCGCAGGGCTTGAGCGCAAAGGAATCAGTCGGGTCAATGCGCAGTTCTTCGACACACTGACGCTGGACGTCGGCGGTGCGCAAACGGCGATCATCGAAAGCGCTCAAGCCGCACAGATCAATCTGCGGATTCTCGGGCGCGGTCGGGTCGGGCTGAGTCTCGATGAGACCTGCGATGAAAGTACCGTGGCCAAGCTGTTCGATGTCCTGCTTGGCGCCGATCATGGGTTGAACGTCGATGAACTTGACGCTGAAGCCCTGAGTTCGGGCATCCCCGACAACCTACAGCGCAACACACCGTACTTGCGCCACCCGGTGTTCAACGCCCATCACAGCGAAACCGAGATGCTGCGCTATCTCAAACAACTGGAAAACAAGGATCTGGCGCTCAATCAGTCGATGATCCCGCTGGGCTCCTGCACCATGAAACTCAACGCCACCAGCGAAATGATTCCGATCACCTGGCCGCAATTCGCCAACCTGCATCCGTTCGTGCCGCGTGAGCAGGCGGTCGGTTATACGCTGATGATCGAGGAGTTGGAGCGCTGGCTGTGCGCAATCACCGGGTTCGATGCGATCTGCATGCAGCCCAACTCCGGCGCTCAGGGCGAGTACGCCGGGTTACTAGCGATCCGCAAATACCACGAAAGCCGTCAGCAGGGGGCGCGGGAGATCTGCCTGATTCCGTCCTCGGCCCATGGCACCAACCCGGCCTCGGCGCAAATGGCCGGGATGCGCGTAGTGATCGTCGAGTGCGACGAGGCGGGCAACGTCGATCTGGAGGATCTGCAAGCGAAAGCCGCCGAGGCTGGGGATAAGTTGTCGTGCCTGATGGCGACCTATCCGTCGACCCACGGTGTGTACGAGGAGGGCATCAGCGAGATCTGCGAGGTTATCCACAAGTACGGCGGTCAGGTCTACATGGACGGCGCCAACCTCAACGCGCAGGTCGGGCTGACGCGGCCGGCAGACATTGGCGCCGACGTGTCGCACATGAATTTGCACAAGACTTTTTGCATTCCCCATGGCGGCGGTGGGCCGGGCATGGGGCCGATCGGTATTCGTGCGCATCTGGCGCCGTTCGTCGCCAATCATCCAGTGGTGCCGATCGACGGGCCACTGGCGCAGAACGGCGCGGTCAGCGCGGCGCCTTGGGGCAGCGCGAGCATTCTGCCGATCAGCTGGATGTACATCGCCATGATGGGCCCGCAATTGGCGGATGCCAGCGAGGTGGCGATTCTGGCGGCGAACTATCTGGCGCAGCATTTATCCGGCGCATTCCCGGTGTTATACACCGGGCGCAACGGGCGGGTCGCTCACGAATGCATTCTCGACCTGCGGCCCTTGAAGGCGCTGACCGGTATCAGCGAAGAAGACGTCGCCAAGCGCCTGATGGATTACGGCTTCCATGCGCCGACCATGTCCTTCCCGGTGCCGGGCACGTTGATGGTCGAGCCGACCGAGAGTGAATCCAAGGCTGAACTGGATCGTTTTATCGGTGCGATGCTGAGCATTCGTGCAGAAATCACCGAAGTGCAAAACGGCAACTGGCCGGCCGAGGACAACCCGTTGAAACGAGCGCCGCATACCCTGGCGGATGTCACCGGGGTTTGGGAGCGGCCCTACAGCATCGAGCAGGGCATTACCCCGGATGCGCACACCAAAGCGCACAAGTATTGGCCGGCGGTGAATCGGGTGGATAACGTTTACGGCGATCGCAACCTGTTCTGTGCCTGCGTCCCGGTGTATGATTACCGCTGACATTCAGACTGTATGCGGTCCTTGTGGGAGCGAGCTTGCTCGCGAAGACGGCGTGTCAGTCGCCGCATATTTCGGATGTGAAATTGCCTTCGCGAGCAAGCTCGCTCCCACAGGGTTTAGTGTTGGGCTCAGAAGACAGGCAAAAAAATGCCGCTCGATTGAGCGGCATTTTTGTTGGCGGATGGCTTACTCGGAAGCCACGGCGTTCTTCGCCAGGATCGCATTCGCCAATTCCATATCGGTCGCCTGCAGGCCCGGATTGTCGGCGCGGACTTTCTGCATCGCCGCTTCCAGATACGGTCCGCGAATGCCGCCATCACTGGCAACGAAGCTGCCGGCATCGTCCTGTGCGGCGATGATCAGCTTGTGATCCTTGAAGGTCAGGTAGGTCGAACCGGTAGTGGCACCGGACGAGATGACGTTACGCCAAAAGCTGTCCGCCATGGCCGAACCAACGGGAAGGGACAGCAAGGCCAGAGTGGCGACAGCAAGTTTGAGACGCATGATGAGATGACTCCAGGGGGTTAACTAGGGCCTTGGATCGCCATTCCCTGATCCGGTTCCGTGGCGGCTTATTTCTGCTCGCTCTGCGGCGTCACCCGCAGCACTTCTTCCACCGTCGTCAGCCCTGCTGCGACTTTCTGTGCCCCGGACAGACGCAAACTGCGCATGCCTTCCTTGAACGCCTGCCGACGAATCGCCGTGAGGTCGGCGTCCGGGGTGATGAACGCCTTGAGGCTGTCGCTCAGTTGCATGATTTCGTAGACCCCGGCGCGGCCGCGATAGCCGGTATCGCGGCATTCCACGCAACCGATGGCGCGTTGTGCGTTGCCCGGTAGCGGCGCTTGCCACGGGCGGGTCAGGGTTTGCCAGTCTTCCTCCTCCAACGTCAGCGGTGCTTTGCAATGCGGGCACAAGGTGCGCACCAGGCGCTGGGCCATGACACCTAGCACGGTGGCCTTGATCAGGTAATGCGGCACGCCGAGTTCGAGCAAACGGCTGATCGCGCTGGGGGCGTCGTTGGTGTGCAGCGTCGACAAGACCAGGTGCCCGGTGAGCGCCGCCTGAATCGCCATTTCAGCGGTTTCCAGGTCACGGATCTCGCCGATCATGATGATGTCCGGGTCTTGCCGCATCAGCGCGCGCACCCCGGCGGCGAAACTCAGGTCGATGTTGTGCTGCACCTGCATCTGGTTGAACGCCGGCTCGACCATCTCGATCGGGTCTTCGATGGTGCAGAGGTTGACCTCCGGCGTCGCCAGTTTTTTCAGCGTGGTATACAGCGTGGTGGTCTTGCCCGAGCCGGTCGGCCCGGTGACCAGAATGATGCCGTTGGGCTGGCGGGTCATGTCTTGCCAGCGGCGCAAATCGTCGGCACTGAAACCCAACTGGTCGAAATCCTTGAGCAGCACTTCCGGGTCGAAAATCCGCATGACCATTTTTTCGCCGAACGCGGTGGGCAGCGTCGAAAGGCGCAGCTCCACTTCACCGCCGTCCGGGGTCTTGGTCTTGACCCGGCCGTCCTGGGGTTTGCGCTTCTCGGCGACGTTCATCCGTCCGAGGCTTTTCAGGCGACTGACAATTGCCATGGTCACCTGCGGCGGGAATTGATAGACGTTGTGCAGCACGCCGTCGATGCGAAAGCGCACCGTGCCTTGTTCACGCCGAGGCTCGATGTGGATATCGCTGGCGCGCTGCTGGAAGGCGTACTGGAACAGCCAGTCGACGATGTTGACGATGTGCGCATCGTTGGCATCCGGCTCCTGATCGCTGGCGCCGAGGTTGAGCAGTTGTTCGAAGTTGCCAAGGTTACCGCTCTGCTGATCGGCATTGCTGGCACCGCTGACCGATTTGGCCAAGCGGAAGAACTCGACGCTGAAGCGCTGGATATCCGCCGGGTTGGCCACCACCCGTTTGATCGGCAGTTTCAATACGTGGGTGAGATCGGCCTCCCAGCCGGTGACATAAGGCTGGGCGCTGGCCACTGTCACCGAATCGCGGTCGACCGCCACGGCGAGAATCTTGTGCCGTTGCGCAAAGGCATAGGACATCAACGGCGTGATCGCGGCGACGTTGATCTTCAACGGGTCAATACGCAAGTACGGTTGGCCGGCCTGTTGCGCCAGCCACAGGGTCAGGCTTTCCAGGTCGAGGTGTTTGCCCGGACGGCTGAGGTCGTCCAGTTGCTGGCTGGCGATGAATTCCAGTGGATGCATCTGGCCATGGACGGCGTGGCGACGACGGGCATTCAGCGCCTGCTCGGCCGCGTCCTGGCCGATAAAGCCTTGGGCGACCAGTTCACGCAGCACCTCGTTGAGTTCCAGCCAGCGGTCCTGAGTGGCAAGTTGAACGGACATGCGGGCTTCCTTTTGAGCGACAGTGCGCAAAAGGATAGTCGCGGCCCCGCAGACCGTTGGGCCACTACCCGATGAAGCCGTTGCCGGATTTGTCAGCCAGCGGCTTGCGCGGGGGCATCCCAAGCACTGTCGGCGTTTTGCAGATTGACCGAGCAGACGCTGATCAGGTTACGAAGTTTTTCCGCGATCACTTGCGCGCGATGCCAACTGAGACCGCCCATGACCAGGTCGATCGACAGCAGATCATCCATGCGCTGCACATTGACCTGCTCGGGCGTGAGGAACTGCAGTGCGAACAGGTTGAGCACCCGCACCAGCAGATCCGGCTCGGCCTCGGCGAGGATCTGATACTGCGCCAGGCAATGGGCGTTGCTGACGTTCCAGACGTCGGCGCGGGTAGGCGAGGTGGTTACGGCTTCGAGGTGTGGCATGGCGAGTCTCCAAAATCTCTGGAGGAATTTTTACATTCGACGCCGGGTATTTCTTGGCTATGATCGTCGTTATTGACGATTGATCGAAATGATCAATTCGCAAAATGTTCGATTAGAGGTTTTTCTATGCACAATGAGCTGGACAGCTACGACCGCAAGATTCTCGCCCTCCTGCAAGAGGACGCCTCGCTGTCGAGCGCGCAGATCGCCGAGCAGGTCGGCCTGTCGCAATCGCCGTGCTGGCGGCGGATTCAGCGGATGAAGGAGGAGGGCATCATTCGTGGCCAGGTGACCTTGCTTGATCGCAAGAAGATTGGCCTGAATACGCAGATCTTTGCCGAGATCAAACTCAACGCCCACGGGCGTTCGAACTTCACCGAGTTCACCGAAGCGATTCGCGGCTTTCCGGAAGTGCTGGAGTGCTATGTGCTGATGGGGGCGGTGGATTTTTTACTGCGGATTGTTGCGGCGGACATCGAGGCGTATGAGCGATTCTTTTTCGAGAAGCTGTCGCTGGTGCCGGGGATTCAGGAAGTGAATTCGATTGTGGCGTTGTCGGAGATCAAGTCCACCACAAGCTTGCCGGTTTGAAGTAAGGCGGCTGGCCTCTTCGCGAGCAGGCTCGCTCCCACAGGGAATTGCATTCCAAAGTGGGAGCGAGCCTGCTCGCGAAAGCGGTGTTACATACGCAGGAGCATTTTCCACGCGCGATTCTGGTAAACCGCAATCGCCTGTTGCTTGCGCGCGTCGAGCAGTTCGTCAGTGATTGTCGGCTCGTTGGCCAGTTGCGCCAATTTGTTCAGCTCGCCGTACAGACGATCCATTTCCGGGATTTCCAGCACGTTGCGCGCGTGGTGCAGCCAGACCTGAATGCGCTCGATACGCGGCAGTTGTTCAGCCAGATCTTCCGGCTGCTGCTGATAGCGCTGTAATTGCAGGGCCGTAGCTTCTTCGCCCAACAGGCGCGGCAACCAGCTATGCAACTGCGCACCGCCCTGACGATTGCCGCGAACGTTGCGGTCGGCGGTCCAGGTACGGGCCAGCAACCAGCGTGACGTGCTCAGCGAGAACAGACCCCAGCGCGGATCTTCCAGTTCTTCGAGGAACTGCTCCGGCGCAGCCTTGCGTACGTCTTCATCTTCGATGCCGGCCTGTACCAGCGGACGCCAGTCTTCCAGCAATGCATCAAGCGCGACGCGCAAATCGTGAGTCGACTGACGCGGCGCGGCCTGGCCGAGGCTGCTGAGCAGGGCGCGCATTTCCGCGAGGTTCTCGACCCAGTCGAGCAACAGGCGCCAGTGGCCGTTGAAACGGTACTGTTCGGCCAGACGCTGGCTGCTGCCGAGCAAATGCCAGCTCAGCGCGGCGAAGGCGTCGTCGAGTTGGGTTTCCGGGGTCAGCTCCGGCGCCGGCAGGCTCAGCGAATAGCTGTTGGCGTCGTACAGACGATAGCCGCGCTCAGCCTTGCTGATGTCACACGGCATCAACGCCAGGGTTTCAGCCAGTTCGGCGGCCAGTTCCAGCAGCGCGGCAGGCTCGCCTTCGCGCAGCTCCAGTTCCAGCTCGCAGATTTCTTCTTTCTGCTTGCCTACCACAACGTGACCGAGATCCAGCGCGGCTTCGATGACCACTTTGCTCTTGCCACGGCCCCAGGCGATTTCGGCGCGCTCGCGGACGAAGTCGGTGGTGAAGATCGGCTTGAGGGTTTTCTTGTCCAGCTCGGCCAGCGACTCGGGCCAGCATTCGCCGTCGAGTTTCTTCACGTCGAGCTTGGCTTTCGGCAACTTCCAGTCGTATTCATTGCGTTCGGACAGACCAGCAACGCTTTGGCCACGGGTCTTGAGGGTTTGAATGACTTCGTCACCGTCCTTGCGCAGGCGCAGGGCGACTTTGGCCTGGGCCAGATCGCGCTCAGGGGTGTCGAAGTACTGGTTCATCAACTCACGGCGTTCCCAGCCACTTTTGTTGCGTTTTTTCAGTAACGGGTGCTCGCGCAGCGCAGCGAGGGTTTCGCGGCTGACGCGGAGTTTGATTTCGGTTTCTTTCTGCATGGCCGGAAAATCCAGGATCGGGAGCGCAGCCGGGGAATATGTGGCTGCCAAGGCCGTGCAGTGTACAGGACTGATTCGTCCTACGCCCTGCGGCGGTTTATTCCTGACGCCGGATGGTTCTATGATGGACTTCAAATCGGGAGTTGGAGTCAGCGATGCCTTTGCCGTCCATGCAAGACCAGTTCGCTGCGCTGATCGCCGCGCCATCGGTCAGCTGTACCCAACCGAACCTCGACCAATCCAACCGCGCGGTGATCGATTTGCTCGCCGGCTGGCTGGGCGACCTGGGTTTCAATTGCGATATCCAGCAGGTCAGCCCCGGCAAATTCAACCTGCTCGCCAGTTTCGGCAGCGGCCCCGGCGGGCTGGTGCTGGCCGGGCACAGCGACACGGTGCCGTACAACGATGCGTTGTGGCAGACCGACCCGCTGAAACTTACCGAAGTTGATGGCCGCTGGGTTGGCTTGGGCAGTTGCGACATGAAAGGGTTCTTCGCGCTGATCATCGAAGCCGTGCAGCCGCTGCTCGATCAGCCGTTCAAGCAGCCGCTGCTGATCCTCGCCACCTGCGATGAAGAAAGCTCGATGTCCGGCGCCCGCGCACTGGCCGAGGCCGGGCGTCCGCTGGGTCGTGCGGCGGTGATCGGCGAGCCGACCGGGCTCAAACCGATCCGCATGCACAAAGGCATCATGATGGAGCGCATCGACATTCTCGGGCAGAGTGGCCATTCGTCGGATCCGCGCCTGGGCCACAGCGCCCTCGAAGCGATGCACGATGCGATCGGCGAACTGCGCGGCCTGCGCCTGCTGTGGCAGCGCGAATTCAATAATCCGCAGTTCAGCGTGCCGCAACCGACGATGAACTTCGGCTGCATCCATGGCGGCGATAATCCCAACCGTATCTGCGGCCAGTGTTCGCTGGAATTCGACCTGCGGCCATTGCCGGGTATGGACCCGAAAGTCCTGCGCGCGGAGATTCTGCGCAAGCTCAACCCGGTCGCCGAACGCCACCAGGTGAAGATCGACTACAGACCTTTGTTTCCGGAAGTGCCGTCGTTCGAGCAGGCCGAAGACGCTGAACTGGTGCGCATTGCTGAAAAGCTCACCGGCCACAGCGCCGAAGCAGTAGCGTTTGGCACCGAAGCGCCTTATCTTCAGCGCCTTGGTTGCGAAACCATCGTGCTCGGCCCCGGTGACATTGCCTGTGCGCATCAGCCCGGCGAGTACCTTGAAATGTCACGTTTGCAGCCTACCGTGCATCTATTACGGCAACTGATTGAACATTACTGCCTGACCCCGGACAAAGTTCTATGAATTGAACACTGTCCATGTGGGAGCGAGCTTGCTCGCGAAGGCGTCGGGTCAGTCGACATTGATGTATCTGATACACCGCTTTCGCGAGCAGGCTCACTCCTACAAGGGATCTATGTTTTGCCCGATCAAACGCTGTAAATTGCCAGCAACCCAACCCGTATTCATGAGGAGAGCGCGCGTGTCGCCAAGCCTGTTCCGACGATAACCATCAGCCCGCTGTGCGTTTTCCGTTTCGCCCCTTTTTCGGCTGCTATTTATTACAGGCCCAGGTTTATGCCCGAATACGTCAATTGGCTTCGTCACGCGTCCCCTTATATCAATGCCCACCGCGACTGCACCTTCGTCGTCATGCTGCCTGGCGACGGTGTGGAGCATCCGAATTTCGGCAACATCGTCCACGACATCGTCCTGCTGCACAGCCTCGGCGTGCGCCTGGTGCTGGTGCACGGTTCGCGCCCGCAGATTGAAACCCGCCTTGCCGCCCGTGGCCTGACCCCGCATTACCACCACGGCATGCGCATCACCGATGCCGCAACCCTGGAATGTGTAATCGATGCAGTCGGCCAATTGCGCATCGCCATCGAAGCACGTTTGTCGATGGACATGGCTTCGTCGCCGATGCAGGGCTCGCGTCTGCGCGTGGCCAGCGGCAACCTCGTTACCGCGCGGCCGATCGGTGTGCTGGAAGGCGTCGACTATCACCACACCGGCGAAGTGCGCCGGGTCGACCGCAAGGGCATCAATCGCCTGCTCGACGAGCGTTCGATCGTGTTGCTGTCGCCGTTGGGCTACTCGCCGACCGGTGAAATCTTCAACCTCGCCTGCGAAGACGTCGCCACCCGCGCCGCTATCGACCTGGGCGCGGACAAGCTGCTGCTGTTCGGGGCTGATCTCGGTTTGATCGACGAGAACGGCAAACTGGTGCGTGAGTTGCGTCCACAGCAAGTGCCGGCGCATTTACAGCGTCTGGGCAGCAGCAATTATCAGGCGGAACTGCTTGATGCCGCTGCCGAGGCTTGCCGTGGCGGCGTGGCGCGCAGCCATATCGTCAGTTACGCCGAAGACGGCGCGCTGCTGACCGAGCTGTTCACCCGTGACGGTGGCGGTACGCTGGTTGCGCAAGAGCAATTCGAACTGGTGCGTGAGGCCGCGATTGAAGACGTCGGCGGTTTGCTCGACTTGATCAGTCCGCTGGAAGAGCAGGGGATTCTGGTGCGTCGTTCGCGCGAAGTGCTGGAGCGTGAGATCGAGCAGTTCAGCGTGGTCGAGCGTGAAGGCATGATCATCGCCTGCGCGGCGCTGTATCAGATTGCCGATTCCGATGCCGGTGAGCTGGCGTGCCTAGCGGTGAACCCGGAGTACCGCCATGGCGGTCGCGGTGATGAACTGCTGGAGCGCATCGAAACCCGCGCGCGGGCGCAGGGGTTGAAGACCTTGTTCGTCCTCACCACGCGCACCGCGCACTGGTTCCGTGAGCGTGGGTTCGAGCCGAGCAGCGTTGAACGCCTGCCAGCGGCGCGGGCTTCGCTGTACAACTTTCAGCGTAATTCGAAGATCTTCGAAAAGACCCTTTGATTCATCAGGGTGTGGCGAGTGGGGGCCGGCTGCGAGGTCCTCACATTGCTGCACCTGTTGTGCATTCCAAGCTGAACCTCTCCTACTGATTCCCCTCCGCTGAAATCCCCGGCTGAAATGACTTGGTTCATTCCGGCAAGGACGACGGCTGCGCCGTGCGTGAAAAAATTCTGCCGACACATAAACTGTAACAATTGATCCGGATAGTGCGCTGGGTTAGCTGCTGGGGTGATGAAACTGTTACAGGATTGCTTCAGGGCAAACTCGCTAAACAGGGCAGCTTAATACTCTTCAGGAATTAATCGGCGCGTTGTTGTGGGGAGCACCAGGGCGTGCAAACACGGGCGTTAAATTCCTAAAGGGTATTAGAAAAGAAGGCATCCATTCTTTTCAGATTCATGACGAACTCATGAATCTGCATGGACCAAAAAACCGCTGATTAGACTATGGTCGTAGACACACAAAGTTACGATTGACTTGTGGGTCACGCTCTGGCGCTAATCGCTAACCTTTGGAACCCGGGCATCGATCCGGGCCAGGTCAACAAGAATTAGAAACGAGAGGAGCTTAACAATGAATAAGTCCACCTTGGCCGTGGCTGTGGCCTTTGGGGTATTGGCGCAGCAGGCAGGTGCCGCGGGTTTCATCGAAGACAGCAAGGCTTCTATCAGTTCCCGCACCATGTATTTCAACAACGACAACCGTGATGGCGGCGCAGATCAGCGAGAAGCCGCGCAGGGCTTCAAGTTTGATTACCTGTCCGGTTTCACTCAAGGCACGGTCGGTTTTGGTCTTGATGTGCAGGCGCTCAGCGGCATTCACCTGGATGGTGGCCGTGGGCACCACCCAGACAATAACTCGTTCAGCCCAAGTGACTCCGACGGTTCAGCAACGCAGTCCTGGAGCCGCGTAGCGGGCAACGTGAAGGCACGTCTGTCCAAGACCGAAGCTCACCTGGGTGGCGCTCTGCAACCTAGCTTGCCGATTCTGGTTGCGAACGATAGCCGTCTGCTGCCTCAAACCTTCGAGGGTGGCACGATCACCTCCAAGGAAATCGACAACGTTACCTTCAATGCTGGTCAGCTCGAGCACGCTGTGGGTCGCGCCTCGACAAACAGCACCGGCCTAGCTGTGGCCGGTGGTACGCAGGACAGCAACCAGTTCCGCTATGCCGGTGCTGACTGGAAGGTCACCAAAGACCTGACCCTGCAGTACTACCATTCGAACCTGCAGGATTATTACAAGCAGAACTTCTTTGGTCTGATACACGTGCTTCCGATCGGCACCAACCAGTCGTTCAAGACGGACATCCGCTATTTCGACAGCAGCTCCGATGGCAAGAACGGGGACGCAGGCTACCGCTTCAATAACAACGGTGGTTATGCCAAGAACCCGGGCGAGGTCGATAACAAGACCTGGAGCGCCATGTTCACTTACACCTTGGGTGGCAACGCCTTCTTGCTTGGCCATCAACGTGTCAACGATGACGGTGGCTTCGTCTACCTGAACCAAGGCAACGTGGTCGATGGCAACGGTCGCCCTGAAGGTGCCGGTGGCGCCAGTTTCTATCTGTTCACCGACTCCATGATCAACGGTTTCGTTCGTGCCGGTGAAAACACCACCTTCGGTCAGTACTCCTATGACTTCGCAGGCCTGGGTGTACCTGGCCTCAAAGCCTCGATCGCTTACCTGCATGGCGACAACATCAAGGCAACGAATGGCACCGGCAGCGATATGTCCGAGTGGGAACGGGACATGCGTATCGACTACACCATTCAACAGGGTGCTCTCAAAGGTTTTGGTGTGACACTGCGCAATGGTGTTTATCGCGGCAGCGAAATCAATATTGCCGATCAGGACCAGACCCGCCTGATCTTCAACTACACCTACAGCTTCCTGTAACAAGTCCTGAAAAAAACCTTGCCCCTCGGCAAGGTTTTTTTTGCGCATTTTTCTATATTCCAAAATATAAGTCTAATGGCGATTTTTATTCTTTTTATGTTCTTCGGTGAAAGCCTAAAGTAGGCCCGTGCGGCGTTCAAAATACGCTGCGGTGTTTTGGCATTTTTGTCCCTCGACAATCTGCAGGGTTCAGGAATCGGTGTTGAAGCCGATACCTCCAGTCTGCGCTGCCTATATATATGCCTCGACGCTCTGAAAAAGAGTGAAACAATTCTTTTAAGGACTATGCCGGGGTATCCTTTCGCGGCTTTGACCGGGGGTAGATGGTCCGTCGCGATCAAGCGTTGAGGATTTCGGGCAATAGATCCGGAACCGACAGTAAAAAAAGCAAAAAAATTAGAAACGAGAGGAGCGATACATGAACAAGTCCACCTTGGCCCTGGCTGTGGCCGTAGGGGTTATGGCGCAGCAGGCAGGCGCCGCTGGTTTCATCGAAGACAGCAAAGCTACTTTGGGGCTGCGTAACTTCTACATCAACAACGATAACCGTGACTCCGGCACAAAAGCGGCTGGCGCTCAGAAGAAGAACGAAGAATGGGGCCAAGGCTTCGATCTGCGCTTCATCTCTGGTTACACCCAAGGCACTGTAGGTTTCGGTATCGACGCCATTGGTCTGCTGGGTGTGCGTCTCGATTCGGGTGGTGGCACCAACGGTATCGGTAACTACGGCGGCACCGTTTTCCCAAGCGAACACAATGGTGACGCTGTCGACAGCTTCTCCAGTCTGGGTCTGACTGCCAAAGCCAAGATCTCTCAGACCGAACTGAAGTTGGGCACCCTGCAGCCGAAACTGCCAGTGATCGTGACCAACGACGGTCGTCTGTTGCCGCAAACGTGGCAGGGTGGACAGATTACCTCTGGCGAAATCAAGGATCTGACTCTGGTTGGCGGTCAGATCGAAGCCGTGAAGGGACGTAACTCCAGCAACAACGAAAACATGTCCATTGGTGGTGCAACCGCACGTATTACCAACAGCAACAAGTTCATCTACGGTGGTGGTGACTACAAAATCACCAAGGACCTGACTGCTCAGTACTACTACGGCAACCTAGAAGATTTCTACAAGCAGCACTTCCTTGGGCTTGTCCACAACTGGGCAATTGGCCCTGGCGTGTTGAAATCTGACTTCCGTTACTTCAACAGCTCGGATGATGGTGCTAACTCCAACACTCCGGCTTACTACAGCAATGGTAACTACACCGGTCAGACAAGCGGTAAAGGTAAGGTCGACAACAATCTGTACAGCGGCCTGTTCTTGTATACCGTTGCCGGTCACACCTTCGGTGGCGGCTATCAGGTTTCCAACGGTAGCAGCGACTTCCCTTGGCTGAACCAAGGTGACGGTTCGTCGAACTACACCATCACTGACATGCAAATCCAGAAGTTCGGCCGTGCCGGCGAGCGCACCTGGCAAGCACGCTACTCGTATGACTTCGCTAAAGTCGGCGTGCCGGGCTTGACTGCCGGTATGGTTTACCTGCGTGGCGACAACATCGACACTGTGGGTAAAAACGGCCTTGAAAACGGCAATGGCCGTTCCGAGTGGGAACGCGACCTGACCATCGGTTATGTCGTACCGGAAGGCCCGCTGAAAAACGTTGGCGTGATGTGGAAAAACGCCATGTGGCGCAACGACATCCCAGGTCAGCGTGACCAGGATGAAAACCGCCTGATCGTCAGCTACTCGATCCCGCTGCTGTAATAGCGCGCCTCGATTCGCTGATGTAAAAAAGCCCCGTCCGGCATTGCGCCGGACGGGGCTTTTGCGTTTTCGAGTCAGGCTCACCCCCGTAAGCCATCCCCGAAACTTCCCTCTTTAAAGCAACTCAAGGCCTTCTCGAACCTTGCGACCGATGGTCGTCGGGATGCCTGCCAGCGTCCAGTGAACAGATATTTAATATTCAATAATGATCTAGATATCTAGTTATTTATTCTTTTTAACGATGGCAAATCCCGGGCTACAGTTGAGGTCTCGAACAACTCATCAGGAGCAGCACCATGAGCCTCAGACTCGGCGACATCGCCCCCGATTTCGAACAGGATTCCAGCGCCGGCAAGATTCGTTTCCACGAATGGCTGGGCGATAGCTGGGGCGTGCTGTTCTCCCACCCGGCGGACTTCACTCCGGTGTGCACCACTGAGCTGGGCTTCACCGCCAAGCTCAAGGATGAGTTCAGCAAACGCGGCGTCAAAGCCATCGCGCTGTCGGTCGACCCGGTGGATTCGCACCACAAGTGGATCGAAGACATCAACGAAACCCAGAACACTGTCGTCAACTTTCCGATCCTGGCGGACGCCGATCGCAAGGTCTCGGATCTGTATGACCTGATCCACCCGAACGCCAACGACACGCTGACCGTGCGCTCGCTGTTCGTGATCGATCCGAACAAGAAGATTCGTTTGACCATCACCTACCCGGCGAGCACCGGGCGCAACTTCCACGAGATTCTTCGGGTGATCGATTCGCTGCAGCTCACCGACAACTACAAGGTGGCTACGCCGGCCAACTGGCAGGACGGTGAAGAGGTCGTGATCGTGCCGTCGCTCAAGGATGAGGACGAGATCAAGCAGCGCTTTCCGAAGGGCTATCGCGCGGTGAAGCCGTACCTGCGCCTGACGCCACAGCCGAATAAGTGATCTCACCGGGCAGATCGTTCCCACGTCGAGGCGTCGAACCGTCCGCGTGGGAATGCCGCCCGTGACGCTCCGCGTCACAGTGGACGCGGAGCGTCCATGGATTCATTCCCACGCAGAGCGTGGGAATGATCAGTGGTTGCTACTAAGCAGGGGATTTCAGGCCGTTTCGACGGCCTTTTTTTTCGTCTTGAATAACCTCAATCGCATATCTCCAAAACGCATAACCAAATGAATAAATATGATTTATGGATATATAAATCAGCTGGTAAGGTCACTCCCATCGAAGCGAGATCGCAACCCGCGAATCGCCTGAAACGCTTAAGGAATTGTCTCGATGCTGGTCGTCTCACTCGGTGGCAGTCCCAGCCTGCGCTCCCGTTCCGGGGTGCTGCTGGAACGCTCGCAACGCTGGTTGCAGGCGCAAGGGGTGGAAGTGGTGAGTTATCAGGTGCGGGACTTCCCGGCTGAAGATTTGCTTCACGCCCGCTTCGACAGCCCGAAGGTGCTCGACCTGCTGCAACAGATCGAAAACGCCGACGGCCTGTTGATCGCCACGCCGGTGTACAAGGCTTCGTTTTCCGGCGCGTTGAAGACGTTGCTGGATCTGCTCCCGGAGCGCGCCCTGAACCACAAGATTGTTTTGCCAATGGCCACCGGCGGCAGCATCGCCCACATGCTGGTGGTCGATTACGCGCTCAAGCCTGTGTTGTCCGCGCTGAAAGCCCAGGAAATGCTCCAGGGGATTTTCGCCGAGGACAGCCAGATCGCTTACGGCGAAGGCAGTGCCGCAGCACAACTGGCACCGGCGCTGGAGCAGCGACTGCATGAAGCGCTGGATCAGTTTGTCGGCGCCATGGCCCGCCGGCCGAAACCGCTGGAACCGGGCCTGTTGAACGGACGTTTGTTGAGTGCTCGCTGGAGCATTTAAAAGCCACACCCGAATTTGCTCCACTCACCTTACTCAGCCGCTAACGGCCAAGCAGGTGCAGCCAAAACCCAACAGCAAAAAGGAGAGCGCTATGCGCACTGTATTTTTGCGTCGTGGTCTGGTCGCTCTGTTTGCTGCGGCTGTCACCTTCGGCGCCATCACTCAAGCTCAAGCCGAGACCCTTCGGATCGGTTATCAGAAATACGGCACGCTGGTGCTGCTCAAAGCCAAGGGCACTCTGGAAAAACGTCTGGCCGCCCAAGGCGTCGACGTGCAATGGACTGAATTCCCCGGCGGCCCGCAACTGCTGGAAGGCCTGAACGTCGGCTCGATCGACTTCGGTGTCACCGGCGAAACCCCGCCCGTCTTTGCCCTGGCTGCCGGCGCCGATCTGCTTTACGTTGCCTACGAACCGCCAGCGCCGAACAGCGAAGCGATCCTTGTGCCGAAAGACTCGCCGATCAAATCGGTGGCCGATCTCAAGGGCAAGAAAGTTGCGCTGAACAAAGGCTCCAACGTCCACTACCTGCTGGTGCGCGCACTGGAAGACGCCGGTCTCAAGTACACCGATATTCAAACCGTATTCCTGCCGCCCGCCGATGCCCGCGCCGCGTTCGAACGTGGCAGCGTCGACGCCTGGGTCATCTGGGATCCGTACCAGGCTGCTGCTGAAAAACAACTGCAAGCGCACACCCTGCGCGACGGTAAAGGCATCGTCGACAACCACCAGTTTTACCTCGCGACCAAGCCTTACGCCGAGAAAAATCCTCAGGTGATCAAGACCCTCGTGGAAGAAGTGCGCGCAGTCGGCGAGTGGTCGAAAGCCAATCCTGAAGACGTGACCCAACAGGTTGCGCCACTGCTCGGTCTGCCGGCGGACATCACCCTGACCTCGGTGAAACGCCAGGGCTACGGCGCGCTGTTCCTGACCCCGGAAGTGGTCGCCGCGCAGCAAAAGATCGCCGACACGTTCTTCCAGCTCAAGCTGATTCCCAAGCCATTGAGCATCAAGGATGTGATCTGGACACCACCGGCCGCTGTGGCTAAAGCGCAGTAATTCGAATTCCTAAGGAGACCACTCCATGAGCCTCAATATCTTCTGGTTCCTGCCTACCCACGGCGACGGCCATTACCTTGGCACCGCCGAAGGCGCTCGCGCCGTCGACCACGGTTATCTGCAACAGGTCGCGCAAGCGGCGGATCGTCTGGGCTTCGGCGGTGTGCTGATTCCTACCGGCCGTTCTTGCGAAGACTCATGGCTGGTGGCAGCGTCGCTGATCCCGGTGACCCAGCGCCTGAAATTCCTCGTGGCTCTGCGCCCCGGGATCATTTCCCCGACGGTGGCGGCGCGGCAGGCAGCCACGCTGGATCGTCTGTCCGGCGGCCGTGCGCTGTTCAATCTGGTCACTGGTGGTGACCCGGAAGAATTGGCCGGCGATGGTCTGTTCCTCAGCCACGAAGAACGCTATCAGGCTTCGGTGGAATTCACCCGCATCTGGCGTCGTGTGCTGGAAGGCGAAACCGTCGATTACGACGGTCAGCACATCAGCGTGAAAGGCGCGAAGTTGCTCTATCCGCCGATCCAGCAACCGCGTCCGCCGCTGTACTTCGGTGGTTCTTCGGAAGCGGCGCAGGATCTGGCTGCAGAACAAGTGGAAATGGTTTTGACCTGGGGCGAGCCGCCCGCAGCGGTTGCGGAGAAGATCGAACAGGTGCGCGCCAAAGCCGCCAAGCTCGGCCGCACCGTGCGCTTCGGCATTCGTCTGCATGTGATCGTCCGTGAAACCAACGCTGAAGCGTGGCAAGCGGCGGATCGGCTGATCTCGCACCTGGACGACGACACCATCGCTCGTGCTCAGGCTTCGCTGGCGCGGTTCGATTCGGTCGGCCAACAACGCATGGCCGCCCTGCACGGCGGCAGTCGCGACAACCTCGAAGTCAGCCCGAATCTGTGGGCCGGCGTCGGTCTGGTGCGTGGTGGTGCCGGTACGGCGCTGGTCGGCGATGGCCCGACCGTGGCCGCGCGCGTGAAGGAATACGCCGATCTGGGCATCGACACCTTTATCTTCTCCGGTTATCCACACCTCGAAGAGTCGTACCGCGTCGCTGAACTGCTGTTCCCGCACCTCGACATCGAGCGCCCGGAACTGCCGAAAAGCGCCGGTTATGTCAGCCCGTTCGGCGAGATGGTCGCCAACGACATTCTTCCCAAAGCCGCGTCGCAGAGCTGAGGCGCGCCATGAAGAAAATCATCCACAGCCTCGCGCCCTGGGCGTTGCCGGTGTTGTTGCTGGCGGTGTGGCAGTTGTCGGTGTCGGCTGGTTGGTTGTCGACACGGATTCTGCCAGCACCGGTGGCGGTGATCGAGGCCGGCGTGAGCCTGGTGCGCAGCGGCGAGATCTGGACGCACCTGGCCATCAGTGGCTGGCGTGCAGCCCTCGGTTTCACCATCGGCGGCAGCATCGGTCTGGTCCTGGGCTTTATCACCGGTCTGTCGAAGTGGGGCGAACGCCTGCTCGACAGTTCGGTGCAGATGATCCGCAACGTGCCGCATCTGGCGCTGATTCCGCTGGTGATCCTGTGGTTCGGCATCGACGAGTCGGCGAAGATTTTTCTGGTGGCGCTGGGCACGTTGTTCCCGATTTACCTGAATACCTATCACGGCATCCGCAACGTCGATCCGGCGCTGGTGGAGATGGCGCGCAGCTATGGCCTGAGCGGTTTCAGCCTGTTCTGGCAGGTGATTCTGCCGGGTGCGCTGCCTTCGATTCTGGTCGGCGTGCGCTTCGCCCTGGGCTTTATGTGGCTGACGCTGATCGTCGCCGAAACCATTTCCGCCAGCTCGGGCATCGGCTATCTGGCGATGAATGCCCGCGAGTTCTTGCAGACCGACGTGGTGGTGCTGGCGATCCTGCTTTACGCAGTGCTCGGCAAACTCGCTGACCTCGCGGCACGTGGACTTGAACGTGTGTGGTTGCGTTGGCACCCGGCCTATCAGGTTGCCAAAGGAGGTGCGGCATGACTGCTCAACAACCTCCACGCCTGCTGCGCGGGATTCCGCTGGCAGTGCGCAACCTGCAGAAAACCTTCGGCGCGCGGCAGGTGTTACGTGACATCGATCTGCACATTCCGGCAGGGCAGTTTGTCGCCGTGGTCGGGCGTAGCGGCTGCGGCAAAAGTACCTTGCTGCGCTTGCTCGCCGGGCTCGATCAACCGACTGGCGGCGACTTGCTCGCCGGTTCTGCGCCGCTCAGCGATGCGCGGGAAGACACCCGATTGATGTTCCAGGAAGCACGTCTGCTGCCGTGGAAAAAGATCATCGACAACGTTGGCCTTGGGCTCAAGGGCAACTGGCGTCAGCAAGCACTGGATGCGCTGGAAGCAGTCGGTCTGGCGGATCGTGCCAATGAGTGGCCGGCGGCGTTATCTGGCGGACAGAAGCAGCGGGTTGCACTGGCGCGGGCGCTGATCCACCAACCGCGTCTGTTACTGCTCGACGAACCGCTCGGCGCACTCGACGCACTCACCCGCATTGAAATGCAGCAACTGATCGAACGTCTCTGGCAGCAACACGGCTTCACCGTGCTGCTGGTGACTCATGACGTCAGCGAAGCGGTGGCGATTGCCGACCGGGTGATTCTGATTGAGGACGGCGAAGTCGGTCTTGATCTGCATGTGGAACTGCCGCGACCGCGAGTGCGTGGTTCGCACCGACTGGCGGCGCTGGAAACCGAAGTGCTTAACCGTGTTCTCTCCCTGCCCGGCGAACCGCCGGCGCCGGAACCTGTTTCACCACTGCCTACGCAACTGCGTTGGGCTCAATAACTCAAGCAAACGACAGGAATCATTGCCATGACTATCAAAGCCATCAACGTCCGCAACCAGTTCAAAGGCTCGATCAAGGAAATCGTCCTCGGTGACGTGCTGTCGGAAATCGACGTGCAGACCGCTTCCGGCATTGTCACTTCGGTGATCACCACCCGCTCGGTCAAGGAGTTGGAACTGGTGGTCGGCAGCGAAGTGATCGCCTTTGTAAAATCCACCGAGGTGTCGATCGCCAAGTTGTAAGCCGGTGAGTAAAAAACAACCCCGGAGGGCGTGAGCCCTTCGGGGTTTTTTGTGCCTGATCTGAAAACTGCGGTGCGGCCTTCGCGAGCAGGCTCGCTCCCACAGGTTCGGTGTTGCCCACAGATGTTGTATTCACTACAAATCACTGTGGGAGCGAGCTTGCTCGCGAAAGGGCCAGTCAGAGCACTAGAGATCTTTTGGGTAGATACGGCGGTAGATACAGGCCGATATAAGCATCAAACACCCGCATCCCTTCCTCGGCCATGCGCGGCGTGATCTGCCCATGCTGTTGCACCGAACGCGCATATACCCGATCACCCAACTCCATCGCCAGGGCGAACACATCGACATCCTTCGGCAGCCTAGGCAATTCGAAGTGATGATCGAACAGCTTGTGCATCAGGTCGCCCAGTTCAATATCGTGCTGACGGTCAGCCTGAGTGACTTCGGTCAGACCATGCTGGGCAAGGATCAACTGCCGTGCCGCCGCGTCTTCATCGTAGATCTCCAGCATCCGTTGCTCAACCAACCGCGACAGATCGCGCCAGTCGCGCAAAGCTTCGTGATCGATCGGCGCTTGCAGGCAGGCACGAAATGCAGCGTGCACATCCGCCGTCAGTGCCTCAAGCAACGCCGGGACGCTGGCGAAGAAGTGGTACACGGAGGAGGGCGGAATCTGCGCGCGCTCGGCGACGCTGTAGATCGACAGACTCGCCACACCCTCGGCGGCCAGCAATGTACGCGCGGCGTCGAGTATCGAATCGATGCGCGCCTGACTGCGGGCACGGGGTTTGCGGACGGGGGCGGGTTGCGTCATGGAAGTCTCCTGCGGGGCAGCGGGCATTGTACGAGCCGGCTTGTGTGTTGTCTTGTCGACCGCTTTCGTCGGAACGCCGCCCGGAGCAAGCTCGCTCCCACAGGGGATCTCCTGTGTACACACAACCCATGTTCACTGAAGATCTCTGTGGGAGCGAGCTTGCTCGCGAACCGCCGCAGGCGGCCATTCACCCCCACCCTTGGGATCTGAGTCCGGACATAAAAAAACGCCGCCGGCTGCAAGAGCCGACGGCGTTCTGTTTGGCGCTACAACCGCTTACACGGTATGCAGATACCAGTTGTACTCAAGGTCGGAGATGGAGTGTTCGAACTCCTCCAGCTCGCTTTCCTTGCAGGCGACGAAAATATCGATGTATTTCGGATCGATGTACTTGGCCATCACCTCGCTGTCGTCCAGCTCACGCAGGGCATCGCGCAAGTTGTTCGGCAGGCTTTGCTCGTTCTGCTCGTAGCTGTTGCCTTCGACTGGCGCGCCTGGCTCGATCTTGTTGGTCAGACCATGATGCACGCCGGCCAGTACCGAAGCCATCAGCAGGTACGGGTTGGCGTCGGCACCGGCCACGCGGTGTTCGATACGCACGGCATCGGCAGAGCCGGTCGGTACGCGAATCGCCACGGTGCGGTTGTCCAGGCCCCAGCACGGCGAGTTCGGCACGTAGAACTGTGCGCCGAAACGACGGTAGGAGTTGACGTTCGGGCAGAGGAAAGCCATCTGCGCGGGCAGGGTCTCGAGCACACCGCCGATCGCGTGACGCAGCGCGGCGTTCTGCTCGGGATCCTCGCTGGCAAAAATGTTTTTGCCTTCTTTATCCAGAATCGAGATGTGTACGTGCAGACCATTACCTGCCTGGCCCGGATACGGCTTGGCCATGAAGGTGGTGTCCATTTCATGGTCGTACGCGATGTTCTTGATCAGGCGCTTGAGCAGGACCGCGTAGTCGCAGGCCTTGATCGGGTCGGCTACGTGGTGCAGGTTCACTTCGAACTGCGCCGGGGCACTTTCCTTGACGATGGCGTCGGCCGGAATGCCTTGCTCTTTGGCGCCTTCCAGAATGTCCTGGAGGCAGTCAACGTATTCGTCTAGGTCGTCGATCAGGTAGACCTGCGTCGAGTGCGGACGTTTGCCGGAGATCGGCGAGCGTGGCGGCTGAGGACGGCCGTTCACGTTTTCCTGGTCGATCAGGTAGAACTCGAGTTCAAATGCGGCGCAAATGGTCAGGCCCAGCTCGTCAAACTTTGCAACAACTTGACGGAGCACTTCGCGCGGATCGGCGAAGAACGGGTCGCCTTCGAGTTCGTGCATGGTCATCAACAGTTGCGCAGTCGGGCGCTTCTGCCATGGCTCGTTGCACAGGGTATCGGGGATTGGATAGCAGATACGATCGGCGTCGCCGATGTCCAGGCCCAGGCCGGTGCTTTCCACCGTGGAACCGTTGATATCCAGAGCAAATAGAGAGGCCGGCAGGTTGATGCCTTTCTCGTAAACCTTGTGGAGGCTGGTGCGTTCAATGCGCTTGCCGCGCACCACACCATTCATATCCGCAATCAGAAGGTCAACGTACAGAACCTCAGGATGTTCCTTAAGGAACGCGTTCGCTTCGTTAAGCTGAACGGCACGCGGGGGTACCGACATGATGCAACACCTTTGTTGTTAAAAATATCAATCATTGATCTTTTCTGGTTTCAGTCAACCCGAACGGCCTGCCGAAGTCAAGCGAGGCCTTTTTTGCCCTAAAAAAGCGCTGTGAGGGCATTTATGGGGCATTTTTGGGCAGTTTTTTGTCATGAGGAAGCTTGCCACCCGCGGGCTTGAGCAGGCCGTGTTGTATTTTTTACGGGGGTGTTGTGTAAAAAAATGAACAAGGCTAAGCTCCGATCAAACCCATAACAGCAATAATACCGGGGTGCTTCATGTCTCGCCTGCCGTTAATCGGCATCACCGACTGCTCGCAACAGTCCGGTCTGCATGCTCATCACATCAGTGGCGAAAAATCCGTCCGTAGCGCAGCCAGCATGGCTGAATCGTTGCCGACGATGTTCCCGTCCATGGTCGCTCAAGCGCAAGCGTCCGATATTCTGGACGTACGGGACAGCATCCTGTTTATGGCGTCCCCTTCCAATATAGATCGCTTTCACTTCCAAAGCCTGTGTCGCGTGCCCAGCCGTGCTCATGATTCTGCACGCCTCGTCTGTGCACAGGAAATGCAACGCCAGCGTAAAGGGCAGGTAAGCTCCTCTTTCATTGTCTATGCGCGGTGCCAGGCGTAAGCCGGTACTGCGCGAGCAAGCCCCCTTTAACGCGACGCTCAAAGCGTCAAACTTTGCCTGACATCCTGTCAGGAGACTCAGCCCAGAGGCATTTATGAGTAACAACCTCGACCAGCTCACCGATTGGTTGAAAGACCACAAGATCACAGAAGTCGAATGCATGATCGCCGACTTGACCGGTATCACCCGGGGCAAGATCTCGCCGACCAACAAGTTCATCGCCGAAAAAGGCATGCGCCTGCCAGAAAGCGTGCTGTTGCAGACCGTGACCGGCGACTACGTCGAAGACGACATCTATTACGAACTGCTCGACCCGGCCGACATCGACATGATCTGCCGCCCCGACCAGAACGCCGTGTACCTGGTGCCGTGGGCCATCGAGCCAACTGCTCAAGTGATCCACGACACCTACGACAAGCAGGGCAACCCGATCGAGCTGTCGCCGCGCAACGTCCTCAAGAAAGTTCTCAAGCTCTATGCCGACAAGGGCTGGCAGCCGATCGTCGCGCCGGAAATGGAGTTCTACCTGACCAAGCGCAGCGACGACCCTGACTATCCGTTGCAGCCTCCGATTGGCCGCTCGGGCCGTCCGGAAATCGGTCGTCAGTCGTTCTCCATTGAAGCGGCGAACGAATTCGATCCGCTGTTCGAAGATGTCTACGACTGGTGCGAACTGCAGGAGCTGGACCTCGACACGCTGATCCACGAAGACGGCACGGCGCAGATGGAAATCAACTTCCGTCACGGTGACGCACTGTCGCTGGCCGACCAGATTCTGGTGTTCAAGCGCACCATGCGTGAAGCAGCACTCAAGCACGACGTGGCCGCGACTTTCATGGCCAAGCCAATGACCGGCGAGCCGGGCAGCGCGATGCATTTGCACCAAAGCATCATCGACATCGAAACCGGCAAAAACGTCTTCTCCAATGAAGACGGAACCATGAGCCAGTTGTTCCTGCACCACATCGGTGGCCTGCAGAAATTGATCCCGGAATTGCTGCCGCTGTTCGCACCCAACGTCAACTCGTTCCGCCGCTTCCTGCCGGATACCTCGGCACCGGTGAACGTGGAGTGGGGCGAAGAGAACCGCACCGTGGGCCTGCGCGTACCCGATGCCGGCCCGCAGAACCGCCGTGTGGAAAACCGCTTGCCGGGCGCCGACGCCAACCCGTACCTGGCGATTGCCGCGAGCCTGCTCTGCGGCTACATCGGCATGATCGAAGGCCTGAACCCGAGCGCGCCGGTGGTGGGCCGTGGTTATGAGCGCCGCAACCTGCGCCTGCCACTGACCATCGAAGACGCACTGGAACGTATGGAAAACAGCGCGACCATCGAGAAGTACCTGGGCAAAACCTTCATCACTGGCTACGTCGCGGTAAAACGGGCCGAGCATGAAAACTTCAAGCGCGTGATCAGTTCCTGGGAGCGTGAGTACCTGCTCTTCGCCGTCTGATACGCCGGGCGCGGCTGGCAGCAGCCGCGCCTTCACCGATAACAAGGAGAATTGGCATGACCAGCAACAACCCGCAAACCCGCGAGTGGCAAGCACTCAGCAATGATCACCACCTGGCCCCGTTCAGCGACTTCAAGCAACTGAAAGAGAAGGGCCCGCGGATCATTACCAACGCCAAGGGCGTTTACCTGTGGGACAGCGAAGGCAACAAGATTCTCGACGGCATGGCTGGTCTGTGGTGCGTGGCTATCGGTTATGGTCGTGATGAGCTGGCCGATGCGGCCGCCAAACAAATGCGCGAACTGCCGTACTACAACCTGTTCTTCCAGACCGCGCACCCGCCGGCACTGGAACTGGCCAAGGCGATTGCCGACGTGGCACCGGAAGGCATGAACCACGTGTTCTTCACCGGCTCTGGCTCCGAAGGCAACGACACCATGCTGCGTATGGTTCGCCACTACTGGGCGATCAAAGGCCAGCCGAACAAGAAAGTCATCATCAGCCGCAAGAACGGTTATCACGGTTCGACCGTAGCCGGCGCGAGCCTCGGTGGCATGACGTATATGCACGAACAAGGCGACTTGCCGATCCCGGGCATCGTTCATATCGCGCAGCCGTACTGGTTCGCTGAGGGTGGCGACATGTCCCCGGAAGAGTTCGGTATCTGGGCGGCCAACCAGCTGGAAGAGAAGATTCTCGAAGTCGGCGTCGACAACGTCGGTGCCTTTATTGCCGAGCCGATCCAGGGCGCCGGCGGCGTGATCATTCCGCCAGACAGCTACTGGCCGCGCATCAAGGAAATCCTCGCCAAGTACGACATCCTCTTCGTCGCCGACGAAGTGATTTGTGGTTTCGGCCGTACCGGTGAGTGGTTCGGTAGCGATTTCTACGACCTTGCGCCCGACATGATGACCATCGCCAAAGGCCTGACTTCCGGCTACATCCCGATGGGTGGCCTGATCGTTCGCGACTCCGTTGTGGCGGTGCTCAACGAAGGCGGCGATTTCAACCACGGCTTTACTTACTCCGGTCACCCGGTGGCAGCAGCGGTGGGCCTGGAAAACATCCGCATTCTGCGCGACGAAAAAATTATCGAGAACGCCCGCAACGAAACGGCACCGTATTTGCAGAAACGTCTGCGGGAACTGAGCGATCACCCGTTGGTGGGTGAAGTTCGCGGGGTTGGTCTGTTGGGCGCGATCGAGCTGGTGCAGGACAAGGCCACGCGCAAGCGTTATGAAGGCAAGGGCGTCGGCATGATCTGCCGCCAGTTCTGCTTCGACAATGGCCTGATCATGCGTGCTGTGGGCGACACCATGATCATCGCGCCGCCGCTGGTGATCAGCAAAGCCGAGATCGATGAGCTGGTGACCAAGGCACGCAAGTGTCTGGACCTGACCCTCAGTGCGTTGCAAGGCTAAGTGCTAGGCTCTGAGCGGGGGAGCTGCGGCGCTCTCGCTCAAAGCTGTCAGAAAGGCCGGTCTTTTCTTGAAAGACCGCCTCGGATCTTGCCAGACTAACCGCGGTTCCAGTTGTCCGGGTTCGGCCGCTGAACAAAGTGGTTCAAAAAAGAAAAATTTGGAGCATGACGCATGAAGGCATTAGGTAAAAAGCTTGCTGGCAAGACACTTCTCGCGCTGTCCGTGGCGGGCATGATGGCGGGTGCGGTTCACGCGGACGACAAAGTACTGCACGTCTACAACTGGTCCGATTACATCGCGCCGGACACCATCGCCAACTTCGAGAAAGAGTCGGGGATCAAGGTGGTCTACGACGTATTCGACAGTAACGAAACCCTGGAAGCCAAACTGCTCGCGGGCAAGTCCGGCTATGACGTGGTCGTACCGTCGAACAACTTCCTGGCCAAGCAGATCAAGGCTGGCGTTTACCAGGAGCTGGACCAGTCCAAGCTGCCTAACTGGAAGAACCTCAACCAGGACCTGCTCAAGGCCGTGTCGGTCAGCGACCCGGGCAACAAGCACGCCTTCCCGTACATGTGGGGCTCGATCGGCATCGGTTACAACGCGGAGAAGGTCAAGGCTGCGCTGGGCGTCGACACCATCGATTCGTGGGACGTGCTGCTCAAGCCGGAGAACATCGCCAAACTCAAGGGCTGCGGCGTGAGCTTCCTCGATTCGCCGACCGAAATGCTCCCGGTCGCGCTGCACTACCTGGGCCTGCCAACCGACAGCCAGAAGAAAGAAGACATCAAGAAAGCCGAGGAACTGTTCCTCAAGATTCGTCCTTCGATCACCTACTTCCACTCCTCCAAGTACATCTCGGACCTGGCCAACGGCAACATCTGCGTAGCGGTCGGCTACTCGGGTGACGTGCAGCAGGCCAAGTCGCGTGCCGCCGAGGCCGGTGACAAGGTGAAAGTCAGCTACGCCATTCCGAAAGAAGGCGCGGGCAGCTTCTTCGACATGGTCGCCATCCCTAAAGATGCCGAAAACGTTGAAGGCGCCTACAAGTTCATGACCTTCCTGCAGAAGCCTGAAGTCATGGCCGGCATCACCAACGCCGTACGTTTCCCGAACGGTAACGCCGCTGCAACCGCACTGGTGGAAAAAGACATCACCAGCGATCCAGGCATCTACCCGCCAGCCGACGTGCAGGCCAAGTTGTATGCGATCGCCGACTTGCCGGCAGCGACCCAGCGTGAAATGACCCGCAGCTGGACCAAGATCAAATCCGGTAAATAAGCCGGTTTGAAGCAGCAACCGCTGGCCGTCGTCCCCGCGAGGGCGGCCAGCGGATCAATTAAATGACAGGAAGTTTTGCAGGAACGGTTTTTCGAGGGTAAGTTGCGCGCCGGTTTTGTTGCCGGGCAGCCATGGCTGTCATGCAGTGCGGGGCAACTTGGGCCCAACTAATTTAGAGGACCTCCACTTGCCTATTTTTTCTTCTTTGCGCAAAGCCCTGCTGGCCACTGCCGGCCTGACGATCGCCGTCGGAGCCCAGGCCGCCGGTACGGTACATATTTATAACTGGTCCGATTACATCGGCGAGACCACGCTGGCCGATTTCCAGAAAGAAACCGGGATCAAACCGGTCTACGACGTCTTTGACTCCAACGAAACCCTGGAAGGCAAGCTGCTGGCCGGGCGTACCGGTTACGACGTGGTCGTGCCGTCGAACCACTTCCTTGGCAAGCAGATCAAGGCTGGCGCGTTCCAGAAACTCGACAAGTCGCAGCTGCCCAACTATGCCAACCTCGACCCGGTGCTGCTCAAGCGTCTGGAGCAAAACGATCCGGGCAACCTGTACGCCGTGCCGTACCTGTGGGGCACCAACGGCATCGGTTACAACGTCGACAAGGTCAAGGCAGTGCTCGGTATCGACAAGATCGATTCCTGGAGCGTGCTGTTCGAACCCGAGAACATCAAGAAGCTGCACAGCTGCGGCGTCGCGTTCCTCGATTCGGCGGATGAAATGATGCCGACCGTGCTCAACTACATGGGCCTGAACGCCAACAGCACCAACACCAAGGATTACGAAAAGGCCACGGCCAAACTGCTCGCCGTGCGTCCGTACGTGACCTATTTCCACTCGTCCAAGTACATCGGCGACCTGGCCAACGGCGATATCTGCGTGGCCATCGGTTTCTCCGGAGACATCTTCCAGGCCAAGCACCGCGCCGAGGAAGCCAAGAAGGGCGTGAACATCGCGTACTCGATCCCGAAAGAAGGCGGCGCGCTGTGGTTCGACATGCTGGCGATTCCGAAGGATTCGTCCAACGTCAAAGAAGCCCACGCCTTCATCAACTATTTGCTGAAACCTGAGGTGATTGCCCAGGTCAGTGATTACGTCGGTTACGCCAACCCCAACCCGGGTTCGGACAAGCTGATGGAACAGTCCATTCGCACCGATGAAGCGGTTTATCCACCGCAAGCAGTACTCGACAAGACCTACGTGTCGACCGAGTTGCCGCCCAATATTCAACGTTTGATGACCCGCAGCTGGACCAAGGTCAAGTCGGGCAAGTAAGGCACAAACTATCCTGGGTTCGTCTGCATTGGGCGAACTGCATTGTTTTTTTCTGGGAGTTTCGTAAATGGCAGTTGCCTCCGGCGCCTATAAGAAAGCCCTCGAGGGCGACCAGACACCGAAACAGGTGTTGGTCAAAATCGACCGGGTCACGAAGAAGTTCGACGAGACGATTGCCGTGGACGATGTGTCCCTGGAAATCAAGAAGGGCGAGATCTTCGCCTTGCTCGGCGGTTCGGGATCGGGCAAATCCACTCTGCTGCGGATGCTGGCAGGGTTCGAACGGCCCACGGAGGGGCGGATTTTCCTCGACGGCGTCGACATCACCGACATGCCGCCGTACGAACGTCCGATCAACATGATGTTCCAGTCGTACGCCTTGTTCCCGCACATGACCGTGGCGCAGAACATCGCCTTCGGCCTGCAGCAGGACAAGATTCCCAAGGCCGAGGTCGATGCCCGTGTGGCCGAGATGCTCAAGCTGGTGCAGATGAGCCAGTACGCCAAGCGCAAGCCGCATCAATTGTCGGGCGGTCAGCGTCAGCGTGTGGCGCTGGCACGTTCGCTGGCCAAGCGGCCGAAGTTGCTGTTGCTCGATGAGCCGATGGGCGCATTGGACAAGAAACTGCGTTCGCAGATGCAGCTGGAACTGGTGGAAATCATCGAGCGCGTCGGCGTGACCTGCGTGATGGTGACCCACGACCAGGAAGAGGCCATGACCATGGCCGAGCGCATCGCGATCATGCACCTGGGCTGGATCGCCCAGATCGGCAGCCCGATCGACATCTACGAAACCCCGACCAGCCGTCTGGTCTGCGAATTCATCGGTAACGTCAACATCTTCGAAGGCGAAGTGATCGACGATGCCGAAGGCCACGCGACCATCACCTGCAAAGACCTCGACCGGCAGATCTACGTCGGCCACGGCATCAGCACCTCGGTGCAGGACAAGTCCGTGACCTACGCGATCCGCCCGGAGAAGCTGCTGGTCACCGCCGACCAGCCGACCTGCGAGTACAACTGGTCCAGCGGCAAGGTGCACGACATCGCCTACCTCGGCGGGCACTCGGTGTTCTACGTTGAATTGCCGAGCGGCAAACTGGTGCAGTCGTTTGTGGCCAACGCTGAACGTCGCGGCGCGCGTCCGACCTGGGGTGATCAGGTCTACGTGTGGTGGGAAGACGACAGCGGCGTGGTACTTCGCTCATGAACATGCGCAAATTCAAACGTCGCATCAACCGAATAATCCCCAATGGCCGGCAACTGGTCATCGGGGTTCCGTTCATCTGGCTGTTTCTGTTCTTCATGCTGCCGTTCTTCATCGTCCTGAAGATCAGTTTCGCCGAAGCCGACGTGGCCATTCCGCCGTACACCGAGATCTACACGTACGCCGAGCAGAAGCTGCAACTGCTGCTGAACCTGGGCAACTACGCGATGCTGGCGGGCGACGAGTTGTACATCGCCGCTTACCTCGGCTCGTTGAAGATGGCGTTCATCAGCACCGTCCTCTGCCTGCTGATCGGCTACCCGATGGCCTACGCCATCGCCACCGCCCGTAAAGAAATGCAAACGGTGTTGGTATTGCTGATCATGATGCCGACCTGGACCGCGATCCTGATCCGCGTTTACGCGTGGATGGGCATCCTCAGCAACAACGGTTTGCTCAACGGTTTTCTGATGAGCATGGGGTTCATCGACGAGCCGCTGCAAATCCTCAACACCAACCTCGCGGTGTACATCGGTGTTGTTTATTCGTACCTGCCGTTCATGATCCTGCCGCTGTACGCCAACCTGGTGAAGCACGACAACAGTCTGCTCGAAGCGGCATCGGACCTCGGCTCGAGTACTTTCAACAGCTTCTGGAAGATCACTATTCCGCTGTCCAAGAACGGCATCATTGCCGGCTGCATGCTGGTGTTCATCCCGGTGGTCGGTGAGTTCGTGATCCCGGAACTGCTTGGCGGTCCGGAAACCCTGATGATCGGCAAGGTGCTGTGGCAAGAGTTCTTCAACAACCGTGACTGGCCGGTAGCGTCCGCGCTGGCGGTGGTGATGCTGGCGATCCTGATTGTGCCGATCATTCTGTTCAACCGCAGTCAGGCCAAGGAAATGGAGGGTAAAGAATGAAGCGCTTCCGTTTCTCCAGCCTGATGCTGGTTCTGGGTTTGCTGTTCATCTACCTGCCGATGCTGATCCTGGTGATCTACTCGTTCAACGCCTCGAAACTGGTGACGGTGTGGGGCGGCTGGTCGATCAAGTGGTACGTCGGCCTGCTCGACAACACGCAACTGATGGGCTCGGTGCTGCGCTCGCTGGAAATCGCCTGCTACACCGCGGTCGCCGCGGTGGCGCTGGGTACGCTGGCAGCGTTCGTGCTGACCCGTATCACCCGCTTCAAGGGCCGCACGCTGTTCGGCGGTCTGGTCACAGCGCCGTTGGTGATGCCGGAAGTGATCACCGGTCTGTCGCTGTTGCTGCTGTTCGTGGCCATGGCGCAGATGATCGGCTGGCCGCAGGAACGTGGCATCGTCACCATCTGGATCGCCCACACCACATTCTGCGCGGCGTATGTGGCGGTAGTGGTGTCGGCGCGTCTGCGTGAGCTGGACCTGTCGATCGAAGAAGCGGCCATGGACCTCGGTGCACGGCCGTGGAAGGTGTTCTTCCTGATCACCATCCCGATGATCGCGCCGTCGCTGGCGGCGGGCGGCATGATGTCGTTCGCGCTGTCGCTGGATGACCTGGTGCTGGCGAGCTTCGTCTCTGGTCCGGGGTCGACGACCCTGCCGATGGAGGTGTTCTCGGCGGTACGTCTGGGTGTGAAACCCGAGATCAATGCCGTTGCCAGTCTGATTCTGCTGGCGGTGTCGATCGTGACCTTCATGGTCTGGTTCTTCAGCCGCCGTGCCGAAGAAGCGCGCAAGAAAGCCATCCAGCAAGCCATCGAAGAAAGCGCAGCCGATTCGTGGAAGCAGCCGGACGTGCGTCGCGCCCCGGCGCCGGAAGCGGCGTAAGCCAAATGGGGTTGATCACAAATCTGTGATCAACCCCAGTCCCTGTGGGAGCGAGCTTGCTCGCGAAGAGGGCGTGTCAGGCACTGAAATGTTGGCTGACCCACCGCATTCGCGAGCAAGCTCGCTCCCTCAGTTGTTTCTGGTGATATTCAAATCCAGGGAGATTGGCGGATGACTTCAACAAAGTTCATCGGCTTGAACCCCGGCTGCTGATCCTTCAGCACATCAGTCTTCACATTGCCAAACGTCGTCTGCGGACGATGGCGCAAGCCATCGGCAAACGCGCAGATGATGCACTCCTTGAAGCCTTCCCCGCGCGGGTGCGCATGCACCACCGCTTCGCGCTGCACAGTGCTGAACGCCGCGTAATCCATCCCCAGCACGTCCATTTCCACACCAGCGGTGACCAGCGCTACGGTCGGGCGCAGATGCTTGGGCACGCCCGGCGTGGTGTGCAGGGCAATCGACAGCCAGACCTGCTCGATGTCGTCATCGCTCAACCCGTACGGTTTGAGAAAAGCCGCCGCTGCGTTGGCACCGTCCACTTCGAAGCGCTCATCATCACTGCGGTGACCTTCGACCAGACCGAGGTCATGGAACATTGCGCCGACGTACAGCAGCTCCGGGTTGTAGGCCAGTTGCTGGCGCTCGCCGCTCAACGCGCCGAACAGAAAGACCCGGCGCGAGTGGTGGTAGAGCAGGTCGGATTCGATGTCGCGGATGTATTCGGTGGTGGCCCGGGCGAGGGCGCTGTCAGGGATTTTGATGCCGGCGATGGTTGTGGTCATGGCAAGTTTCCTCACTGAAACGCCGTTGTGGCGCTGATGGGGAAAGTCTGTTCCCGGCGCTGGAAGCGGACAATCGATGCATGGCTGCGATCCTTGCCAATCCACCTGCAAATCGTGCCAACTCGGGTCAGACCCAAAGGAGCTTTGCCGCCATGACCAAAACCGTCGCCATCGTCGTGTTCCCCGGCGTGCAGTCGCTGGACGTCAGCGGCCCGATGGATGTGTTCGCCGAGGCTAATCGCTTCCTGGCGCCCGAGGATCACTATCGGCTCGAAGTAATCGGCGTCGAGCACGGGCCGATGGCCTGTTCCAACGGTTTGACCCTGAATGCTCATCGGCATTTCAGCGAAGCACTCGACGCCTACGACCTGCTGCTGGTCGCCGGTGGGCCGCAACTGCCCTTCATGGATTTCGGCGCGACGTTCGACGGTTGGCTGCGCGGGGCCTGCGCACGGGCGCAGCGTTTCGGCTCGATCTGCAACGGCGCGTTTATGCTGGCGCGGGCCGGATTGCTGGAGGCGCGCACCGTCACCACCCACTGGAACGATGCCGAGGCGTTGGCGCAGTTGTGTCCGACAACGCAGGTTGAGGCCGATCGCTTGTATGTCGAGGACGGCACGCTCTACACCTCGGCCGGGGTCACGGCGGGGATTGACCTGTCGCTGTACCTGCTGGCCCGTGATCACGGTGCCGAAGTGGCGTTGAGCGTGGCCAAGCGGCTGGTGGTGTTCACCCAGCGTTCCGGTGGGCAGTCACAATTCAGCCCATTCCTCACACCGCACGCGGAGCCGACCTCGGCGGTGGCGATGGTGCAGTTGTATGTGCTGGCCAATCTCACGGGCGATCTGACGATTGCCGATCTGGCCAATGCGGCGAACATGAGTGCGCGCAATTTCTCGCGGGTGTTTGCCCGGGAAGCCAAAGTCACCCCGGCGGAGTTCGTCGAGCGGGCGCGGGTGGATGCGGCGCGGGTGATGCTGGAAAGCACGGCGGCGCCGTTGAAGACGGTGGCCTATCAGTGCGGGTTTCGGGATGCGCAGCATATGCGCGGGGTGTTCAACCGGCGGTTGGGGGTTACGCCGCAGCAGTTTCGGCTGAATTTTGCGGTAATGGTTTGAGCCTTACCCTCACCCCAGCCCTCCCGAAACGTCGGACCGCCCATAGGGAGAGGGCGCCGATTGGGGGATGTTGAGGAGATACGCCGACCTGAGTGAGCGGTTGTGAATCCATAATCGACACCGTTCTTTCAGGTCGATGTATGACAAAAGACACCTCGGTCAGTCCCCTCTCCCCCCGGGAGAGGGTTAGGGTGAGGGGCTTTTAAGGCGCTGCCCGCGCCGGCAACAACTTCAAGGTACTGCGCGTATTCGCTGTCACCTCTTCGGCATTGAAATGCGCCTGCACATACATCCCGTCAACATACGCCTCAGCCTGATCGTCATAGTGACTGTCAAACAGCACACCACTCTGACCGACCGGGTTGATCGTCAAGCCATGCGCCGGGTCAGCGAAATCCACCAACCGCCGCGTCGACGGCCCATAAGTCACCGGCCACGGCGCCGGGCCGATCCTCGCCGAGAGGTTGTTCGGCACCTCATGACTGCCCGGCGCGGCAAACGGCCCGACATTGAAAATCCGCTCCAGCGGTTTCTGTTGCCCCAACGGATGGCCGTGGGTCAGCGTGTGCGCCGCGCCCCATTTCCACTCGGCCGAATTGTCGCCGAGGGTCAGCTTCAGGTGCTGCATGCTCGCCGCCCACGCCGCGCGCACGACATCGGCACGGGTCTCCTTGTTCGCCGTGTTGCGGTTATCCCACCACGGTGAATCGGCGTTCGCCGCCAGCTTCGGCAACGCCGCATCGATCACCCGCGTCGACAGCAAGGTGTCGAAAAAATCATTGCCCAACTCATCACGCATCGCCGCATCGGCCAGGTCGTAGAGGAACTGGTTGAACAGCGTCGCACTGACCGAGTCCAGCGGATAGTCGCCCGGCCATTGCGCCAGTTGCTCGACCAGTTTCAGTTGCGCCGGATCGCTGACCACCTCGCGCAGCACCGGCAGCAATGGCGCCAGCAAGCGCGGGCCGTAGCCGGTGGCGGTGCCCAGTTGCAGTTTCTGGTTGGCTTCGTTGGTCCACTTCACGCTCTTGTCGCTGAGCTGACGATTCAGTTGCTGGCCGCGATCGGCGAGGTTGTAGTAACCAGGAATCTCCATGCCCGTCGGCGAGACGGGTTGGAAGTTGGCCGAGACGATATAACCGCGTGCCGGGTTCTCTTCCTGCGGGTTGGCGCTGAACGGGTAGAAGCCGTCCTTGTCCGCCTGATTGCTGCTGCCGTCGAGAATGAATTCCGGCCTCACCCCAGCGGGGCGCTTGGGCAGCAACGCTGAAGCCCACCAGGCGATATCGCCTTTGGCGTTGGCGTAGACGAGGTTCAGCCCCGGCGCCTGCACTTTCGCTGCTGCGGCGCGGGCCTTGGCCAGCGTGTCGGCGCGGTTGAGCTGGTAGAAGCCTTCGAGGATCGGGTTCGGCGTTTCGAGGAAGGCCCACCACATGGCGATCGGCGTTTTGCCGGCAGCGGTGCCGAGGGCATCATTGACGATCGGGCCGTGGGGCGATTGGCGCAGGGTGAGGGTGACCGGCGGCTGGCCCTTTACATTGATCTGCTGCTGCGTAACGACCATGTCGGTCCACTGGCCGCGATACCAGACCTGATTCGGATTACCCGGGTTGACCTTCTCGGCGATCAGGTCCAGATCGTCGTTCTGGAACATGGTCAGGCTCCAGCCGAAATCCAGGTTGTGTCCCAGAAACGCGAACGGCACCAGCGCCTGATGATGGCCGTACAGCTCGAAGCCCGGCGCCGACAATTGCGCCTCGTACCACACCGACGGCACCGAGAAGCGAATGTGCGGATCACCCGCCAGCAGAGGTTTGCCACTCTGGCTGCGGCTGCCGGCGATGACCCAGGCGTTGCTACCTTCGAACTGCGGCAGGCCATGGTCGATCAGCGCTTGTTCGCTGAGGCGGGCAAGGGCGTTGAGGTCTTTCCAGTCGCCGGCGGCGAGGACCGGCGCAGGTTTGGCGTGACCGTTGGCCAGCACACCATTGGGTTGCCAGTCGAGATCGAAGACCTTGAGGTAATCAGCGCCGAGTTGATCGCGCACATAGGTCAGCAACGGCTCGGTGCGAAACGCCGCCGCAAAGCTGTAGGCCATATAGCCGGCGACGCTGATGCTGTCTTCCGCGGTGAACGGTCGTTTGGGGATGCCCAGCACGTCAAACTCGATCGGTGCGGCGTGGGTGTCCTGATATTGGTTAATGCCATCCAGATAGGCTTGCAGGCCCTTCCACGCCGGTGACTGTTTATCGAGACTGGCGACGTAACTGGCCGCGCGTTCACGGATGCGCAGGCTGCGGAACAGTTTGTCGGTGTCGAGCAGTTTCGGCCCGAGTACTTCGGCCAGTTCGCCTCGAGCGAGGCGGCGCATGGCTTCCATCTGGAACAGGCGATCCTGGGCATGCACGTAGCCGAGGGCGCGGTAGAGGTCGGTTTCGTTCTCGGCGCGCAGGTGTGGCACGCCGCGCTCGTCGTAGCGCACGGTCACCGAACCTTGCAGGTTGCGCAGTTCAACCTGGCCCTGGCGTGTGGGTTGTTTGCTGTAGACATACCAGCCGACGCCGGCAAGCAGAACAACGATGAGCAAGCCAAGTACGGTGAACACGCGCTTCATGGTGACTCCTTGTGCAAGCGGGATTGCCGCCCGTCGGGCTGCAAACAATTAGCACAGACCTTCTGTGCCGTGCAGCGCTGTCCTTGAAAAGTCCGGAATGCCTTACGGCGTTTCCACCGGCCACGGGCAATAACAACCGACCGCCAGGGTGTGCGTGGCATTGACCGGGCGATCCTCCGTCAGGGCATTCAAAATCGGTTCGATAAAGCTGTTGCTGGAATTGCAGGTCAGGCCTTCGCTGTAGGGGCCGAAGTACGCCAGCTTACCGCTGCGGTCCCAGATCGCCACGGCCGGGCTGGCCGGAACCTGTTCGGAGCCGGGCAATATCGTGATGGTTTTCAGACTGCTGAGGGTCGTGGGCAACTGACCGTGGCTGCCGGTTTTCTGCACGGCGAAGAACTCCACGCCTTTGCCGCCAAACCGCTCGACCATCTCGGTCAGGTGCTGTTGATTGCCGACGTTGCACGGGCAGGCCGGGTCCCAGAAATGTACCAGGCGAATCTTGCCGGGACCGGCGAGGTTGTCCGGCAGGCGCAGCGGATCACCGGAAAATACCGCCGTGTGTTCGCTGAACGCGCGCAGATAACGCCCCTGAAACCAGTCGTACGCCGCCCACAGTACCCCGGCGCAAATCAGCGCGAGCAGGCTGGCAAACAGTGCGGAGCGGTAGGGCGAACGCATGGTTTTCGTTCCAGAAGAGGTGGGCTAGCTTGCCATGCTTGCTCCGACAGATGAATATCGCAGGCCGATAAAGTCTGTTTACCGCTTTGGAATTCCCGCATGCCTGCCACTTTCGACCCCGATCAAATCCGCGCCAGCCTCAAGCCTTTGGCCGAGTGGCAGCCGTTGTCGGACGAGGCCAAGGCTTACCAGCGCTTCTACCAGACCGACTTTCCCCATCGCGATGTCTGGCGTGGCATGGGCCGTTTCGAGGTCGATGGCTATGAAGTGGTCAGCCATTGCTGGTGGCCGGAGAAGGTCAAGGCGACGCTGTTTCTGCTGCACGGTTACTACGATCACACCGGGCTGTATCGGCATGTGATCGAGTGGGCGCTGGATCAAGACTTTGCGGTAATCGCGTGTGATTTGCCGGGGCATGGTCTGTCGAGCGGGCCGCGTGCGAGCATCCGCGATTTCTCTGAATACCAGGACGTCCTGCAAGCGTTGTTCGCCGAGGCGCAGTCGATCGCGTTGCCGCAGCCGTGGCACTTGTGCGGGCAAAGCACCGGCGGGGCGATTGTGGTTGATCACCTGCTCAACCATGGCGAAAACAGCCCGGCGCAAGGCCAGGTGATTTTGCTGGCGCCGCTGGTGCGTCCAAGGGCATGGGGCTGGTCGCAATTTAGTTATTACCTGCTCCGGCCTTTCGTTCGGGGTGTCACGCGACGCTTTAGCGAGAATTCCAATGACCCGGATTTCCTGCCGTTTCTCCAGGCCGATCCGTTGCAGCCACGGCGCTTGCCGACCAAATGGGTGGGCGCGCTGTCACGCTGGATCATCCGCGTCGAGCACGCGAAAAAAAGTCCGCGACGGCCGCTGATCATTCAGGGACAGGCGGACATGACGGTGGACTGGCAACACAATTTGCAGGTGATGAAGTGGAAGTTCGATCGACCGCAGATCCTGTTGCTGGCCGAGGCGCGGCATCATCTGGCGAATGAAACGGCGGAGATGCGGGAAGAGTATTTCGAGTTTCTGAGCAAGCGCATCAGGGGCCGGAATCTTTAGCGCCTGTGAGGGCCTCTTCGCGAGCAAGCTCGCTCCCACAGGGGGGGCGGGATGCTCACAAATTTTGTGTCCGCTGAAGATCCAATGTGGGAGTGAGCTTGCTCGCGAAGGCGGTTTGTCAGGCAACAAGGATCATTGCCCGACCGCCAACCCTGCGCGGATCGCCGCCAGTGCCGCTTGGTAATAAGCCTTGCCCTCAGTCGATTCGGCAAATGTCGCAAACTCTTCCAGCTCTTCATCCGACAAGTCGCGATACACGTAGAGCAGCGTGTTGTTGATGTCCGCGCCAATCTGATCCATCAAACGCTGGCGCTGACCATTGAGCATGCCCTGCGCCTGACCGCCACCGAGCAATCCCGGGATCATCGAACTCAAACTGTCCGCCGCCACGCCGGCAATCGCCAGGCTCACTTCGGCGCCGGCCTCACGCGCCGGCAAGGCCTGAGCGAGGTGGCCAATGATCAGCAGACGGCTGTCGCTGGCCTGCATCTTCGGCAAGCCCTTGGCATTTTTCGCCAGTTGATCGCGACGGGTGGCGAGCAATTCAGCCGCGACAATTTTCTTGCCCAGCGGCGATTGAAAGAAAGTCAGGGCCGGTTTTGGATCAGCGAGCTTCTGCCGCAGTTGCGCCTCGGCGCGTTGATCCACAGCTTGCGGGGCGAAGCGCTGGTTGCTGTTGTTCACCAGTGCCTGAAACACGGCGGGCGGCAGGCTGTTCTGGTAGCGCTGCTGCGCAGCAGTCAGGGCGTCATTGAAATGCGCACGTTGATCTGGCCAGCCGGCGACCTTGTACAACTGATCGTGGCCGTCCGCCCAGGCGGGCAAAACGCAGAACATCAACAGTGAAAAAAGCAAACGGCGCATAGGGACTCCTGTCAGCAGCGGACTATTCTCCGTGCGGTGCCGGTACTTGTCGAGAATTCGTAGCAAGCCGCCGCGTGGCTCTGTCGGATTTCTTGCCGCCGACATACTATGCGCGCCATGCAAATATCCTCTGAACACCCACTGCTGTTACGCATTGTCGATGACCTGGCCGAACACGGCTGGTCGCAGCAGAACATATTCCTGCCCGCCGGTTTGACCCGCGAGCTGGCGGCCGAGTGCCGTAAACGTGAGGCCGAGGGTGAGCTGGCGCCGGCGGCTGTCGGTCGCGGGCCGTTTTCAGAGATCCGCGAAGGGATTCGGGGCGACCACATTCAGTGGATCGACCCCGGCCAGGCCGAGGCCAGCGACCGTTATCTGAACTTGATGGAAAGCCTGCGTGAGGCGCTTAACCGTGGCCTGTTTCTCGGGCTTGAGGATTTTGAATGCCATTTCGCGCTGTATCCGCCGGGCGCGTTCTATCGCAGGCATGTCGACCGTTTTCGCGACGATGACAAACGCATGGTGTCAGTGGTGGTCTACCTCAATGATGCCTGGTTGCCGGAGGATGGCGGTCAATTGCGAATGTACCTGAGCGATGAGCGCGTGCACGACGTGCAGCCTACCGGCGGTTGCTTGGTGGTGTTCCTTTCCGGTGAAGTGCCTCATGAAGTGCTGCCGGCGAACCGCGAGCGCCTGTCGCTGACCGGCTGGTTCCGCCGCCGTGGCAACGAGCCGTTCTGAGATGGAAAAGATTCTGGTCAGCCGCTGCCTGTTGGGCCATCGCGTGCGTTACGACGGTGGCGCGAGCGGGCCGTTCGATCTGCTCGAACAGTGGATCGCTGAAGGGCGGGTGGTGCCGCTGTGTCCGGAGGTCGCTGGCGGATTGCCGACGCCACGGGCGGCGGCGGAGATTCCGGGCGGGCAGGGCGGTGAAGTGCTTGATGGTGTCGCGGCGGTGATCACCACTGAGGGCGAGGATGTCAGCGCGCAGTTTCTGGATGGTGCGCGGCAGGCGCTGGAGCTGGTGCAGAAGCACGGCATTCGCGTAGCAGTATTGAAAGCCAACAGTCCCTCCTGTGGAAACCTGCTGACCTATGACGGCACGTTCAGTGGCGTCAAAGTCAGTGGCGAAGGCGTGACGGCAGCATTGCTCAAGCGTCATGGTGTGCAGGTCTTCAGTGAAGTTGAACTGCCGCTAGCGGCGGTGGCTCTGGCTGCTTTGGATTGATCCTAAATCGTTGCCCTCACCCCAGCCCTCTCCCCGAGGGAGAGGGGGCCGACCGAAGTGTCTGGCGTTATTCATCGACCTGAAAGACCTTATCGACTATGGATTCGACACAGCCATGACTGATCGATTATGGCTTCGACAAAGCCATGACCAGTCGATTTCGGATTCGGTATAGCAATCCCAGGTCGGCGTACCTCTAAAGCATCCCCCAATCAGTCCCCTCTCTTTCTGGGAGAGGGCCAGGGTGAGGGGCTTTAAGGTTTCAACCACTTCTCAGTCAGCGCTGCCAAACGTCCATCCGCCTTGATCCGCTCCATCGCGCTCGCAAGGCTGGCCTGAAACGCCGGATTACCCTTCTGGAACGGAATCGCCAAATCCACCGGCGCTGCCGCTTTCGGCTTCTCTTCCGTAAGCGCCTGCACCAGCACCATCGGCCGTGGCTGCTCATCCTTCTTCGCCAGCAGCTGCGAATCGACCTTGCCGTACGGCTCGCTGAAGTCGAAACGATCCTTGAGTTCGGGTGTCAGTGCTATGTGGTTGAGCGCAACGTCGTACTTGCCGCTTTCAACGCCCTGGAGCAGGTCGGCTTCGTCAGTGACGATGAAGTCGGCGCGCACATCCAGCTCGTTGGCCAGCAGTTGCCCAAGCTCGACCTCGAACCCCGTGAGTGTGTCGCCATCCTTGAAATTGAAGGGCGGTGTATTAGCCTCAAGGGCAATGCGCAGCTCGCCACGGTCATTGACGTCATCAATCAGTTCGGCGTGAGCCAAAGGGCTCAGAAGGGGTAGCAGGCAGATCAGGCCAGGCAGAAAGCGCATGGTCACTCCTTTGAAATCATTATCGCGACGCTCTGAGTGAGGCTCGCTTTGCTATGGTTGTCGAGTGCCTTCGACAACGAATGGTCATGAAGTTGTCATGACCCTGCGGATTTTACGGAAAAACTGGAGAAGAAAATGAAAAGCTTTATGTCACGTGCAGCGCTGGCGGGTGTGCTGATGGGTGTTTCGGTGCTGGCCAGTGCGGCGACACCGGCCCCCAAAGGTGCCGAAGTGTTCATCGTTTCTCCCGAAGACGGGGCCACGGTTTCGCAGACCTTCACCGTCAAATTCGGTACCAAGGACGTCGCGCTGGCACCGGCCGGTGACGTCACCAAGAACACCGGTCACCATCACCTGCTGATCGACGTCGACAAGCTGCCGGCCGCTGGCGCACCGATTCCGAATGACGCCAACCACATGCACTTCGGTAAAGCGCAGACTCAGGCGGACGTCAAGTTGGCGCCGGGCAAGCACACTCTGCAGCTTGAACTGGGCGACAGCGGCCACATGCCGTTCGATCCACCCATCGTCTCGAAGAAAATCACCGTCAACGTCGAATAACGTTTCGGCGTGCATGAAAAAGGGAGCCCGAAGGCTCCCTTTTTTTGTCGCTCAACGCTTGATCAGAACAACACGCGGCTACGGATAGTGCCGTTGATGTGCTGCAGCTTCTCTTGCGCCAGATCCGAGTACTCGGCGTCGACGTCGATCACCACGTAGCCAACCTTCTCGTTGGTCTGCAGGAACTGACCGGAGATGTTGATGCCGTTTTCGGCGAAGACCTTGTTGATCTCGCTCATCACACCCGGGATGTTCTCGTGGATGTGCAGCAGGCGGTGCTTGCCAGGGTGAGCCGGCAGGGCCACTTCCGGGAAGTTCACCGACGAAACGGAGGTACCGTTGTCGCTGTACTTGACCAGTTTTTCTGCCACTTCCAGACCGATGTTGGCTTGTGCTTCGGCGGTCGAGCCACCGATGTGCGGGGTCAGGATCACGTTGTCGAGGCCACGCAGCGGGCTTTCGAACTCTTCGTCGTTGGAACGAGGCTCCACCGGGAATACGTCGATGGCCGCGCCGATCAGGTGCTTGTCCTTGATCGCGTCCGCCAGGGCGTCCAGTTCGACCACGGTGCCGCGCGCGGCGTTGATCAGGATGCCGCCCTTCTTGATGGCGCGGATTTCCTTCTCGCCGATCATCCACTGGGTCGCAGCGGTTTCCGGAACGTGCAGGGTGACGATGTCGGACATGCCCAGCAGCTCGGTCAGGCTACCGATCTGGGTCGCGTTGCCCAGTGGCAGCTTGGTCACGGTGTCATAGAAGTACACCTGCATGCCCAGACCTTCAGCCAGAACCGACAACTGCGTACCGATCGAGCCGTAGCCGACGATGCCGAGTTTCTTGCCACGGATCTCGAAGGAGTTGGCTGCGGATTTGATCCAGCCGCCACGGTGGCAGGAAGCGTTTTTCTCAGGGATGCCGCGCAGCAGCAGGATCGCTTCGGCCAGCACCAGCTCGGCGACGGAGCGAGTGTTGGAGTACGGCGCGTTGAACACGGCGATACCGCGCTCGCGGGCAGCACTCAGGTCAACCTGGTTGGTGCCGATGCAGAAACAGCCGACCGCTACCAGCTTCTTCGCGTGATCGAAGATCTCTTCGGTCAGTTGGGTGCGCGAACGAATGCCGATGAAGTGAGCGTCAGCGATCTTTTCCTTGAGCTGGGCTTCCGGCAAGGAACCTGTCAGGTATTCGATGCTGGTGTAGCCCGCCGCCTTGAGGACGTCGACAGCCGATTGGTGGACGCCTTCGAGAAGAAGGAACTTGATCTTGCTCTTATCGAGAGAAGTCTTGCTCATCTGCGTAAACCTGTATCCCGGAGAAAAATGGCAGGGAGGGGAGCAGCCTGGAGCTGACCCAAACGGCAGGAAAGCCGTTACCGCAGAACTGGCCTTGGGCACTGGCCTGCGGGGTCGGTATGCTAGCATAGCCTCCCCGCTAAACACTCATTCCTGCGACGTGAAGCGTTCTCAGGATGACCATGAATTGTTCGAGAGTTCTGTCGATGACCAATCCTGCCCTGATTGATGAACTGAAGACCCTGGTCGAGCCTGGCAAGGTCCTGACCGACGCCGACTCCCTGAATGCGTACGGCAAGGATTGGACCAAGCACTTCGCCCCGGCGCCAAGCGCCATCGTGTTTCCCAAGACCATCGAGCAGGTGCAGGCCGTGGTGCGTTGGGCCAACACCCACAAGATTGCGCTGGTGCCGTCGGGCGGGCGCACCGGGCTTTCCGCCGCTGCGGTGGCGGCCAACGGCGAAGTGGTCGTCTCCTTCGACTACATGAATCAGATTCTCGACGTTAACCTCACCGACCGCACTGCCGTGTGTCAGCCGGGTGTGGTCACCGAGCATTTGCAGAACGTTGCCGAAGAAAAAGGCTTGTACTACCCGGTCGACTTCGCCTCGGCAGGTTCCAGTCAGATTGGCGGCAATATCGGCACCAATGCCGGCGGAATCAAGGTGATTCGCTACGGCATGACCCGCAACTGGGTGGCCGGCATGAAAGTCGTCACCGGCAAGGGTGATGTGCTGGAACTGAACAAAGACCTGATCAAGAACGCCACCGGTTACGACCTGCGTCAGCTGTTCATTGGCGCTGAAGGCACGCTCGGTTTCGTCGTCGAAGCGACCATGCGCCTCGATCGTGCGCCGAAAAACCTCACCGCGATGGTTCTCGGCACCGCCGATTTCGACTCGATCATGCCGGTGCTGCACGCCTTCCAGGGCAAGCTCGACCTGACCGCGTTCGAATTCTTCTCCGATAAGGCTCTGGCCAAGGTCATGGGCCGTGGCGACGTACCGGCGCCATTCGAAACCGACTGCCCGTTCTATGCGTTGCTGGAGTTTGAAGCGACTACTGAAGAAGTGGCCAACAGCGCACTGGAAACCTTCGAGCACTGCGTCGAACAGGGCTGGGTGCTCGACGGCGTGATGAGCCAGAGTGAAACCCAGCTGCAGAACCTGTGGAAGCTGCGCGAGTACATCTCCGAAACCATCTCGCACTGGACGCCGTACAAGAACGACATCTCGGTCACCGTGTCGAAAGTACCGGCGTTCCTGAAGGAAATCGACGCGATCGTCGGCGAACACTATCCGGACTTCGAGATCGTCTGGTTCGGCCACATCGGCGACGGCAACCTGCACTTGAACATTCTCAAGCCGGATAACCTGAGCAAGGACGAGTTCTTCGCCAAATGCGCGACCGTCAACAAGTGGGTGTTCGAAACCGTCGAGAAGTACAACGGTTCGATCTCCGCCGAGCACGGCGTGGGCATGACCAAACGCGATTACTTGACCTACAGCCGCTCGCCGGTTGAGATCGAGTACATGAAAGCGGTGAAAGCGGTGTTCGACCCGAACGGCATCATGAACCCGGGCAAGATTTTTGCGGTTTGATCGACAATCTTTGATGAATCAATGAAGGCAGGAGTCGGTAAATGAGCTATCAGCACCAGTACGTCGACGGTACGCGCATTCACTTCCCGATCGGGAAAGTCGTGTGCATTGGCCGCAATTACGCCGAACACGCCAAGGAACTGGACAATCCGGTGCCTACCGAGCCGTTGCTGTTCATCAAACCGGGCAGTTGCGTGGTGCCGCTGGAAGGCGGTTTCAGCATTCCGACCGAGCGCGGTTCAGTGCACTACGAAGCGGAAATCGCCGTGTTGATCGGCAAGCCGTTGTCGACCAAGCCGAGCCGTGAAGAAGTGCTCGACGCCATCTCTGGTTTTGCCCCGGCACTGGATCTGACCCTGCGCGACAAACAGGCCGAGCTGAAAGCCAAGGGCCTGCCGTGGGAAATCGCCAAGTCGTTTGACGGCGCAGCGGTGATCGCCCCGTTCGTGGTTGGCAGCACCTTCGCTGACCTGACCGACATCGGCATTCGCCTGACCATCAACGGCGAAGTGCGCCAGGACGGCAACAGCAGCGCGATGCTCAACCCGATCGTGCCGATGATCCAGCACATGGCCGGCTGCTTCTCGCTGCAGGCCGGTGACGTGATCCTCACCGGCACGCCAGTGGGCGTTGGCCCGCTGAACGTTGGCGATGACATCGTCCTTGAACTGGTCGGCGCGAGCAGCTTCAACAGCAGCGTGCGCTAACCGCCACACTGCAAATCCCCTGTGGGAGCGAGCTTGCTCGCGAAAGCATTTTGTCAGTCAACAAAGATGTCGACTGACACTCTGCCTTCGCAAGCAAGCTCGCTCCCACATTGTTTTGTGCTGCCCTGAAGATCGCTGGCAACACACGGCAATCCCGCCATTTGCCGTTTTTTTCACATCCTGTACGGATAATTCCTCTCATTCTGGCGTCTGAGCCGGCCTCTTTGTGCTATTACCCATAGCCTGAATTTTCGGAACGCGTCCCTCGATGTCATCTCAAACTCAGCTCAAACCCACCCGCCGTTCACGTTTCGCCCTGCGCTGGTATGTCTGGCTGTTGCTGGTGCTTGCCGCCGCTTATGCCGTGGCGTTTGCCATGCATTGGGATGATCGCGGTGTGCTTTGGCTGCAGGAGCGCTTTGAAAGCCAGGCCGAGCAGAAGGAAAGCATCTGGCTGCCGGACTATCGGGTGGTCATCGATGCCAAACCGCTGAAGGGTATGGAGAAGGACGAGGCTTCGGATCTGGCTTACAACCCGCAGACCAAAACGCTGTTCTCGGTGATGGGCAAGAACCCGTTTCTCGCTGAACTGACGTTACAGGGCGATGTACTGCGCAAAATGCCGCTGGTGGGCTGGAGCAATCCGGAAGGCCTGACGATGATGGAAAACGGCTTGATGGCCATCGTCGACGAACGCCAGCACATGCTGTCGATCGTCAAAGTCGATGCCGATACTCGCGAGCTGAATATCGCCGACTTCCCGAAATACGACCTCGGCCCGTCGAAAGACCAGAACAAAGCCTTCGAAGCCATTACCTGGGATTCCCACAACCAGCAATTGCTGCTCGGTGAGGAGCGGCCACCGGCGCTGTTCACCTGGAAGAGCGACGGCAGCCAGACCCTCAAGGGCGACAAGCAGAAACTTGCCAGTGATGAACTGGATATTCGCAACCTCTCGGCCTTGGCGATTGACCCGCGCACTCAGCACACACTGGTGCTGTCCGCCGACTCGCATCTGCTGCTGGAACTGGACGAGAAGGGCGAACAGGTCAGCTTCATGACCCTGCTTGGCGGCTTCAATGGCCTGAAAAACACCATTCCCCGCGCCGAAGGCGTGACCATGGACGAGGCAGGTACGCTGTACATGGTCAGCGAGCCCAACCTGTTCTATCGCTTCGAAAAACAGAAATAGCAGCCTTCGGCAGCTCCTACAGGGGTTGGCTTGTGGTTTGAGGCAAGTGGCCATTAAGCTTCAGTTCAGACGGGCGTGGTATTTCATCCGCCTGTTTTGATCCCGAGCCTTCCACATGCGTCGACTTGCCCGCCCCAAGCCTCTGATTATCTTCCTGTCGGTGATTGCCCTGATCGCGTTGATTGCGATCGGTCAATACATGCGCCTGTTCGAGCGCGCCTGGTTTAACTTGCACACCCTGTGGCAACCGCAGAGTAGCGAGTCGATTGGGCTGGATCAGTATCGCGTGGAGATTGAGGCGCGGGTGATTGACGGGCTGGACGACGATGTTTCGGCGCTGACCTTCGATCCGGTGCGCAAAAGCCTGTTCACCGTGACCAACAAGAATTCCGAGCTGGTCGAACTGTCGCTTGAAGGCAAGATCCTGCGGCGCATTGCCCTGATTGGTTTTGGCGATCCCGAAGCCGTCGAGTACATCAGCGCCGACACCTACGTGATCACTGATGAGCGTCAGCAGCGACTGATCAAGATTCACTTGGAGGCAGGCACCACATTCCTCGACGCGGCGGACGCCGAGCAGATGACCCTCGGCGTGCATATGGCCAGCAACAAAGGTTTTGAAGGCCTGGCGTATGACTCGGTGGGCAAGCGTCTGTTTGTCGCGAAAGAGCGTAATCCGATGCTCATCTACGAAGTGCACGGTTTTCCGCACTTCAATCCGGAAAAGTCCTACGCGGTGCATGTGATCAACGACCCCAAGCGTGACGCCGGGATGTTTGTGCGCGATCTGTCGAGTTTGCAGTACGACGAGCGCAGCGGGCATTTGCTGGCACTGTCGGATGAGTCGCGGCTGATTCTGGAGCTCGATGTCGGCGGGCGCCCGTTGAGTACGATGTCCATCAGTGGCGGCCGGCAGGGTTTGAAGAAAACCGTGCCGCAGGCCGAAGGCATTGCGATGGATGATGACGGGACGTTGTATCTGGTGAGCGAGCCGAACCTGTTTTACGTCTTCAAAAAGCCAACCCCGAACTAACCAACACCACAAAACACTGTGGGAGCGAGCCTGCTCGCGAAGGCGTCGTG
>NZ_JBFUIR010000006.1:0-155810 GCF_056401755.1 Pseudomonas sp. P4_D7 | reverse complement strand
GCGGTGTTCCTCTCGATCCTGTTCATGGGCGGGATTGTCGAAAGCCTGTTCCGCGAGTTTTCCATCACCCTGGCGGCGGCCATCGTCGTATCGCTGGTGGTTTCGCTGACGTTGACGCCGATGCTTTGCGCCCGTTGGCTCAAGCCGCACACGCCGGGGCAGGAAAACCGCCTGCAACGCTGGAGCCGTCGCACCAACGACTGGATGGTCGGCAAGTACGCCACCAGCCTCGACTGGGTGTTGCGTCACCGGCGCCTGACCTTGCTCAGCCTGCTGATCACCGTCGGCGTCAACGTCGCGCTGTACGTGGTGGTGCCGAAAACCTTTATGCCGCAGCAGGACACCGGGCAGTTGATCGGTTTTGTGCGCGGCGACGACGGCCTGTCGTTCAGCGTGATGCAGCCGAAAATGGAAATCTTCCGCCGCGCGGTGCTCAAGGACGAAGCAGTGGAAAGCGTCGCCGGGTTCATCGGCGGCAGCAACGGCACCAACAACGCGTTCATGATTGTGCGTCTGAAACCGATCAAGGAGCGGCAACTGTCGGCACAGAAAGTCATCGAGCGTCTGCGTAAGGAAATGCCCAAAGTGCCCGGCGCGCAGTTGATGCTGATGGCCGACCAGGATCTGCAATTTGGCGGCGGTCGCGAGCAGACCAGTTCGCAATACAGCTACATCCTGCAAAGCGCCGACCTCGGCGAGTTGCGTAAATGGTTTCCGAAAGTGGTCGCGGCATTGCGAGCCCTGCCCGAACTGACCGCCATTGATGCCCGAGAAGGCGCCGGGGCGCAACAAGTGACGCTGATTGTCGACCGCGACCAGGCCAAACGCCTCGGTGTCGACATGAACATGGTCACGGCGGTGCTGAACAACGCCTACAGCCAGCGGCAGATCTCGACGATCTACGACAGCCTCAACCAGTATCAGGTGGTGATGGAGGTCAATCCGAAATACGCCCAGGATCCGGTGACGCTCAAGCAAGTGCAGGTGATCACCGCTGACGGTGCGCGGGTGCCGCTGTCGACGTTCGCTCATTACGAAAACAGCCTGGAAGACGACCGCGTCAGCCACGAAGGCCAGTTCGCCTCCGAAGACATTTCCTTCGACATGGCCGAAGGCGTTACGGTGGAGCAGGGCAGTGCCGCAATCGAGCGGGCGATTGCCAAGCTCGGCCTGCCGGAAGATGTCATCGCGAAAATGGCCGGCACTGCCGATGCCTTCGCCGCGACGCAGAAGAGCCAGCCGTTCATGATTCTCGGCGCGTTGCTGGCGGTGTATCTGGTGCTGGGCGTGCTGTATGAAAGCTACATCCATCCGCTGACGATTCTGTCGACCCTGCCGTCGGCCGGTGTCGGTGCGTTGCTGTCGATCTATGCGCTGGGCGGCGAGTTCAGCCTGATCTCGCTGCTAGGGCTATTCCTGCTGATTGGCGTGGTGAAGAAAAACGCCATTCTGATGATCGACCTTGCGCTGCAACTGGAACGGCATCAGGGCCTGTCGCCGCTGGAATCGATCCGCAGCGCCTGTCTGCAACGGCTACGGCCGATTTTGATGACTACGCTGGCGGCGATTCTCGGTGCCTTGCCATTGCTGCTCGGCCGGGCCGAGGGCGCGGAAATGCGCCAGCCGCTGGGCCTCACCATCATCGGCGGGCTGATCTTCAGTCAGGTGCTGACGCTTTACACCACGCCTGTGGTTTACCTCTATCTCGACAAGCTGCGCCATCGTTTCAACAAATGGCGTGGCGTGCGTACTGACGCCGCTCTGGAAACTCCGCTATGACTGACCGTTCGCTTATCAATCTGGCCACTGTTCGGGGCTCGCGCTTGCTGAGTCTGTCACTGTGCGTGGCGATGCTCAGTGCCTGCGCTGTCGGCCCGGATTACCAACGTCCGCAAACCGCTGAAATCACCCAGTACAAGGAAGCCGCTGGCTGGACCCAGGCCAACCCGAGCGATTCGCTGGCCCGTGGCGCCTGGTGGGAGTTGTACGGCGATCAGCAGCTCAACGGGCTGATCGAAAAGCTCAACAATTCCAACCAGACCGTCGCGCAGTCGGAAGCCCAGTACCGCCAGGCTCAGGCCTTGGTGCGCAGTGCTCGCGGAGCGTTCTATCCCAGCGTTGACTTGAGCTTGGGCAAGACCCGCTCCAGCCAGGGCACCGGTAGCAGCAGTTCGAGTCTGAGCAGTTCCTCCAGTGGCATTCGCGACACCTATAACGCCGAGCTGGGCGTCAGTTGGGAAGCCGATGTCTGGGGCAAATTGCGCCGTGGTCTGGAAGCCGATGAGGCCAGTGCCCAGGCCAGTTTTGCCGATCTGGCGGCCATGCGTCTGAGCCAGCAGTCGGAGCTGGTGCAGAACTACCTGCAACTGCGCGTGATCGATCAGCAAAAACGCCTGCTCGAAGCCACGGTTGCTGCTTACGAACGCTCGCTGAAAATGACCCAGAACCAGTACCGCGCCGGCGTTTCCGGGCGCGATGCAGTGGCGCAGGCGCAGACGCAACTGAAAAGCACCCAGGCTGATCTGGTCGACCTGATCTGGCAGCGCGCGCAGTTCGAAAATGCGATTGCCGTGCTGACCGGGCAAGCGCCGGCGGATTTCAACATTGCCGAAGTGCAGACCATTCCAAAGCTGCCCCAGGTGCCGTTGAGCCTGCCCTCGCAGTTGCTTGAGCGGCGTCCGGACATCGCTTCGGCGGAGCGTTCGGTGATTGCCGCCAACGCCAATATCGGCGTGGCCAAAGCGGCGTATTACCCGGACCTGAGCCTGAGCCTGAGCGGCGGTTACAGCAGCAGTACCTCGCAGAACCTGGTCAGCCTGCCGAACCGTTTCTGGTCGGTCGGGCCGAAACTGTCGTTGCCGATTTTCGATGGCGGCATTCGTTCGGCAGAAGTCGACCGCACTGAAGCGGTCTATGACCAGACCGTGGCCAAGTACCGCCAGACTGTGCTCGACGGTTTCCGCGAAGTGGAAAACTATCTGGTGCAGTTGAAGGTGTACGAAGACGAAGCGGCGGTGCGCCAGGAAGCGCTCGATGCGGCCCGCGACTCCCTGCGCCTGACGGAAAATCAGTACAAGGCCGGGTTGATTGCCTACATCGATGTGGTGGTGGTGCAAGCCACGGCACTGAGCAACGAGCGCAGCGTGCTGAACATTCTGCAAAGCCGCTTGATTGCCAGCGTGCAACTCATCGCAGCGCTGGGCGGCGGTTGGGACGGACAACTGGATGTCAGCGATAACACCCGCTGAAGGTTGGCTTCACTGATCGTTCCCACGCTCCGCGTGGGAATGCAGCCCGGGACGCTCCGCGTCCCATCCAGAGCCGAACGCAGAGCGTCCGCTGAGGCATTCCCACGCAGAGCGTGGGAACGATCGGGTAAAGCCGTGAGCGCCGGACCAGAGCCTCGTCGGCCGATCAAACAAACGTTTCATCGGCTTGATGGCCAATTGATTACTTTGTCAGTGCGTTCTTCTGCGTAATCAGTACAATCGCCGCATTTGCCCGACCGAGAATGGACGCAGTCCGCGTTGGGTGGCCACGAGAAATCCCATGCTCATCGGTAGTTATTCCTCCACCCTGGTTTTTATTTCGTTGTGCGTGGCGATTCTCGCTTCCTACACTGCGCTCGACCTCACCGGTCGCATTGCCACGGCCAAGGGCCGTGCGGTGCATTTCTGGAACGCCGGCGGTGCGTTTGCCATGGGTATCGGCGTCTGGTCGATGCATTTCATTGGCATGCTCGCCTTCAAACTGCCGATCGACCTTGGCTACGACATCACCCTGACCGCGCTTTCACTGTTGATTGCCGTGTTGTCCTGCGGGTTCGCCTTGTGGCTGGTCAGCCAGCCAAAACTGCCGATTCTGCAACTGGCCTTCGGTGCGCTGATCATGGGCGCCGGGATCAGTGCCATGCATTACACCGGCATGGGAGCGATGCGCATGACGCCGGGGATCGACTACGACCCGACGCTGTTCGGCGCTTCGTTGCTGATTGCGGTCGGCGCATCGGCAGCGGCGCTGTGGATTGCCTTTCGCCTGCGTAAGCACTCGCCGTATGTGCGCCTGATTCGCGGCGGCGCAGCGGTCATCATGGGTATCGCCATTGTCGGCATGCATTACACCGGCATGGCCGCTGCGCAATTTCCAGACGGCAGTTTCTGCGGTGCCACCGTCAACGGTTTGAAGGGCAGCGGCCTCGACAGCCTGGTGCTGATCACCACGCTGGCGGTGCTGTCGATTGCCTTGCTCACCTCGATCCTCGACGCACGACTTGAAGCGCGCACTGCCGATCTGGCGCATTCGTTGACCGTCGCCAACCGTGAACTTACGCAGTTGGCCCTGCACGACACCCTGACCGGCCTGCCGAATCGCATGTTGCTCGACGACCGGATCAATCAGGCGATGAAAAAGGTCAACGAGCAGGGCGGCTGCTTTGCCTTGATGTTCATCGATCTGGACGGCTTCAAACCGGTTAATGATGCGTTCGGTCATCACATGGGTGATCAGTTGTTGCGCGAAGTCGGCGTGCGTCTGCGTGAAGACTTGCGCAGCCTCGACACGCTGGCGCGGATCGGTGGCGATGAATTCGTGTTACTGGTGCGCCTCAGCGAACCCAATGATGCGCTGGGACTGGCGGCGCGTCAGGTCGGTCTGATCGCACAATCATTCCGCGTTGCCGAGCATGACTTGCAGATCTCCGCCAGCGTCGGCATCGCCCTGTACCCGGGTAATGGCCAGACCGCGCAGGAACTGCTGATGAACGCCGACGCGGCGATGTACCACGCCAAGGGCGGCGGCAAAAACGGTTACAGCTTTTTCGATGCGTCGATGAACAACAACGCGCGCAAGCAGTTGCAGTTGTTGCAGGACCTGCGCGCGGCGCTGGAACACAGTCAGTTCAGCTTGCATTACCAACCCAAGTTCGACGCCGCCAACGGCCGTCCGGTCGGGGCTGAAGCGCTGTTGCGCTGGGAGCACCCGATCCACGGCATGCTGATGCCGGACAAGTTCATTGACCTGGCCGAGAAATCCGGGCTGATCATCCCGATCGGCGACTGGGTGCTCAACGAAGCCTGTCGCCAGATGCGCGAATGGTACGTGCTCGGTTACACCGATTGGCGTATCGCGGTGAACCTGTCGGCGTTGCAGTTCTGCCACACGGGACTGGTGCGCAGCGTGGCCAAGGCGCTGGCCACGCACCACTTGCCGGCCAACAGCCTGACTCTGGAAATCACCGAAACCACGGCCATGAGCGATGCCGATGCGAGCATGATGGTGTTGCAGGAACTGTCGGACATGGGCGTCGACCTGTCGATCGATGATTTCGGCACCGGTTATTCCAGCCTGATGTACCTCAAGCGATTGCCGGCCAACGAGCTGAAGATTGATCGCGGTTTTGTGCGCGATCTGGAGCATGACAGCGACGATGCGGCGATTGTCTCGGCGATTGTCGCGTTGGGGCAGGCACTGGGTTTGCGCATTGTCGCTGAAGGTGTCGAGACCGGTGTGCAGCAGGCGTTTCTGACTCAACTGGGCTGTGATTCGTTGCAGGGTTATCTGCTCGGGCATCCGATGCCGGCGGACAAATTCATGCGGGATATTGCGCGGGGTGAGCAGTCAGCGGTGGTCTGATCGACCGCGTTATCGTTCTTCGCGAGCAAGCTCGCTCCCACATTTGGAATGCATACCCCTGTGGGAGCGACGGTGCGACGATTCGACCTGCTCGCGAAGGCGTCCGGCCCGACACAACAGACCTCATGCAAAACCCGCCAATGGCGGTTATTCTTCCCCCCGACTGTTACGTGTGCATTTGGGGGAAAGGCCAGCATGGATAAAGTCATTGTGATCACCGGTGGCGGGCGCGGGATTGGCGCCGCTACGGCGTTGTTGGCTGCCGAGCAAGGTTATCGGATCTGCATCAACTATCAGTCGGATGAGCAAGCCGCGCAAAGCGTGCTGGAGCAAGTTCGCGGATTAGGCGCCCAGGCCATCGCCGTGCGTGCCGACGTCAGCATCGAAGACGAAGTGATCGCATTGTTCCATCGGGTCGACACCGAGTTGGGCCGGGTCACCGCGCTGGTGAACAACGCCGGCACTGTCGGACACAAATCGCGGGTCGACGAAATGTCCGAATTCCGCATCCTCAAAATCATGAAAACCAACGTACTGGCGCCGATTCTCTGCGCCAAACACGCGATCCTGCGCATGTCGCCCAAGCACGGCGGGCAGGGTGGCAGCATCGTCAACGTGTCGTCGGTGGCCGCGCGTCTCGGTTCGCCCAACGAATACGTCGATTACGCCGCGTCCAAAGGCGCGCTCGACACCTTCACTATCGGTTTATCCAAGGAAGTGGCGGGCGAGGGGATTCGCGTCAACGCGGTGCGCCCGGGTTACATCTATACCGATTTCCACGCACTGAGCGGCGATCCGGATCGGGTCAGCAAGCTTGAGTCGGCGATTCCTATGGCCCGTGGCGGGCGCCCGGATGAAGTGGCGGAGGCGATTGTCTGGTTGTTGTCGGATAAGGCTTCTTATGCGACCGGGACGTTTGTTGATTTGGGTGGTGGGCGCTGATCGCTTGGATTTGCTTCGATAGCACCGCCCCCTTCGCGAGCAAGCTCGCTCCCACATTGGATGTGTGAATGACACAGAACCAATGTGGGAGCGAGCTTGCTCGCGAAGAGGCCAAGGCAAACACCATCAATCTGTCAGAACGACCGCACAATCCGCCCCAATGTCTCCATGGCCTTTTCCGAATCCTCGGTCCAAGGGCTGCCATAGTTCAACCGAATACAATTCCTGAAGCGCTGCGTCGGCGAAAAGATCGGCCCCGGCGCAATGCTGATGCCTTGCGCCAGTGCCATCTGAAACAACTTCAGCGAATCCATTTGCGGTGGCAGTTCCAGCCATAAGAAGTAGCCGCCGGCCGGTTGGCTGACCCGCGTCTGCGCCGGGAAGTAGCGGGCAATCGCCGCGAGCATCGCGCTCTGCTGTTCTTCCAGTGCGTAACGCAGTTTGCGCAGGTGCCGGTCATAACCGCCGTGTTGCAGGTAGTCGGCAATCGCCGCTTGCGCTGGCATCGAAGCACACAGAGAGGTCATCAGTTTCAGTCGTTCGATTTTCTGCGCGTAACGTCCGGCGGCAACCCAGCCGATGCGGTAGCCGGGGGCGAGGCTTTTGGCGAATGAACCGCAGTGCATCACCAGACCTTCCGTGTCGAACGCCTTGGCCGGTTTCGGTGCTTGTTGGCCGTAATAGAGTTCGGCGTAAACGTCGTCTTCGATCAGCGGCACCTGATGGCGGCGCAGCAGTTCGACCAGTTCCTGTTTCTTCGCCTCGGGCATGGTTGCACCCATCGGGTTCTGGAAACTGGTCATGCACCAGCAGGCTCTGACCGGATGGCGTTCGAGGGTTTGCGCAAGTACGCCGAGGTCAATGCCATCGCGCGGGTGCACGGGAATTTCCACGGCTTTGAGTTTCAGCCGTTCGAGCACTTGCAGGCTGGCGTAGAACGCCGGGGCTTCGATGGCCACCAGATCGCCCGGTTCGGTGACGGCTTGCAGGCACAGGTTCAGCGCTTCGAGGGCGCCGTTGGTGATCAGCAGCTCTTCCATTGGCAGCATCAGGCCGCCGACCATGTAGCGCAGGGCTATCTGTCGGCGCAGTTGCGGATTGCCCGGCGACATGTCGGTGACGACCATGCGCGGGTCCATCTCGCGGGCCGCGCTGGCCAGCGAGCGCGACAGGCGCTGCAACGGGAACAGGGTCGGGCTGGGGAACGCCGAACCGAACGGCACGGTACTCGGGTCCTTGATCGAATCGAGGACCGAGAACACCAGTTCGCTGACGTCGACTTCGGTGGAATCGTTGACGTGGCTGCTGATCACCGGCTCCGAGAACGGGCTCGGCGCGTGGGTATTGACGAAATAGCCGGAGCGCGGCCGGGCGCGGATCAGGCCACGGCGTTCGAGCAGGTAATAGGCCTGGAATACCGTGGACGGGCTGACCCCGTAGGTCTGGCTGGCGTAACGCACCGAGGGCACGCGCTGGCCGGGGCCAAGGACGCCGGAGCGGATCAGTTCAGCGATGTCGTCGGCGAATTTTTCGTAGCGTTTCATCGAGGAGCCTTGGTGCTGGTTGATGATGAGGTGTGTCAGGAGAACTGCCCCTCACCCTAGCCCTCTCCCAGAGGGAGAGGGGACTGATTGGGGGATGYTTGCGAACTACACCGACCTGAAAGTGCTTTGCTGAATCCACAATCGACTCAGCTTGATGTGCTTTGCTAAATCCATAATCGATTCGGCTTGATAGTGTTTTGCTAAATCCACAATCGACTCGGTCTGTCAGGTCGATGTATAGCGACAGACACCTCGGTCGGCTCCCTCTCCCTCCGGGAGAGGGCTGGGGTGAGGGAAAAAGATTCTAACGGCTCAGCGATTCATCGGCGCAACAAACCTGCTCTTCGCCACGCTGTAAACCTCAGGCTCATCGCTGTCGACAATCTTGAAACTCAAGGTCTGCGAACTGCTGGCCGGGCGTTCCGTGGTCATCGCCACCGACACCGGCACATCGACAATCTCACCCGGCGCCAGGCTCAGTTCAGTCTTGCCCTGCAACTGGAAGCCGTCGCCATCCACCAGGCTCAGGTTGTAGTCCTGGCGCTGTTGGGTCTTGTTGATGACTTTGAGGCTATAGATGTTTTCAATCTGACCCTGACCATTCTCGCGGAACAACCCGCGATCCTTGGTCACGTCCAGCGAGACCATCGGCCGCTCGATCAACGCCAACGCCAATGCGCCGATCATCGCCACCAGCACCACGGTGTAACCGATCAGGCGTGGGCGCAGCAGGTGGGTTTTGCCACCCTGCAGTTCGCGCTCGGAACTGTAGCGGATCAGGCCGCGCGGGTAGTTCATCTTGTCCATGATCGAGTCACAGGCGTCGATGCACGCAGCGCAGCCGATGCACTCCATCTGCAGACCATCGCGAATGTCGATGCCGGTCGGACAAACCTGCACGCATAACTGGCAGTCGATGCAATCACCCAGGCCAGCCTCAAGCGGTTTCACGTCGCGTTTGCGCGGGCCACGGTTTTCGCCACGGGCCACGTCGTAGGAAATCGCCAGGGTGTCCTTGTCGAACATCACGCTCTGGAACCGCGCATACGGGCACATGTGCATGCACACCGCCTCACGCAGCCAACCGGCGTTGATGTAGGTGGCGGCGGTGAAAAACAGCACCCAGAACAGGCTGACGCCGCCGATTTGCAGGGTCAGCAGTTCTTCAGCCAGTGGCCGGATCGGCGTGAAGTAACCGACGAAGGTCAGGCCGGTCAGCACACTGATCGCCAGCCACAGGGTGTGCTTGGCCGCGCGTCGCGCCAGTTTGTTCAGGCTCCACGGCGCGGCTTGCAGTTTGATGCGTTGGTTGCGTTCGCCTTCGGTGATCTTCTCGCACCACATGAAGATCCACGTCCACGAACTTTGCGGGCAGGTGTAACCGCACCAGACCCGGCCGGCGAACACGGTGATGGCGAACAGACCGAACGCAGCGATGATCAGCAGCGCCGACAGCAGAATGAAATCCTGCGGCCAGAACGTCGCGCCAAAGATGTGGAATTTGCTTTCGGAAAGATCCCAGAGCACCGCCTGACGTCCGCCCCAGTTCAGCCACACGGTGCCGAAAAACAGCACGAACAGAAATCCCGCGCCACTCATGCGCAAGGTGCGGAACAGGCCGGTGAAGCTGCGGGTGTGGATCTGGTTGTCGCTGGATTTGGCCGTCGCCTTCATTGGGCGTGCGGGCACACTTTTGATAGTTGGAGATGCTTCTACGGTTCGGACGGGGATTTGTTCGCTCATGGTTATTCGCTCATCAGCCTCCATCAGGCCAGAGCACTATGAGCGTCGATCTGTTTGCATAACAGACTCAGCTATTTCAATAAAAAGCGGATCAGATGCGATTCTGCGCAACGCCTGCGACAACTTGAAGCAGCCCGCAGACAAAGGCGCAAAGGCCTATATCAGGCGTTTGCGCGGGGTGTTGATCAAGGTCAGTCAAATCACCGAACCACTCTCGTCAGCCTTCAAGTGCTTGCGACCATCCTTGGCGCCTGCGACGGTCAATTCGTCGGCTTCTGCCTCGGTGATGTAAACGCGCCGGCCATCTATTTCCACAAACGACATGGCCTTGTCGCTGTCCGTACGCACTTCCAAGGTGTCGCAAATGCGGATTTCTTCGCCATTCTCGACGGTGAAAAAACACACTTTCTGTTCGGGGTTGGATTCATCGACTCGAACGGGCATGAGGGCGGTCCTTTTTTCAGGGAAGTCTGAAAGGTTAGGGCGCACGCTTCACCGATGGTTCTGCGCAACTGATTAATGGTCGCCGCTGTCCATCGTCTATCCAGCCAATAACAAGGACTGCACGATGGACGCGTGGTGGCATGAAGTGTGGCAAACCCTGCAGGCGGAATTCGCCGACGTCGCGGATGCGTCGCAATTGACGCGCATCACCGTGCGCCTGCTGATGGCCGCCATTCTGGGCGGCATTCTCGGATTCGAGCGCGAACACAAGGGCAAGGCTGCCGGGGTGCGCACGCATATGTTGGTGGCGCTGGGGGCTGCGCTGTTTGTACTGGTGCCGCAGACATCAGGGGCGGAATCCGATGCGATGAGCCGCGTAGTCCAAGGGGTGATTGCCGGGATCGGCTTTCTCGGTGCCGGGACTATCCTGAAAAACAAGGAAGGTGATGAAGGCCATGTCAAAGGCCTGACCACGGCTGCCGGGCTGTGGATGACGGCAGCCATTGGGGTCGCGGCGGGATTGGGCAGGGAAGCAACGGCGCTACTCAGTACTTTTCTGGCGCTGGGGATTTTCAGCGTGATGCCGCGCATCGTGAAGCTGTTCGAAAAGGACGAGGAAAAGACTGATGACCACTGATCATTCCTGCGCCGGATGATCGTTCCCACGCTCTGCGTGGGAATGCCTCAATGGACGCTCCGCGTCCGCTTTGGGACGCGGAGCGTCCCGGGCTGCATTCCCACGCAGWGCGTGGGAACGATCAGTTAGAGGATCACAGGAGGCATCGTCGTTGGTGGTTCTTCTTTGGGGGGGGGTGTGGTGCCGGGTGGCTCTTGCTCGGGAATCGGTTGCGGCTCGGTCTCGGGCAGCGTGGGTTTGTCGATGTTCGGATCGGGCGTTTCGGCCGGGATCGGGATATTCATCTGATGACCTCCGTGTGGCACATGGCGTGAGAAGTGCTTAAGTGGATTGACCACCCTGCACGCAATTCGATCCGCTTTTCTGACACGGCAATTTCATCTGAACTTTTCCCGGCGCCGGTCGCTCGGAACCTAAGTGAGTTCATTTCGGGGCAGGTGCTTCGTTGTGAACACTGATCCGGCACAAGAGCGTCCTTGGGGCGTTAAGGAGAGATGCTCAATGACTGCTGAAAGACCTTCGGAACTGAGCTACAACCCGCACATGCCGCTGTCGCAGGCGTTGCTGCTGCCGCGCATTGCCATCGAAAACACCATGCCGACCCTCGAGGGCGGGCAGTTCGCCGTGAAGTCGATTGCCGGCCGTGAGGTGGCGGTCACCAGCAAGGTGTTTGCCGACGGTCACGACAAACTCGCGGTGCGCATCCGCTGGCGCCAGGAAGGCGAGGAGACCTGGCAAAGCGAGGTCATGACCGATCAGGGCAATAACGGCTGGCAAGGCCAGTTCCGCCCTGAACATCAAGGGCGCTTCCTCTATTGCATCGAGGCGTGGATCGACCAATTCGCCAGTTTTCAGTATGAACTGGAGAAGAAACACAATGCTGCTGTACCGGTGTCGCTGGAGTTGCAGGAAGGCCGGAGCATGGTGCAACAGGCCGCCGAGCGCAGCGAAGGTCAGCTCAGCGAACAGCTCGCCGCGTTGCACCATGAATTGTCCGGGCTGCTCGAAACCGAGCAGGTCGCGCTGTTCCTGCACTCGCGCAGTGCGCAGTTGATGGCTGAGGCCGATCACCGTGCCTACCTGAGCGTCAGTCCGGAATTCCCGGTAGACGTCGAACGCGAACTGGCCGAATTCGCCAGTTGGTACGAACTGTTTCCACGCTCGATCACCGACGATCCCCACCGTCACGGCACCTTTAATGACGTGCATGCGCGTTTGCCGATGATTCAGGACATGGGCTTTGACGTGCTCTATTTCACGCCGATCCACCCGATTGGTCGCGCCCATCGCAAGGGGCGCAACAATTCCCTGACCGCCGGTCCCGATGATCCCGGCAGCCCTTATGCCATCGGTAGTGAGGAGGGTGGTCACGAGGCGATCCACTCGCAACTCGGCACTCGCGAGGACTTCCGCCGATTGGTCGCCGCTGCTGCCGATCACGGCCTGGAAATCGCCCTCGATTTCGCCATTCAGTGTTCCCAGGATCACCCGTGGCTCAAGCAGCATCCGGGCTGGTTCAACTGGCGCCCGGACGGCACGATCAAATACGCGGAAAACCCGCCGAAGAAATACCAGGACATCGTCAACGTCGACTTCTATGCGCCGGACGCGATTCCGAGCCTGTGGGTCGAATTGCGCGACATCGTCATTGGCTGGGTCGAAGAGGGCGTGAAGATCTTTCGCGTCGACAATCCGCACACCAAACCACTGCCGTTCTGGCAATGGCTGATCGCCGATGTTCGGGCGCTATATCCGGAAGTGATCTTCCTCGCCGAAGCCTTCACCACGCCGGCAATGATGGCGCGGCTGGGCAAGGTCGGTTACACGCAGAGCTACACCTATTTCACCTGGCGCAACAGCAAGGCTGAGCTGGCGACGTATTTCACTGAGCTGAATGAATCGCCGTGGCGCGAATGCTACCGGCCGAATTTCTTCGTTAATACGCCGGACATCAACCCGGCATTCCTGCACGAATCCGGGCGTCCAGGATTTCTGATTCGTGCGGCGCTGGCGACCATGGGTTCAGGCTTATGGGGCATGTATTCGGGGTTCGAGCTGTGCGAGTCGGCGCCGGTGCCGGGCAAAGAGGAATACCTCGACTCGGAGAAGTACGAGATCCGCATCCGCGACTTCACCGCGCCGGGCAACATCATTGCCGAGATCGCCCAGCTCAACCGCATCCGCCGGCAGAACCCGGCGCTGCACACGCATCTGGGCCTGAAGGTCTACAACGCCTGGAACGACAACATTCTGTATTTCGGCAAGCGCAGTGTCGACGGCAGCAACTTCATTCTGGTCGCGGTCAGCCTTGATCCGCATAACGTGCAGGAGGCGAATTTCGAACTGCCGCTGTGGGAAATGGGCCTGCCCGATGACGCGACAACCCACGGTGAGGATTTGATGAACGGGCATCGCTGGGACTGGCATGGCAAGTACCAGTTCATGCGCATTGACCCGGCGTACCAGCCATTCGGCATCTGGCGAATTACCGCTACGTAATGATCGTTCCCACGTCGAGGCGTCGAACCGTCTGCGTGGGAACGCATCCCGGGACGCTCCGCGTCCCAGAAACTGACGCAGAGCGTCCATGGCGGCATTCCCACGCGGAGCGGGGGAACGATCATCGTGGGGGCTTTTAAAGCATTCAGCAGGAGTTTCACATGGCGAAGAAACCCAAGGCAGCCACCTTTATCAAAGACCCGCTCTGGTACAAGGACGCGGTGATCTATCAAGTTCACGTCAAATCGTTTTTCGACTCCAACAACGACGGGATCGGCGACTTTCCCGGCCTGATCGCCAAACTCGATTACATCGCCGACCTCGGCGTCAACACCATCTGGCTGTTGCCGTTCTATCCCTCGCCACGTCGCGACGATGGCTATGACATTGCCGAATACCGTGGCGTGCACAGCGATTACGGGACCATGGCCGACGCCAAGCGCTTTATCGCCGAGGCGCACAAGCGTGGCTTGCGGGTGATCACCGAACTGGTCATCAACCACACCTCCGACCAGCACCCGTGGTTCCAGCGTGCGCGCAAGGCCAAGCCCGGCTCGGCGGCGCGGGACTTTTACGTGTGGTCGGATGACGATCAGAAATACGACGGCACGCGAATCATTTTCCTCGATACGGAAAAATCCAACTGGACCTGGGATCCGGTCGCCGGACAGTACTTCTGGCACCGTTTCTATTCGCACCAACCGGATCTGAATTTCGACAATCCGCAAGTGATGAAAGCCGTGCTATCGGTGATGCGCTACTGGCTGGACATGGGCATCGACGGCCTGCGCCTCGACGCGATTCCGTACCTGATCGAGCGTGATGGCACCAATAACGAAAACCTGCCGGAAACCCACGACGTCCTCAAGCAGATCCGCGCCGAGATCGACGCCAATTACCCCGATCGCATGCTGCTCGCGGAGGCCAACCAATGGCCGGAAGACACCCAGCTGTACTTCGGTGATACCGATGCGGCAGGCCTTAACGGTGATGAATGCCACATGGCGTTTCACTTCCCGTTGATGCCGCGCATGTACATGGCGCTGGCTCAGGAAGATCGTTTCCCGATCACCGACATTCTGCGCCAGACCCCGGAAATTCCCGCCAACTGCCAATGGGCGATTTTCCTGCGCAACCACGATGAGCTGACGCTGGAGATGGTCACCGACAAAGAGCGTGACTATCTGTGGAATTACTACGCGGCTGACCGTCGGGCGCGGATCAACCTCGGCATCCGCCGTCGTCTGGCGCCGTTGATGGAGCGCGATCGCCGCCGCATCGAATTGCTCAACAGTCTGCTGCTGTCGATGCCGGGCACGCCGACCCTGTATTACGGCGACGAGATCGGCATGGGCGACAACATCTACCTTGGCGACCGCGATGGTGTGCGTACGCCGATGCAGTGGTCGATCGACCGCAACGGCGGCTTCTCCCGTGCCGATCCGGCCAGCCTGGTGCTACCGCCGATCATGGACCCGCAATACGGCTATCTGTCGGTCAACGTCGAAACCCAGTCCGGCGATCCGCATTCGCTGCTCAACTGGACCCGACGCTTGCTCGCTGTGCGCAAACAGTCCAAGGCGTTCGGCCGTGGCACGTTGAAAATGCTCTCGCCGAACAACCGTCGCGTGTTGGCTTACACGCGCGAATTCACCGATGCCGATGGCAAACACGAAATCATTCTCTGCGTGGCCAACGTCTCGCGCAGTGCGCAAGCGGTGGAGCTGGACCTGTCGGCCTACGTCGGCATGGTGCCGGTGGAGATGCTCGGCGGTAATGCCTTCCCGCCGATTGGCCAGTTGAATTTCCTCCTGACCCTGGCGCCTTACGGTTTCTACTGGTTTGCACTGGCGGCGGAAAACCAGATGCCGAGCTGGCACGTGGAGCCGGCGCAAAGCCTGCCGGACTTCACCACGCTGGTATTGAAAAAACGCATGGAAGAATTGCTCGAAGCGCCGTCGCGCACATCGCTGGAGCAAAACATTCTGCCGAGCTGGCTGCAGAATCGCCGCTGGTTCGCCGGCAAGGACGCGGCCATCGACAAGGTGCATCTGGCGTACGGTGTGCGTTTCGGCGATGCGCAGCATCCGGTGCTGCTCAGCGAAATAGAAGTCACCAGTGGCGGGCAGACCAGTCGTTATCAGTTGCCGTTCGGCTTTATTTCCGAAGATCAGGTCGGCCCGGCGTTGCCGCAGCAATTGGCCTTGTCCCGTGTACGCCGAGTGCGACAGGTCGGCTTGATTACTGACGCGTTCAGCCTTGAAACGTTTATTCGTGCGGTGCTGCAAGGCATGCAGAACAACACCGTGCTGGAGTCGAGCGAAGGCGAAATCCGCTTCGCACCGACGCCGCATCTGGAAACGCTCGGCCTCGGTACCGAGTCGGAAGTGCGTTATCTGTCTGCCGAGCAATCGAACAGTTCGGTGGTGATCGGCAATAGTCTGGTGCTTAAGCTGATACGCAAAGTCGCTTCTGGCGTACACCCGGAACTGGAGATGAGCGCTTACCTGACCGAGGCCGGATTTGCCAATATCTCTCCGCTGCTCGGCTCGGTGATTCGCCGCGATGCCAAGGGCGAAGACAATCTGCTGATGATCGCCCAAGGCTATCTGAGCAATCAGGGCGACGCCTGGGAATGGACGCAGAACAACCTCGAGCGGGCGCTGCGCGATGAGCTGGCCGATGCCATGTCCGAACAGGAACAGCATTACAACGCCCTCGGTGAACTGAAGGATTTTGCCGGCATGCTCGGTCAGCGTCTGGGCGAGATGCACAAGGTGCTCGCCGCGCCCACCGACAATGCCGACTTCGCCCCGCAGGTGTCGACGGCCAAGGACATGCAGGCCACCGGCAAGGATGTTGTGGCGCAGGTCGAACACGCGCTGAAACTGCTCAAGCAGCATCAGGGCGAACTCAATGCGGCGGATCAGAAACTGGTCAAACGCCTGATCGACGAGAAGAAAACCATCCTCACGCACGTGCAGGATCTGGCGAAAAAGGCCGTCGGCGGTTTGCGCATTCGCGTCCACGGCGATCTGCATTTGGGCCAGGTGCTGGTGATCAAGGGCGATGCCTACCTGATCGACTTCGAGGGTGAACCGGCGCGGCCATTGGGCGAGCGTCGTGGCAAACACAGTCCGTACAAGGATGTCAGCGGCGTGCTGCGCTCCTTCGATTATGCGGCTGCAATGACCATCAACGTGCACAACGTTGACCACAGCGCCGAGTCTGAAACGGCGCGGCGCCTGGTCGCCGAGCGCTATCTGCGTGAGGCCCGCGAGGCATTTGTTCAGGCATATCGCCGCGCGGCAGCTAGTCTTGATCATGCCTGGCAAGATCCTGAAGGTGCCGACGCCGCGCTGGCGTTGTTCGGCCTGGAGAAGGCGGCCTATGAAGTGGCCTATGAAGCCGAAAATCGCCCCACGTGGCTGCCCGTGCCGTTGCACGGTTTGTATGGGTTATTGACGGGGCTTAAACCCTTTTCCGATCTTGGTGGAGAGTAGTCATGAGTTTCTCGAACAAGGAACAGGGTGCGGTTAAAGAAACATTGCTGCCCTCGGCGAAAGATATTGATGCCTTGGTCCGCGCTGAACATCACGACCCTTTTTCCATTCTCGGCCCGCACGGCGATGGCGCTGGCGGGCAGTTCATTCGTGCATATCTGCCCGGGGCGCTGAGTGTCGTGGTGCTGGACAAGGACAGCGGTGAAGAACGCGGTCCGCTGGAGCAGACCGAAACGCCGGGGCTGTTTGTCGGCCATTTCGATCAGGCGCGGCCGTATCAGTTGCGTACGCGCTGGGCCGGCGGCGAACAGGTTGCCGAGGATCCTTATAGCTTTGGCCAGTTACTCGGTGAAATGGACTTGTATCTGTTCGCCGAAGGCAATCACCGTGACCTCAGCGCCTGTCTCGGCGCGCAATTGAAAACAGTGGATGGCGTCGACGGCGTACGCTTTGCGGTGTGGGCGCCGAATGCCCGGCGCGTGTCGGTGGTTGGCGATTTCAACGTCTGGGACGGCCGCCGCCATCCGATGCGCTTGCGGCACCCGTCCGGGGTCTGGGAACTGTTCATCCCGCGCCTGCAAGCGGGCGAGTTGTACAAATACGAAATTCTTGGCGCCCACGGCATTCTGCCGCTCAAGGCTGACCCGATGGCGCTGGCCACCAGCCTGCCGCCGGACACCGCTTCGAAAGTCGCTGAACCGCTGCAGATCGACTGGCAGGATCAGGAGTGGATGAGCAGCCGACGCGACCGGCAGAAACATTCGGCGCCGCTGTCGATCTACGAATTGCACGCCGGTTCGTGGCAGTGCGAACTGGATGATCTCGGCGAAGTCGCCCGCCAGTACACCTGGCCGGAACTCGCCGAACGTTTGATTCCCTACGTCAAGGAACTGGGTTTCACTCACATCGAACTGATGCCGATCATGGAGCACCCGTTTGGTGGCTCCTGGGGTTATCAATTGCTCTCGCAATTCGCCCCGAGTGCGCGGTACGGCTCGCCGGCGCAGTTCGCTGAATTCGTCGACGCCTGCCACCGGGCCGAGATCGGTGTGATCCTCGACTGGGTGCCGGCGCATTTCCCTACCGATACTCACGGTCTCGCCCAGTTCGACGGCACCGCGCTGTACGAATACGGCAACCCGCTGGAAGGGTTTCATCAGGATTGGGACACGCTGATCTACAACCTCGGCCGCACCGAAGTGCATGGCTACATGCTCGCTTCGGGGTTGCATTGGTTGAAGCATTTTCACGTCGATGGCTTGCGCGTCGATGCGGTGGCTTCGATGCTCTATCGCGACTATTCGCGCAAGGCAGGCGAATGGGTGCCAAACCGTCATGGCGGTCGGGAAAATCTGGAGGCCATCGACTTCTTGCGGCATTTGAACGATGTGGTCGAACTGGAAGCACCGGGTGCGCTGGTCATCGCCGAAGAATCCACGGCGTGGCCCGGTGTCAGCCAAAGTACGCAGCAGGGCGGCCTCGGTTTTGCCTACAAATGGAACATGGGCTGGATGCACGATTCGTTGCATTACATTCAGCAGGATCCGGTGTACCGCGCGCACCATCACAACGAGTTGAGTTTTGGTCTGGTCTACGCCTGGTCCGAGCGTTTCATCCTGCCGATCTCCCACGATGAAGTGGTGCACGGCAAGCATTCGCTGATCGACAAGATGCCCGGCGATCGCTGGCAAAAATTCGCCAACCTGCGCGCGTATCTGAGTTTCATGTGGACCCATCCGGGCAAGAAGCTGTTGTTCATGGGTTGCGAGTTTGGCCAGTGGCGCGAGTGGAATCACGATCAGCAACTGGATTGGTATCTGCTGCAGTACTCCGAGCACAAGGGCGTGCAGAAACTGGTCGGCGATCTCAATCGGCTGTATCGCGAAGAGCCGGCGCTGCACGATCAGGACGACGCGCCGCAGGGTTTCCAGTGGTTGATCGGCGACGATGCGATCAACAGCGTTTATGCCTGGTTGCGCTGGAGCAAGGAGGGTAAACCGGTGCTGGTGGTGGCCAACTTCACGCCGGTGCCGCGTCAGGCCTATCGCGTGGGTGTGCCGTTTGCCGGGCGCTGGACTGAATTGCTCAACAGCGATGCCGACACCTATGCCGGTTCCAATTACGGCAATGGCGGCGGGGCGTTTACCGAGGAGGTGCCGAGCCATGGCCAGTCGTTGTCGCTGGAGCTGAATCTGCCGCCGTTGGCGGTGTTGATCCTTAAGCCGGAGGGTTGATCCGGTACCGCAAAACCTGTGGGAGCGAGCTTGCTCGCGAAGGCGATATGTCAATCAACAATGATGTTGAACGTTACACCGCTTTCGCGAGCAAGCTCGCTCCCACAGGGGCCTTCGGTAGCCTGAAGATCACCAACGCATCCGCACCCCAAGGCTGCCAATGATCCCGTTCAAATCATTGTCATCGACATCACTGCTGTAATCGGCACTGACATACAGACTCACCACAGGCGTCACCCGCGCCACCAGCCCCAGGCCCAACTCAACGGTCGATGACTTGCGGCTGCTGCTGATCTTGTCGACCTGATCCAGCGTCACCGTGCTGCCGGTATAAACGGTGTGCCACAGGTTGGTGCGCACATAAGGTTCGACCGGCAGACCATTCAAATCGTAACTGCCTTTCAAACGGGCACCGACGCGGCCGCTCCAGGCCGTCAGATCGGTGGAGGACGCATTGCCCGAGCCGGCGTAGGGCGTGTCGAGGGTGATGCGTTGATTGATCAATTGCGCCTGCGGTTCGACCACCCAGTTGTCGCTCAAGCCAATCGGAAAACCGCCTTCGACCGAGAAGGTCATGGCGCTGCCTTCGGTGGCTTGCCGGGCGCCTTGGCCGTTGCGACTGAAACCGCTGACCCGGCCACCGCTGGCCGATAAATCCACGTGCCAGCCCTGGGCGCCGATCAGGCTGTAATAAGCGCCGAGGCTTTGGCCTTGCAGGTTGAGAGTGTCGCTGTTCGGGTCGGCCAAGGCGCGGCTGGTGAGCAAGCCATTGCCATTGGCCCGGATCTGGTTGAAGCCGCCGATCAGGCCGAGGGTCTGGGTATGGTTGCCGCTTTGCACGGTGAGCACCGCCGGGCCTTTGAAGTCGCCGCTGCCGGGTGTTGCGAAGCCTGACGACAGCACATCGGTTTGCGCCTGGCGGGCGTTTCGACCGTACAACTCGTCCCAGGCCGACGGTGCGAGGTCTTCGGTAATCAAGCGCGTGCCCCGCAGATCGGGCCGTGGGCTGAAGCGTTGCGGGCCGGGGGTAATGACGGTGACGGGCAACGTCATCACGGGCACATCCGCGCGGTACCACAGGGTGGTTTCATCCGCCGCAGGACCGGCCTGCGCCTCCATGGATGAGCACAGCAAGATAGAACTCGACACTGTGCAGAACGTGATTTTGATCTCGTGTGGGGTGATTGAAGTTCTCATGGAGGTCTACCTTGCAGGCGCATGCGGCATCTCGATGTGGCGTCTCTCCTACCCCGAACGAGGGGCGACCGAATGGAGCGGGGCGAACCGTGGCCGCTCGATTTCGCGAGTGTCCGAAGGCTCGTCCCGGTAGTTATTCCGGGGGTAGTAAGGTAGAGATAAGAAGAGTCGAGCGTGCCCGTCAAGAAATTGAACGATGAGCGGTAGTGGCAAAACAGGCTTTGCAAGCGTTTGTTTTTCTGCACATAACTAAGTGGTTGTTTGTATGGAACAACCCAGCCAAAAACCCGGTTCAGAGCGCTTCAGTTACCGACAGAAGGTCTGCCGGCACTGAAAGGGCATAAGGGATGTCAATCTGGCGCATAGGGTATTGCTGTCATTAATGCGGTTACAGATGCACTTCAACCGCCAATGGCAGGTGATCGGACAGATGCGTCCACGGCTTGTTGCCGAGGATCTGCGGGTCATGACTACTGGCATTGCGCAGGTAGATCCGGTCCAGTCGCAGCAATGGAAACCGCGCCGGATACGTCTTGGCTGGGCGCCCGTGATGGCGCTCGAAGGCTTCGTGCAAGTAATCGCGACGGGCGAGGGCGGCGTTGCCCTGTAACTGCCAGTCGTTGAAGTCGCCGGCGATGATCACCGGGGCATCCTCGGGCAGCGATTCAAGCAACTGACAGAGCAGTTGCAGCTGCAATTGCCGATGGCTTTCGAGCAGACTCAGGTGCACGCAGATTGCGTGAACTTCGGCGTGACCTGGCACATCGAGCACACAGTGCAAAAGGCCTCGGCGTTCGGGGCCGGTGATCGACACATCGAGATTGCGGTATTCACGGATCGGGTATTTCGACAGCAGCGCATTACCGTGATGGCCGTCAGGGTAAACGGCGTTGCGCCCGTAGGCGAAATCGCTCCACATGCTGTCGGCGAGAAATTCGTACTGCGAGGTTTGTGGCCATTCGTTGTAACGGTTCGAATGCCGTTCGTGTTCACCCACCACTTCTTGCAGAAACACCAGATCGGCCGAGGTGCTGCGCACTGCTTCGCGCAGTTCCGGCAGGATGAATCGCCGATTGAGCGCGGTAAAACCCTTGTGGGTGTTGACCGTCAGCACCCTGAGGCGATGAATGACGGGCGCGTCGATAACATGACGCTTGGGATCGCTGGACACGTTCACTCCTCTGGATTGCGGGCCGCTTATTCATGCGACTGATGGCGAGGGGCGGCAGTTCCTTCTGGATAATTTCGATTGCACATCAAACCCTGTGGGAGCGAGCTTGCTCGCGAAGGCGTCGGTCCAGTCGATACGAGTATTGAATGTGACGGCCTCTTCGCGAGCAAGCTCGCTCCCACAGGGAATCAGATATCAGACAAAGACGATTTCGTAAGGCAAACGCATTCTTTCGAGAATCACCGGCGGCAGCATCGGCGCAATACCAATCGCCGGCTCACCCTTGAGCTGACTGGCGTAAGCATGGGTGGCGTGGCTCTTGCGCGCCACCGTCCAGGTGTCGAGGCGCAGTTTGCGCGCGCGTTCCCAAGGGATCAGTTGCTGGTCGCGCTCGGGCCAGTGCCAGGCCCAGACCGGTACGTCGTGGAAGGTCGCCCCGGCTTGTTCCGCTGCCTGTGCGCTGGCCCGACCCACCGCTTCATGGTCGTCGTTGCCATCGCCGCGCCAGGTGCTGAACACCACATCGCCTGGGCGCAGGTAGCGGCTGATGAATTCGGTCACTTGCGCTTGCTGTTCGCACAGAGCGTTGTCGGTGAACCCGCCGCGCACCCATTTCAGGCTGTGCATTGGCAAGCCGAGACGGCGCAGGGCCTCGACGCTTTCCTGCGGGCGGAACACGCTCAGGCGTTTTTCCGACCATTGCCGCGAACCCGGGTGGCTGGCGCTGCCATCGGTGATCGAGAGCAATTGCAACGGATGACCGAGGCTGGAGAGTAATTGCAGCAAACCGCCACAGGTGACCACTTCATCGCCCGGATGCGGCGCGATGACCACGGCGCGGGCGCCGGCGGGTACCAGACTTAAAGTATTGATGACCGGGATGTTGTCCAGTTGCGGGGCGCTGTTCCAGATTTGCGCCGACGAACTGCTGTCGCTGAGGGTTAACGGTTTCATGGTGTGACGTCCTTGTGTTGTTTCGCCCTCAGTCGTGCGTTTGGCGGTGATTGCCAGACGCCGCCGACCCGTGAAGGCTGGTTGATTGCCCAGCGACGCTCCGAACCCTGGATTGCCGCGCAGCAGAGTATTGCTCATGAAGCGAAGTTCGTCGCGTCACAGATCAATCTGATCCGCTTTTTTTTGCTCCATCTGTGCCAGGTGTCGCAGATAGTCACCAAAGCCACCGCGCGCACGGCTGTCGAAGCGCGCGCTGGTCAGCACTTGCGGGCGATGACTCCAGGCGATGTTGGCACCGTCCCGTTCCAGTTCCCGCACCAACTGCACATCTTCGTCGCAGGCCAGCGGTTTAAAGCCTCCAGCCCAACGATAGGCGTCGGCGCTGATGCCCAGATTGGCACCGTGGATATGCCGGTGACCATCGCAGGCACGGTAATCCCGGTGATAGCGGATTTGCGCCGCTTCATCGAACGACTCGTGCCAGCGTTCGACCGTGACGGTACCGCATACCGCGTCCGCGCCCAACCCCAGTTGCGCCACCAGCCAGTCGTCGGCCACGCGGCTGTCGGCGTCCGAGCAAGAGATCCAGCGCGCGCCGCGCTCCAGCAATAGCTGCGCGCCGGCCGCCCGGGCCTGACCGACGTTGCGCGCATCGATGTGCAGGCTCAGCACCGGATAGCGACTGACGATCTGCGCCGAGCGGTCGGTGCAACTGTCGAGCACCACCAACACCTCAACCTTTTCACCGGCCAGCAATCCGTGGCGGCTGGCGCGCACGGCCGCGCTGAGGCAGTCGTCGAGCAGGTCTTCCTCATTGTGCGCCGGGATCAGGATGCCGATCATCGCAAGCCCTCCAGTGCCGCCACCGAGCGCGGTTCGCGGCTCCACACCTCAAGGATGAAGTCCGCTTCCTGATGCAAGACCAGACGGGGCAGATGCAGTTTTTCGTGAATCAGGTCGTGAACCTGCCGCGCATTCAGCGGGCAGCCTTCAATGGGCGGACGCCAGTGACAGGCGAGGAACTGGCCGTCGGCAGTCAGGCAATCACTGGCCCGACGGATCACTTCTGTCAGATCCTGACTATCCAGGTAGTAGCCGATCTCGCTAAATACGATCAGGTCGAATTTTTCCTCCGGCCAGTCGCCCGGAAGACGCTTTTGCCGCACTTCGGCGTGGTCGAACACGCTCAACCGCGTGCGCGCCAGAGTCACTGCCGCACTGGCCGTGTCACAGCACAACAATCGATCGCAACGCGCGGCCAGTTCGGCGCTCAACTCGCCGTTGGCGCAACCCGGTTCGAAGATTGCCCGGTAGTGCGGACGCGGCAGGGCGGCGAGGGTGATCGCGCGTTTGCGCTGCTCATACCAGCGCTCACGGAACGCCCATGGGTCATCGTTGCCGGCAAACAATCCGTCGAAATAGCGATCTTCGACACTCATAGAAACACCACTTCGAAAGGTTGCAGCAGGCGATCGAGCACATAGGGCGCCAGTACCGGACCGAGTCCGGCGTCAGGATCGCCTTCCAGTTGACTGGCGAAAGCGTGCACCGCGAGGCGTTTGCGCGCGACTTGCGCCGGCGTCAGAAGAATCTTGCGTGCGCGTTGCCACGGTACGAAGGCGTCTTCCGGAGTTGCCCAGTGCCAGGTCCACACCGGCAGTTCATGGCAAGTCGCACCGACGCGACGGGCAGCCTCGGCACTGGCGCGGCCAACGGCTTCGTGGTCGCAATGTCCGTCCTCGCTCCACGTGGTAAAGAGCACGTCGTCGGGGCGCAGATGACGCTCGATGAACTCGACCAACTGCGCTTCCTGCGCCGCGACCTGAGTGTCAGTGAAGCCGCCGCGCAGCCACTTCACGCGATGCATCGGCAGACCGAGGCGGCGCAGCGCTTCGGCAGATTCCTGTGGGCGCACCACGCTCAGACGTTCCACCGGCCAGCGACTGGAACCGGGATGACTGGCGCTGCCGTCGGTGACCGAAATCAGTTGCAAGGGCCGACCGGCCTCAGCGAGCAATTGCAGCAAACCGCCACAACCGAGCACTTCGTCGTCCGGGTGCGGCGCGACAATCACCGCCCGCGCGCCCGGTGGCACCAGACTGAGGATGTCGATGCTGTCCAGTTCCGCCAGATGCCGCGAAGCCTGCCATTGGTGCAGGCTGGTGCCCTGGCCGACAATCGGATTGGTTTTCATAAGGCCCATGCCTCCACGGATTGCCCGGCCACCAATTGCCCGAGCGCGGCCAGATCCCGTTCGGCATGGCTCTGGCGCAGAAAAACCGGCAGATCAGCGCTGAGCCGGGCAAAGTGGCGATCTTTGCAAAACGGCCCGGCACCGAGGGCGCGGCCGACTTCACGCATGACCTGTTCAGCCGACTGCTCGACCACCGCGCGGGCACGCCGGGCGAGCAATTCGGCGTTGTCCTCGGGATGCGCATCGATGTGCAAGGCGCTGAAACGCAGTACATCGGCAGCGGCCTGCAAAGCGCTGTCGACCGCGCCGAGATGCGCCAACGCGTGCGGTTCCGGACGTTGCCCACACTGGGTGCGCAATACTTCGGCAATTTGCCGTGCGGCGCCGTACCAGCACGCGGCAATACCGATCCCGCCCTGCCAGAAACCCGGGCGTTGCAGATAGTCACCGGGATTGCCAATGGCCTGCGCTTCGGCACCGTCGAACAGCACCTCGACGCTGCCAGTAGCCGCCATGCCCACCGCTTGCCAGCCTTGCTCGGTGACGGTGACGCCCGGTTGGTCGAGGGCGACGGCGACCAGTTGCTGCTGATCGTCGCCATCCCAGGCGGTGAGCAAGGCGTGGCTGAGGACGGCGGCGCCGGAGCACCATGCCTTGCGTCCATGCAGCGCGACCATGTGCCCGGCCGGGCTGGCTTTGACTCGTGCTTGCGGTGGCTCCGCTGCCCACATGCCCCAAGTGCTGCCCGGCGTAGGTGAGCCGCCGAGTTGTTCAATGATCGCCAGCGCGTCGGTGTGACCTTCGAACAGTTTGCACAGACCCAGGTCATGCCCGCCGACTTCCGCCAACTGCTGAAAGCGCTCCAGCGTGCGGCCACTGCCCGGTAACGGCAGACGATCCAGCCCGGCCTCGACCAGCGCCCGCAGGCACCCGCCGAGGGCTGCGGTGTGCGGATAATCCGTTGGTCGTCGGCTCAGATAACGGTGCAGATCCATATCAGTCTTCTTCGTCACGTTGCAGTTCGAACAGCAGCAGCGAGCGTCCGGTGACCGAGTATTCGTGGCCGAAATCGAAGCGTTCCTGACCACGGATCGACGGCTGATTGGTGTCGATCATGCAGGTCCAGAAACTGCCTTCCGGTACCTCCGGCAAGGTGAAATTGACGATGTCATGATGGGCGTTGACCACCAGCAGCAAGGTCGCATCCGCACCTTTGCGGCGAATCCCGGTTTCCTGTGCGCGCCCGTCGAGCAACATGCCCAGGCAGCGGTTGTGCGCATCGTGCCAATGCTCGGTGGTCATCTCGGTGGCATCCGGCGCCAGCCAGGTGATGTCCTTGACGCCGATGTCCTCGTTGTATTCGCCTACCAGGAAGCGGCCGCGACGCAGGATCGGATAGGCCAGGCGCAGCTTGATCAGGCGCTTGACGAATTTCAGCAATGCCTTGCCGTCCTCGCTCAGGTCCCAGTTGACCCAACCGATCTCGCTGTCCTGGCAATAGGCGTTGTTGTTGCCGTCCTGAGTGCGGGCGAACTCATCACCGGCGACGATCATCGGCGTGCCTTGGGCGAGCAGCAGGGTGGCGAAGAAATTGCGCATCTGCCGATGGCGCAGGGCATTGATTTCAGGATCGTCGGTCGGGCCTTCGACGCCATGGTTCCACGACAGGTTGTTGTTGCTGCCGTCCTGGTTGTTTTCGTCGTTGGCTTCGTTGTGCTTGTCGTTGTACGAGACCAGATCGTTGAGGGTGAAACCGTCGTGGGCGGTGATGAAATTCACCGAGGAGTACGGCCGCCGCCCGCGCTGGTTGAACATCTCACCGGAAGCGGTCATGCGGCTGGCAAAGTCGGCGACCTGGCCGTCGTCGCCTTTCCAGAACGCGCGCACGGTGTCGCGGAATTTGTCATTCCACTCGACCCAGCCCGGCGGGAAGTTGCCCACCTGATAGCCGCCGGGGCCGCAGTCCCACGGTTCAGCGATCATCTTAACCTGGCGCAGCACCGGGTCCTGGCGACAGGCGACAAGGAAGCTGTGACGCTCGTCGAAACCGTCGTGGTAGCGGCCGAGAATCGTCGCCAGGTCGAAACGGAAACCGTCGACGTGCATCTCGCTGGCCCAGTAACGCAGCGAGTCGGTGACCATTTGCAGCACGCACGGGTGGCTCAGGTCGAGGGTGTTGCCGGTGCCGGAATCGTTGATGTAGTAGCGCTTGTCGTCGGGCATCAAGCGATAGTACGAGGCGTTGTCGATGCCGCGCATCGACAGGGTCGGGCCTTGTTCGTTGCCCTCGGCGGTGTGGTTATAGACCACGTCGAGGATCACTTCGAGGTTGGCTTCGTGCAGGTGCGCGACCATCTCCTTGAATTCGGCTATCTTGCCGCTGGCCAGGTAGCGCGGGTCCGGGGCGAAAAACGCGATGCTGTTGTAACCCCAGTAATTGGTCATGCCTTTGTGCAGCAGATGCTGGTCATTGACGAAGGCATGAATCGGCAGCAATTCGACGGTGGACACGCCGAGCTTGCGAATGTGTTCGAGCACGTCGTCGACCATCAGCCCGGCAAAGGTGCCGCGTACGTTCTCCGGTACCGACGGGTGACGCATGCTGATGCCGCGCACGTGGGTTTCATAAATGATGGTCTTGTCCCACGGCACGCTGACGCGATGGTCATTGCCCCAGGTGTGCGCCGGGTCGATGACTTTGCACTTGGGTACAAATGGTGCGCTGTCGCGCTCATCGAAACTGAGGTCGGCGTCGGGGTGGCCGATGGTGTAGCCGAACAACGCTTCCGACCATTTCAGTTGGCCGACCAATTGTTTGGCGTACGGGTCGATGAGTAATTTGTTGTGGTTGAAGCGGTGACCGTTGGCCGGGTCGTACGGACCGTAGACGCGGTAGCCGTAGATCAGCCCCGGGTGCGCATCGGGCAGGTAGCCGTGGTAGATCTCATCGGTGTATTCCGGCAGTTCGATGCGTTCGAGTTCGACTTCGCCGGCATCGTCGAAGATGCACAGTTCGACCTTGGTGGCGTTGGCGGAAAACAGAGCAAAGTTCACCCCCAGACCATCCCAGGTCGCACCGAGCGGGAAGGGCAGGCCTTCACGGATTCTCGACGGCTCGGCGTGCGCGGTGGGCTCGGTATTCTTTGGACGGGTCATGATTGCTCCTGCAAAAATCGGGATGGTTCGGTTAACACTGTTTCCCCTGTGGGAGCGAGCCTGCTCGCGAAAGCGCAATGTCAGTCGACTTCAATGTTGAATGGCAGACCGCATTCGCGAGCAAGCTCGCTCCCACAAGGGATTTGTGTATTTCTTCAGGGCGAGTAAGCCCTCGGTGGCGAGCGAACCCGCCACACGTTCATTCAGTTCAATAATCCGGTTAGAGCGTCAGATCGCCGAAGGCTTCTTCGGCGCCCGAGGCTTTTTCTCGGCAGGCTTTTCGCCTGGGGGAACCACTTTTGCGGCGCTGGCCGGCTTGGCTTTGGCCGGTGGTTTCGGCTTGGCGGCCGGGGCCTTGGCCTCGGCTGTCTTGCCGGCCGGTTTGCTGCCGGTGGCTTTCGGCGGTTTCTTCGGTGCCAGCGCTTCCGCTTCGGCGAGCTTGCGCGCCATTTCCCAGTGGCGTTCTTCATGCCCCTCGGGCTTACCTTCCGATTCCCAGATTTGATAGGCGAATTCGCGGATGCGTTTATCGTCGGTACTCATCGCAATGCTCCTGAACTGAACTCATGCTTACGTTAAGTGTTGGATAAAGAGATTGACCGGGACATCCCCCAGCGCGTCGCTGATATTCAGCTCCCTGTTTTTTGTGACTGCGCTGCTCGAAAAAAGTCCCTTCAGGTTTGTCGCAGAGGCGGCGAACGGTAAAACCACCCGCGTATCGCCCCAGCGCAGCGCATCGACCTGAGGTACAGCACCGTTTTCCAGCAGGGTCGCGCAACGGACCGGCACGATCACGATGGCCTGCTTCCCCGCGTGCTCACGGGCAAACGCGAGCACGTTGTGCGCCTGACTGCCGAGCACTTCCAGAGCCTGGTAGCTGCCCCGGCGGAACAGCTCGGCATGTTCGATGCGCAGGTTCAGGACTTGGGCGATCAAGGCTTGCTTGATGCGCCCGTCACGCCAATTCGCCAGCAACTCCACAGGTGGCAATGGCTCCTGCAAAGCGTGTTCGCGAGCGGCGTAATCCACCGGCCGGCGGTTGTCCGGATCGACCAGGCTGAAGTCCCAAAACTCATTGCCCTGATACAGGTCCGGCACCCCCGGCACGGTCATGCGCAGCAAGGTTTGCGCCAAGCCATTAAGCGCGCCGGCGGCGGCGATGCTGTTGACGGTCTTGCTCAGCGCGGCGCGCAGCAACTCACCTTCCTCACCGGTGAGAAGTTTTTCGGTGAACGCTTGCGCGGCGTTTTCGTAGCTTTCGCTCGGTGCGCTCCAACTGCTTTGCAGCTTGGCTTCACGCAGGGCTTTCTGCTGCCATTGCCAGATGCGCTTGGCGTAGTCGGCGAAACCCGCCTGGTCGTCGTCACGCAGTTGCAGCGGCCAACTGCCCAGCAACGCTTGATAAAGAATCAGCTCATCGCCGCTCGATGGCATCTGATCATCCACCCGCACCGGGCGGGCGAGGGCGCGCCACAGCTCGATCTGCTCGGCGTACCAATGGCTGCGCTCACTGAGTACGGCCAGACGTGCGCGGGTGTCTTCACCACGTTTGTGATCGTGGGTCGCGGTGGTCAGCAAGTTGTCAGGGAATTCACTCAGCCGTTGTTGATTGACCACGTGAAAGTCGCTGAGCGGCGCGCTGAACTGTTCGGTGTTGTAGCCGACGTCATTGCGCGACAGCAGCACGGCGGAGCGATACAGCGCGGTGTCTTCCACGGCTTTGGCCGCTGCCGGTGAGGTCAGTTGCTGAAAGCGTACGCAGGCATGCTTGAGAATCTTGCGCGAACGCCCGCGCGGTTTACCCCGCCACGGCGTACCGCCAAGCCAGGCGGCAACGCAGTCGAGCACCGGCCAGTCGCCTTCGCCGAGGCTCTGTCGCGCACCGTCCATGGCCTGCTGGAAGAACTTTTCATCCTGCGCGGAGCGGCCCATGGCGCTGATGTACGTGCGATACACCGGAAAGTGCACGATCAACGCCTGCAACACTCGGCGGATCGCCCCGAGGGTCAGATCGCGGGTCATCAGGTCATCGCGGGCGACTTGCAGCAGGGCCTGGGCGACGCTTTCGCAATCGCTGGCGAGCGAGCCGTTGAGGATCTGCTGACGCGCCAGTTGCGCTTCCTCGATGAACGCGGCCGGACGTTCGCTACGCCGTTGCCAGAGGTCGCCGAGCATGTGTTCGCCATCCGGGTCGTGTTGCAGCAGCGACAGCTGATTCATGAATTCATAACCGGTGGTGCCGTCCACCGCCCAGTCGCGGTGCAGGGTTTCGCCGGCGCCGAGGATCTTCTCGACGTAGATCGGCAAATGTCTGCCCGGTGCCAGCAGATCAACCCGGCGGCGCAGTTTGCGGCAGTAACCGCGCGGGTCGGCGAGACCGTCGATGTGGTCGATGCGCAAACCATCGACCAGCCCTTCGGCAATCAACTGGAAGATCTTGCCGTGGGTGGCTTCGAACACTGCCGGGCGCTCAACGCGCAGGCCGCCGAGTTCGTTGATGTCGAAAAAGCGCCGCCAGTTGATGTCGTCAGCCGCCGTGCGCCAACTCGCCAGGCGATAGCTTTGACGTTCGAGCAACTCATGCAGTTTGTGGAAGCCTTCTTCGCTGGTCGAATCGTAATGCTTCAGGTTGTTTTCGATGGCCTCGGCAATTGACGGATCACTCGCCAATTGGCGCAATTCTTCTTTAAGCGGAATCGCCAGTGAATGGGCATCGGTCTGATAGCTGAGGGCGCCGAAGCGATCGGCCAACGGCTTCAGCGCATCCGAGGTTTTCAGCAGCTCAGGGTAATCATTCGGGCACACCGGGAAGTGATGGTCGTAGTGCTCGACATGGAAACTGCCGGTCTGCGCATTGAAGTGCAGTTTCAGCGTGCCTTCCTGCAGGGCCACGCCGTAATCGCTGCCGAGGAACGGCAGCAGCAACTGGCCTTCCATCAGTGGATCCGGCGAATGCCATTGAATGTCGAAGAACTCGCCATAAGGACTCAGCCGCCCCCATTCCAGCAGATCAAGCCACCACGGGTTGTCGCTGCCACCGACCGCCATGTGGTTGGAGACGATGTCGAGGATCAGGCCCATGTCGTGTTCGCGCAGGGTGCTGATCAAGCGCCGTAATGCCGGCTCGCCGCCAAGTTCCGGGTTGACCTGGGTCGGGTCGACCACGTCGTAGCCGTGCATCGAACCGGCCCGCGCTGCGAGCAGTGGCGAGGCATAAATATGGCTGATGCCGAGGCGGGCGAAGTACGGCACCAATGGCACCGCGTGTTCGAGGGTAAAACCTTTATGAAATTGCAGGCGCAAGGTCGCGCGCAGGGGCTGGATGAGCGCTTGGTTCATTGGTCACGCTCGGCAGCCTGAAGCCTTGCGCAGGCGAGTAATTCCAGACGTCGCGCCGCATCCGCGCCATCGAGCAGCGCCTCACTGGTGCCGGGCAAGCGCCGTGACCAGTTCGGATGGGTGTCGATGGTGCCGGGCAGATTCGCCTGTTCATTGATGCCCAGCGCATCTTCCAGCGGCAACAGCACCAACGGCGCGCGGGTGTGGCCAAGGAAGCGTACGGCGGCATCGACCACTTGATCGGCCTCGTGGGATTCCTCGCGAAAGTTTTGCGGGTCCTGGCTCAACGCGTTGCGCAGGCCTTCGCGCTCACGCTGGCGGTGATGCCGCCATTCGATTTCACCGTTGGCATCGACAAAGCCCAAGCGCGCGTTCCAGTCGATATCACGACCATGCCACCAGCCGTTGAGCGTTGGCAGGTCGTGGGTGCTGGTGGTCGCCAAGGCGTTGTCCGGCCAGTCGAGAATCGGTTTGAAAAAGGTGTTGTCCTGCTCGAACAGCAGCACGCGCATGCCGAGCATGGAGCGGGCGATGAGCTTTTCACGCAGGCCATCGGGCACCGTGCCGAGGTCTTCACCGAGGACGATGGCCTGGTGACGATGGGATTCGAGGGTCAGCAATCGCAGCAAGTCATCGACCGGGTAATACAGGTACGCGCCATCGGCCGGCGCCGCGCCGTTGGGGATCACCCACAAGCGTTGCAGGCCCATGACATGGTCGATGCGCAAACCACCGGCGTGGGCGAAGTTGGCACGCAGCATGTCGATGAAGGCACGGAAACCATTGCGAATCAGGCCTTCCGGCGAGAATGCGGAAATGCCCCAGCCCTGGCCCGAGCGATTTAGAATATCCGGCGGCGCACCCACGGTCAGCGAGGCGAGCAATTCATCCTGGAAACTCCAGGCCTGGCTACCGGCGCCGTCGGCACCCACCGCCAGATCGGCGATCAGGCCAATGCCCATGCCGGCGCTGCGTGCAGCGGTTTGCGCGCGCTCCAGGCAACGGTGGATCAGCCATTGGCAAAAAGCGAAGTAGCCGATGCGTTCGGCATATTCTTCGGCAAACGCTTCGAGCGCTGCGCCGCGTGGGTCGTGCCAGTGTTCCGGCCATTGCCGCCAGTCGAGGTTTTCACCACGGGCGGCGCGCATTTCCTGAATGGCTTCGAAGCGGCAATGGTTTTCCAGTGCTTCACCACCGGCATGGCGGAAACTGGCGAAGTCCGGGTGCAGCGGGTGGTCACCGGCGACGAAACCTTCATACAAGGCTTGCAGTAGTTTTTGCTTGGCGTCGGCGGCGCTTGGCCAGTCGATCAGGGTCAGGTCTTCCAGTTGCGCAAACTGCTCGGCCAGGCCGGTCGCGTCGATCGCATCGCGCAAAGCGCGCTCACCAAGAATCGCGCCGGGGGCGGCGTACAGGGGATTGAGGAACAGACGACTGGACGGCGAATAAGGACTGTAGCGCCCGGTATCGGCGCTGAACATCGCGTGCAATGGGCTGATTGCCAGCGCATCGGCGCCGCGTTCACCCGCCACGCGGACCAGATCCTCCAACGCTTGGGTGTCACCGAAACCGCCATCGCCGGGGCGGCGCAGCGAATACAGTTGCGCACTCAGACCCCAAACGCGAGGAATCGGATTATCCACCGCATCGCCGACACTGAAGCAGCGCTCCGGGGCCACGGCCAAGGTGAAATATTGATCGCCGATGTGCACCTGTTGATAGCCGACCGGAATCAGTCCCGGCAGTACTGCTTCAGAATCAAGTTTCAGGTTCAGCCGCGAGCCGTCTTCAAGGTGGATTTCGCACGGGGTTTGCGGGGCGAAATACCGACCCAGATCGAGGCCGACGCCGACATCGCTAGTGAGTAGCGGCGGCAAGTGGCGGTCTTGTTGGGCAGCTTGCAGTTCCAGCAGGCTGGCGTCGATTTCCTGCGCGGTGCTGGCGGGGTGGCCGAGTCCGATCAGAACATTGCGCAGCACCGCCGGGGCGACTTTTTGCGGGCGGCCGTTGGCGTCGATCCAGTCGACGGCAAGGCCGGCGCGGCTTGCAAGTATTTCCAGTTGCGCATCGCTCATAGGCGCTCTCCATCCAGAGGTTGCAAAGGGGTTGCGGCCGTGAGGCTGACAAGCGCGCAATACGCGGGCAGTTCGCCCGATTCCGATAGATCGACGCTGGATGGCTGTTGAAACAACCACACGGCCTCGGTCTGTGGAGGGTTGACCACTGGCGTGTCGCTGAGGTTCAGGTCAATTCGCAGCTCGCTGCCATTGCCCAGACGCCAGCGCGCACTGACCGCGCCATAACCGAGCATATGGGCGCCGAGCGCTTGCGTGCCGGACAGATGGGGGATGATGTATTGATGGCGAAATTGCAGCAGCTTCTGGTACAGCGCGAGGGTTTCCTGCTGTTTCACGCTGCCATTGCCGATCAGCCTGGGCTGTGAGGCGTGGAAGGTTTTTTCGGCGTTCGGGTCGGGAATCTGCTCGCGTTTGTGCAGATCGGTGAAGGCACTGAACGCGGCGAATTCATTGCGGCGGCCCTCACGCACCAACTTGGCCAGTTCACCGTGGTGACTGGTGAAAAACAGGAACGGCTGCTCGGCGGCGAACTCATCGCCCATGAACATCAGCGGAATCATCGGCGACAGCAGTAACAACACGGTCGCTGCCTGCACGGCACGCGGATCGGCCAGGTGATGCAGGCGCTCGCCGAACGCACGGTTGCCGATCTGATCGTGGTTTTGCAGGAACAGCACGAACGCCGTGGAGGGCAGGTGTTCGCTGGGTTCGCCGCGTGGTTCGCCATGGCGGGTGATGTGGCCCTGGAAAACAAAGCCCTGACTGAGGCAGCGCACCAATTGTTCGGTGGGTTGTGCGGCGTAGTCGGCGTAATACGCATCGGTTTCGCCAGTGAGCAGGACGTGCAGGGCGTTATGGCCGTCATCGTTCCACTGCGCGTCGTAGTCGTATTCCAGCAGGCTCGACTGGTTGAGTTCGTTTTCCACGGTCAGCCAGACATGCCGACTGGGGTCGATCTGCGCGCGGATGCGTCGGGCCATTTCGCTGAGAAAATCCGGATCCTCAATGGCATGCACGGCGTCGAGGCGCAGGCCGTCGAAACGGTATTCGAGCAGCCACATCAGCGCGTTTTCGATGAAGAACTCGCGCACTTCGCTGCGACGAAAATCGATCGCCGCGCCCCACGGCGTGTGCTTGTCTTCGCGAAAGAAGCCTTTGGCGTAACGGTGCAGGTAATTGCCGTCCGGGCCGAAGTGGTTGTAGACCACGTCGAGAATTACCGCCAGACCGTGGCTGTGGGCGCTGTCGATCAGGTGTTTGAGTTGTTCCGGCGTGCCGTAGGAGGCTTGCGGGGCGTAGGGCAAAACACCGTCGTAGCCCCAATTGCGTTCGCCAGGGAACTGCGCCAGCGGCATCAGTTCGATGGCGGTGATGCCCAGGCCTGCAAGGCGCGCCAGATGTTGTTCGACTTCCGCGAAACCACCGAGCGCACCGACGTGCAACTCGTAGATCACCGCTTCGCTCCATGGCCGACCGTGCCAGGCCGTGTGTCGCCATTGATAAGCCAGAGGATCGACCACCACACTGTGGCGGTCGAGGTCGCCATCCTGGGCTCGGGAGGCCGGATCGGGCACCTCCAGTTCGCCGTCGATGTTGTAGCGGTAGCGGGTGCCCGCCGGACAGCGGGCCTTGATCACAAACCAGCCGTCTGCCTGAGGCAGCATCGGCAGCGACTGACCGTTTTCAAGTTCGACACTCACGTAAAACGCATCCGGCGCCCATAGCGCAAATTGCGTGTGTTCGGCGTCCAGCATGATCGCGCCGTGGGGCCAGGTTTCAGTAGACCGTAACGGCATCGTGGTGAACCTCCCTGGTTATTTGTGGTGAGCTTTACCCAGCGCCTTGGCGACCAGTTGTTCGTAGAGTTCGGCGTACGGTTCAACCGCTTTGCACCAGTTGAACGGCGCAGCCATTGCCCGGCAACGCATGGCGTTGAGCAGTTCGGGGAAGGCGAATACCTTGAATGCGCGACTCAGGGCCTCTTGATAGCTTTCAGCGGTGGACTCATCGAAGAGGAAACCGGTGACGCCGTTTTCAATGGTGTCGGCCAGACCCCCGGTATTGCGTGCGACTGGCAGCGAGCCGAAACGCTGGGCGTACATCTGACTCAAACCGCAAGGCTCGTAACGCGAAGGCATCAGCAGGAAATCGCTGCCGGCGAACATGCGTCGGGCGTCGGTTTCGTTGAAGCCGATGCGCACACCGATCTGCCCTGGAAAGCGCAGCGCCAGTTCGCGCATGGCTTGTTCTTCTTCCGGTTCGCCGCGACCGATGATTGCGATCTGGCCACCGTTCTGCACGATGTATTCGGATACCGCTATCGTCAGGTCCAGACCTTTCTGGTAGACCAGTCGCGACACCACAGCGAACAACGGTCCGGTGGAATCGTTGAGGCCGAACAGCTCACGCACGTGCGCGGCGTTGATCGCTTTGCCTTCCCAGTCGCCAATTGCAAACGGTGCAAACAGGTGCGGATCGGTCGCAGCGTCCCAGCTTTCATCAATGCCGTTGGGGATGCCGCTGAGCAAGCCTTGCTGAGTCTTGGCGGCGAGGAAACCGTCGAGGCCACAGCCGAAATCCGGGGTGGTGATTTCCTGCGCGTAAGTGGCGCTGACCGTGGTGATATGGCTCGAATACGCCATGCCGGCCTTGAGGAACGACATCTTGCCGTAGAACTCCATGCCTTCCTGTTGCAGGGCATGGGCTGGAATCCCCAGCTCCGGGCAGGAGCCGAGGCTGGTCACGCCTTGATAGGCGAGGTTGTGAATGGTGAACAGGGTGGGCGTACGCTGCCCGCGCCAGTGCATATAGGCAGGCGCGAGACCGGCCGGCCAGTCATGGGCGTGCACCAGATCCGGGCACCAGTGAATTTGCGCGAGGTTGGCGGCGATGTCGGCGGCGGCCAGACCGAGGCGGGCGAAGCGAATGTGGTTATCCGGCCAGTCGCGGCCGTTGTTGGCGCCGTAGGGCGAGCCTTCGCGCTCATAGAGTTCGGGGCAGATCAGCACGTAGATGACCAGACCGTCCGGCATGTCCATGCGCCCGATCTTGCACGGCGGCAGCGCTGCGTGGCCGCCCAGTTCGCCGATGATGTGGATCGGGTTTTCGCTGTGCATCACCTGCGGGTAACCGGGGATCAACACGCGCACGTCGTGCAGATGGGCCATGGCCCGGGGCAGGGCAGCGGAGACGTCACCCAGACCGCCGGTCTTGACCAGATCGGCGATTTCCGAGGTGACGAACAAGACTTTTTTCTTGTTGGGGTTCTGGCTCGCTACCGGAGTCAGCGTTTTGGTGCCGGGAATGTTGATCTGTCGGCTGCCAGGAACACTGATGGTGCTCGATTCACCAACCGCCTGCTGAGCACGCTCTCCCTGAATTTCCAATGCCGCACTGATCATATGAATCTCCCGTCTCGTTGATCTGATTCTTGTCTTGAACAAGCGATGTCCATGGCCAAGTCCTGTGGCCGGGCGCAAACGCGCCACGCATCGGTGAGCAAACGCTACCCAACACGCGCAAGCAGAATGGGTGAACGGGCCGTTGCAAGGATTGCACCAGTCGCTATGGCCCTGTCTTTCAGATGACCAGCCGCCGCGCGCAAAAGTTTCGACTTTTTTTCCGCGATGTGACCGGTCGGTTTTACCCCGCGAAAGTCAGTCTAGGCCAGATCCTAGAGCGGGGCGGAGCAAATGGGTAAATTGTTCGACAATCGGTTGGCAAGCCACGCCGACCGTGCTTTTGAGGGGGAAACGCACCGACGAAGTGCAGGTTTTTCTGCGAGGGAGGGCGAAAACGGTGACTGATCGGTCACGATTCTGTGCTAGCGGGAAGTGCGGTTGCACTGTTGTGGTGCGGGCAGTTTGTTGATGGGGTGACAGTGAGTGCCCATTCGCGAGCAGGCTCGCTCCCATAGGAGATCTTCAGTGGACAGAAAATGTGTTCCTGGCACAGATCCAATGTGGGAGCGAGCTTGCTCGCGAAGGCGGTGGTCGCTACACCAGCGTAATGATGGGAATTCTCAGTTCAACAGGCGAACCGGCTCCCCAGCCGCCCAAGCCTGAATATCCTCGATCATCTGCGAAAAGAACTGCTCATAGTTCTGCCGGCTGACATACCCGACATGCGGCGTCGCCAAGACATTGTCCAGCGTTCGAAACGGGTGCATCGCGGGCAGCGGTTCCTGTTCGAACACGTCCAGCGCCGCCCCGGCGATCTGCTGTTTCTGCAACGCCTTGATCAGCGCTGCCTCATCGACAATCGGCCCGCGGGCGGTGTTGACCAGCAGGGCCGTCGGCTTCATCCAGCCCAGTGCCTGTGCATCGACCAGCCCGCGACTGCGCTCGCTGAGCACCAGATGCACCGACAACGCGTCCGCCTGCTCGAACAGTTCCTGCTTGCTCACGTACATCACGCCAGCCTGTTCAGCGCGTTCGGCGGTGAGGTTTTCGCTCCAGGCAATCACCCGCATGCCGAACACCTGACCAAACTGCGCCACGCGTTGGCCGATGCTGCCCAGACCGAGAATGCCGAGGGTCTTGCCGTGCAGGTCACCGCCCAGCCCTTGCTGCCAGTGACCGTCGCGCAGGGCATTGGCTTCGTTCACCAGATTGCGCGTGGCCGCCATGATCAGCGCCCAGGTCAATTCCGGCGCGGCATGCTTGTAACTGTCGGTGCCGCAAACCTTGATCCCCAGCCTGGCGGCCGCTTGCATATCCAGCGCTGCGTTGCGCATGCCGCCGGTGACCAGCAACTTCAGATGAGGCAAACGCTTGAGCAAATCCTCATCGAAGCGCGTGCGCTCGCGCATCACGCAGATCACCTGGTAGCGGCCCAGTCGCTCGGCCAGTGTGGCATTGTCCGCCGGGTAATCGTGTTCGAACGTCACTTCACCGAGGCCATCGAGCACCGACCAGTCGACCACGTCGCGGGCCACGTCCTGCCAGTCATCGATCACTGCAATCTGCACCGCCATCAGCCTTACCTCATCAACGAACGGGATTGGTTGTATTCAGCCAGCCGAGCAAGGCCTTGTGGAACTGTGCCGGCTCTTCCATTTGTGGCGCGTGGCCCATGCCGGGAAACTCCACCAGCGTCGACTGCGGGATCAGCTTGGCCACTTGTTTGCCGAGCACGTCGTAATGGCCGATTTTCGCTTTCACCTCAGGCGGCGCGAGGTCCTTGCCGATGGCCGTGGTGTCGGAGGTGCCGATCAGCAGCAGGGTCGGCATCTTCAGGTCTTTGAACTCGTAATACACCGGCTGGGTGAAAATCATGTCGTAGATCAGCGCTGAGTTCCATGCGACCTGAGTCTTGCCCGGGCCTTTGCTCAGCCCGGCGAGCATGTCCACCCAACGGTCGAATTCCGGTTTCCAGCGGCCGTCGTAGTAAGTGGTGCGTTCATAATCACGGATGCCTTGGGCGCTGACTTTCAGCTCACGCTGATACCACTGATCCACGGTGCGATACGGCACGCCGAGGGCTTTCCAGTCTTCCAGGCCGATCGGGTTTACCAGCGCCAGTTGCTCGACCTGCTCGGGGAACAGCAAGGCATAACGCGTGGCGAGCATGCCGCCGGTGGAATGACCGAGCAGCGTGGCTTTTTGAATGCCCAGCGCTTTGAGCAACTGCTGAGTGTTGGTCGCCAGTTGCTGAAAGCTGTATTGATAGTTGTCGGGTTTACTGGAGGTGCAGAAGCCGATCTGGTCCGGTGCGATCACCCGGTAACCGGATTCGCTCAAGGCCTTGATCGAACTGTCCCAGGTGGCTGCGCAAAAATTCTTGCCGTGCATCAGCACCACAGTGCGGCCGTTGGCCTTGCCGTGAGCGGCGACGTCCATGTAACCCATCTGCAGGGATTTGCCCTGGGACTGAAAGGCAAAGTGTTTAAGGGTGTAGGGATAATCGAAGCCTTGCAGTTCCGGGCCATAGGCCGGGCCTTCCGGCGTCGCTTCGCTTGACGTCGCAGCCTGCGCCGACAGGGGCAAGGCGGCGCAAAGAAACAGGCCAGGCAGCCAACGGGAAAACATGACAGACATAAGGTCAAACTCCGTTTGAAATCGGCCGATGCTGGAACGAGCGGATTACGCCGACGTTAAACACAGGCAATGCCCGCGCCTGAACGTTCAACCCAGCCACCCCAGCGTCAGCAGGGCCAGCACGCCGTAACGTGCACCTTTGGCCAGGGTGACGATCAACAGAAAGCGCCCTAGCGGTTCGCGCATCACGCCGGCAATCAGCGTCAGGGGGTCGCCAATGATCGGCAACCAGCTCAGCAGCAACGACCAGTGACCGTAGCGCTCATAGTGTTTGCGCGCCCTCGCCATGTGCGCGGCGCTGACCGGAAACCAGCGCCGATCCTGAAAGCGCTCGATCCCGCGCCCCAGCCACCAGTTGACCAGCGAGCCGAGTACGTTGCCCAGCGTCGCCACCGCCAGCAGCCCCCACAGCCAATAACGCTCGCTGACGATCAGGCCGACCAGTAACGCCTCGGATTGCAGCGGCAACAAGGTCGCCGCGCCGAAAGCGGCGAGAAACAGGCCGCCGTACGCCGTGATGATCAATGGGCCGGGTAATCCGCCACGACCACGTCAGCCCCGTCTTTCTTCAGGCCGATAACCTGATAAGCATCACTCATGCCGTCCATTTCCATGCCCGGCGAGCCCATTGGCATGCCCGGTGCGGCGACGCCGAGCAGATCGTCACGCTTGCTCAGGGCCAGAACCTGTTCCGCGGGCACATGGCCTTCGACGAATTTGCCGTTGATGATCGCGGTGTGGCACGAGGCCAGACGCGGCGGTACGCCATGTTGCTGCTTGAAGCTGCTCATGTCGCTTTCGACGTGATCTTCGACTTTGAAGCCATTGGCTTCAAGGTGGCTGATCCATTTTTTGCAGCAGCCGCAATTGGCATCGCGATGGACTTCGATCGGAATCAGGTCGGCAGCCTGGGCCATTGCGGAGATGAACAGGGCGCTCAGGGCGAGCAGACGCAGGTGGGTTCGCATAACGGATTCTCGGCTCGGGTGACAATCGGAAAGCACGCATTTTGACCGGTTTTTGCCGCCGGGCATCAACGCAATGTTTCCAGTTGTTGCAAAACGCAGCACCAACCTGTGGGAGCGAGCCTGCTCGCGAATGCGGTAGTTCAAACACTGAAGCGGGGACTGAAAGATCGCTTTCGCGAGCAGGCTCGCTCCCACAAGGGTTATCTGTTGAGCAGAAAACCCTTGTGGTACGCAGGGATCAGCGCACTTTGAAACGGCCCATGATCGCGCTCACCCGGCTGTTGGCTTCGAGCAACTGGTGAGTGTTGAGTTCGCTGGCTTTGCCACTCTGCACCAGCTCATCGACCATGTGGCGGATCTGCACCATGCTGCGGTTGATCTCTTCGGTCACGGCGCTTTGCTGCTCGGCGGCGGTGGCGATCTGGGTGCTGAGGCTGTTGATGTGGCTGACCGAGCCGGCCATTTCGTCCAGACCGGAGTTGACCCGTGCGGTCGCGTCGGCGGCGGACTGGCAACTGGCCTGGGTGTTTTCCATGGCGCTGACCGACGAGCTCACGCCCTGAGTCAGACGCGTCAACATCTCGTTGATTTCCGAGGTGCTGGCCTGGGTGCGCGCGGCGAGGGCACGCACTTCATCGGCAACCACGGCAAAACCACGGCCCTGTTCACCGGCGCGTGCTGCTTCGATGGCCGCGTTGAGCGCCAACAGGTTGGTCTGCCCGGCAATCGCGCCGATCACCCCGAGAATTTCGGTGATGCGCTGGGCGTCCTGCTGCATGTTTTCAACTTTGTGTGTAGCGCTGGCCACTTCATCGATCAACGCGACCACGCTGTTGGTCGCTTCGCCCACCACCACCCGCGAACGGTCGGCATTTTCATTGGCGCGCTGGGTAAACGCGGCGGTTTCGGCGGCGTTCTGCGCAACGCTTTCTGCCGTCGAACTCATTTCGGTGATGGCGGTAACGGTCTGATCGGTTTCCGAAGCATGACGCAACAGAATCTGGCTGGTCTGCGCCGAGGTGCGTTGCAGGTTATCCAGGCTGGAGGCCATGGCGCCGGTGGCCTGGGTGACTTCGCCGATCATGTTTTGCAAGTAGGCAATAAAGGTGTTCACCGAGTGACCGATGGCGCCGAGTTCATCTTCGGCGCGAATGGTGATGCGCCGGGTCAGGTCGGCATCGCCGCTGGACAGCAAATCGATGTTGGCTTTCAAGGCTTTCATGCGTTGCACCAACTGACGAATCGCGTAGACCTGCAACAGCACCAGCAGGATCACCAGCGGAATCTGCAACAGGCTCAAGGTGCTGAGGACGTCATCACGCTGGGCGGTGAGCATTTTCGTCGGCAGCGCCGTGGCGAGGAACCACGGCGTGCCTTCGATAGGACGCATGAAGAAAGTGCTGGCTTCACCGTTGTTATCGAATTCGATGCGCTGCGCCTGATCGCGGTTCTGCAACCCGGCTTTGACCTGGCTGGCGAAGGTCGACGTGCCGGCCAGTTCGCTGATGTTCTTCAGCACGATCGGGCCACTGATGCGCGAGCTGTTACTGATGACCTTGCCGTCGGCTTCAACAATCAGCATCTCAGCGTTAAGGTCTTTTTCCTTGCGCGCCACCAGGTCGTTAAAGAAGCCAAGGGTGACGTCAATGGTCGACACGCCCCAGGCATTGCCGTTTTTCTGGATGGCCATGGCGCAGTTGGTGCGCGGCTCGGCGCTGGCGTCATCTTTATAGGCCGCCGCCCAGGCGCATTGACCGCGCGGAGTGGCCATGCCGCCCTTGTACCAGCTCTGGTCGTAGTAGTTGGGCGCCGCGTCGCTGTTCCAGAAGGTGTTGACGGCGAGTTTGCCCGAGGCGTCGCGGTGCCAGAACGTACTGTATTTGTTGCGCCCGGCTTCACGTTGCCCCGGCAGAGGCCAGATCCCGCCGCCGAATACTTTCAGCTCGCCGTACTGATCGACCAGACCTGGCAGCACCGCGTCGATGGCGGCGCTGTCGAGCAGCGGGATGGTCTGGGTGATGCTGCGCTGTTGCGCCTGCACTTTGTTCAACTCGCCCTGAATCTGCTCGGCGACTTCGGCGATGCGGTTGAGTACCACCTGTTCTTCGGTATGGCGCAGTTTCGGGGCGACCAGTTGGCTGATGCCAACCACGGTCAACACCGACAACAGCAGGATGAACAGAACCAGAAACAGCGTGTAGCGAGCCTGAATAGTGCGGAATGCGGGCATGGAGTCCGGTCCTTGAGCAGCGTTTCTTATTAGGGGCAGGGGTAAAACAGTGCGGGTATCTCCAGCGTATCGTCGTGGTGCCCGGAAGCTTTAGGTACTCGCGTCCTAAAAAGCAGCAATACCGATGACCGGCCGGTATCGAGATCGATACACAGGTGCTGATCAGCGCGCGTCGATAAGCAAAAAAGTGATTTTCGTTGCCTTGTCATGACAACTTCGGGTCAGTGAACGCGGGCCGTTGGGCTTTTGTATCGAGAATGTACAAGAATTGTAAAAAAGTGCAGAAATAGGTTGGTGCCATCAATTCGCCCGCCGATACTCGCGGCCATTATTGCCGTTCAACACGGATATTTTTTTGTTCATTTCACAGGGAGTCTTCTCATGACGATCGGTATTGTCGGCGGCTGGGAGAGCAAAGCAGGCGTTATGGTTCGTAACACCGGCGCGAAAAAACAAGTGGCCCAGAGCATCAAAGTGCAGCAGATGCTGACCAAGGTCGGTACCAATCCCACCGCGCTGAATACCGCTGAAATGGACAAGCAGGGCCTGCGCAAGGCCATCAAGGGCTTTGATCCTGCGAATGTTTCAGTAAAACAATTGGGAAATCTGAGCGAGATGCTGCGCAGCCGTGGCCTGATCTCCGAGATCACGTCGTTTACCTTGAAGAACGCCGGTGACAAGTTCGACCGTTTTGGCGTGACCAAAGATATCGATGCCAAATTCAACGCCCTGGAGTATTTCGCGACCCAGCTCGACGCCATTCAGAACAATGGCCTCAATGGCAACGCTTACGGCCAGAGTCTGATTCCCGAGTTCAAGAAAGCGATCTATGTCCTGCAGAACCTCAAGACCTACGGTGAAGGCAACGCCGCGAAACCGGTCGATGAAGGTGTCAAAGCCAAAGCTTGAGGCTGACCGTTTAGCCCGCTCAACGCTTGAACGGGCTGGTTGATGTGCAAGAACCCGGCAACGCCTCGCTTCAGCGTGCCGCGACGCGTTGTTGAGCCTGATCATGCAGTCGTTGCAGGTGTGGGCAGCGCAGCTCCAGCGATCGCGCGCGATAGCCCCGATGAAACAAAGCCAACCATCCAGCGCCCCGTTCATTCGGGGCAATCCCGGTGAAGACGAAGCCCATTGCCGACAGGCTATCCACGGCATTGGCGAAGCCTGTTGCCAGTCTTAGCCTGATCGAGATCAACCAGTGTTCGGGCAGTCGTCGTAGCTGTTGAAGCAAGCCGGCGTCGAGTTTTTTCAGCACCACGTCATAACGCCCTGAGTATTGTTCAACCTGCATCGGCTCTCCCACCCAACGCGCTTCTTTGTCTTGTGTTCCGTATACGCCGCACAAATGCGCCATGAAATCGTGACAGCTTTGCGGCCAGGACAATGCCGGGAGCGGGCGGCGATAGCCTTCGACAGGGGTGTAGCCGATGACGATGGACTCCGGCAGTGGCTCGCCAAACGGTGAGGGGACGTAGTCGAGCAACAACCCGGTGCTGCAAAAACCGAGTCGGTCAGCCATGCGTTGGGTGTAGAGATGCTGCGTCACCTGTTTGATGGTCACGCCGTGGCAACCGAGTGCCTGGGCATGGATCAACAACCGCATGCCCAACTGCGTCGCGATGTTCTGCCCGCGTGTTGACGGATGGACCACGCTCAACGCCAGTTCCGCCGTAGACGATCCCGCGTTTCTGCACAACGTGGCGTGGCCGAGGATTTTTTTCCCGGATTCCGCCACCAGCGAATGCCAGCGACCCTCGCCATGGTTCTGATTGATCATCAACGGCAAATACACGTGCGGCTGCACGTAGTGGTCACCATAGATTTCCCGAAACAGATGGCTGATGGCCCTGGCGTCGGATCGGCGATAACTGCGCAGCGTCAAGTTGTCCATGGACGTTGCTCCGGTCCGGGCGTGGCGTAGACACGCAGATCGACGACGCGTTGGCGCTTGCCGGAACGCGGATGGCGCGCGAGTTCATCGGGAGTGCAATGGGTAATCTGCAACTCGATCAAGCGCTCAGCGCAGAGTTGCTTGATCAGCGGGTATTGCTCGATCAGTGCGCGCTGCAAGGTCGTGTTGGCGTCTGCGGTCTCGGCCGTCAGCGCGTTGGGTAGCCATTTCAGGCACACGATATCGACGTTGGCCGATTGGCTGATGACCAGTTGCCAGTCGTCGCTGGCGGTGATGCGTGCGACGATTGCGGCAATGTCTTCGATCAACAGAGTCAGGCTGCTCACGCGCACCCGCTGACTGCTGGTGCTGCGGCCCATCAAGGCGAACTTGCGCATCGACGCAGTAGCCGGCTCTCGCCAGCAAGCGAGATCACCCACAGGGTAGCGGATCAGCGGCATCAGTCGGCGGGTGAGGTTGGTGATCAGCAGTCGTCCGGTTCGGTCGCATTCTTCGATCACTTCACCGGTGTGTTCATCGACGATTTCCAGCACGCTGTGGCTGGCCAGCATCCGGTGCTCGCCGAGTGCGCAATCGCGGCTTGCGGCGCCGATGAAACCGGCATCGACACTGGCGTAACCGATCGAGGCAATCCGCGCGTTGGGAAACACCCGGTGCAACGCCTGCAATTGTCCGGTGAACAGGCTTTCGCCGCCGTAAAGGATTGTTTCCACTTCGGCCAGGGTTCGCGCCTGGCGCTCCAGCCCGGCGGCGAACGCCAGCAATTGCGCGGGCACGCCGGCCAGCACATTGATCCGGTGTTGGCGGATCGAGTCGACCAGCACCGCAGGGTCGACGTCGCCGGTAAACGGGTATTCGGTAACACCCGCCGGTTCGTGCGCCAGGGCGTCGTGGATAAAAATGAAACTGGCATACAGGTCGCCGACGAAAAACAGGTTCGCCACCCGGTCGCCGGGATTGAGTTGACCAGCGAGATGGCTGCCGAAGTCCCGCACAAGTGTCTGCCATTCTTCGCGGGTAAATACTGAAAGTTTACCGGCGCTGGTTGTTCCACCGGTCTTGAATACCAGGGCGCGTTCGACCGTTGAGGTCAGTACCGGCCATTGTTCCAGATGCTCGCTACTTGCCCAGTATTGTTGAGGATCGATTACCGGAAGTTCATCCAGGGTATTTGTCTGCGGCGCGACGTTTTGCAAGTGTCTGGCGTAATACGCCGAATGTTCGCGGGCAAAAGCGAACAACTTGCCAAGTTCTGTTGTTGTATTCATGGTGTTCTCGTTAATTGTTTTGGCCATGGCTGACGATCGCTGTTAACGGCGCGAGTCGATTACGGGCGGAATCTTTCCGCTGTGTTTGTTTCTGTCGAAATGTTGCGGCTCGCAGGTTTGCGCCTGCACGGTGAGAAGCCCGGTGCGCACGAGTGTCGCCAGCGTCGCGTAGCCCTCGAGTCGGCAGAGAATGTCTGCGGGTTCGCCAGGGCTGTGAATCAGCAGGCGCTCAAGGCCATCGGGTGCGTGATCGAGGTGTAACTGAAACGGCGCCTGCAGGTGCCGGGCGAGTTCGTTCAGACAAATGAAGTCGCTGCCGATGCGCAGCAGTCGGCCGTGTCGTTGCAGCAATTCGAAACGTGGCGAACTCAGCCCGCACGGGCAGTCGCCGGCCAGCCAGCGGCCGGTGTCGCCGACTTCATAGCGCTGCACCTGTTGGCCTTCACGTGCTTTGGAGGTGAACAGCAAACGGCCGACTTCAGCGCCAACGACCGGCTTGTCCTGCTCCAGTGCGACGATTTCCAGATGCTGGATAGCCTCCATCAAATGGAACACACCGTCGCCAGTGGCGGCGCAGGCATGCCCGAATGGCCCCGCATCGACACTGCCGTACACCGCCGAACGGATACTGGCGACGCCGCAGCGATGCAGTAATTCGCGGCACTGATCGCTGATGTGCTCTCCGCCGAGGAAAACCTTTTCAATCACCCCATAACGACTCAGGCGCGGCCCCTCGTTGAGGAACAGTCGATGCAGGGTGCTGGGCATGCCGATCAGCACGGTGACGCGCTGCTCGATGATCACTTGCGCAATATCGCGGTAATCATCGTCGGCCGGCGCGCCCATGGGCAGGTGCGTCGCACCGAGCAATTCCAGGACTTTGGCAAAACTGAAGAAGCCGCCGTACAAGCCGCCACTGAAGAACAGGTTCATCACCTTGTCGCGCCGCGGATCAAGGCCCGCCGCGAACAACCCATCGGCCGTCGCGCGCATTTGCCGTTGAAAATCGCGGTAACTGAAGCCCGACAGCGCCGGTGTGCCGCTGCTGCCGCCGGAGCGGAAAAACAGCTGCGCCGCCGCTGTCGTCGGTCGCGCGATAAACGCTGCTTTGTCGGTGATCGGCAGACCTGTCAGTGTCAGTGCGCAAGGTGGCTGGTCGAGGTTCATGTGGGTGGGCAACTGCGTTGGCGCGAGGCTGACCGACACGCGGCGGCTCAGGCGTTGCAGTGCGTAAACGCCGTCGTGGGGCTCGCCGTCGTAGCCGTCGTGGATCGCGTTGATCGGCGTAATTCGGCTGACGCCCGCTGCAATCAATGTGCGTGCGAGCTCATTGAGCTGCGCCTCACCGCAGACCAGCGCGCAACTCTGTAACACGTTGCGCCAAGGCAGCAGTGTTTGCGTCAGTCGCGCCCGTGGCAGTGGTTTGAGCAGCAACGTGCGAAACAGCGGCGAAGGCGCCAGCGACTGATCATGGCTCCAGATCACCCGCCAGCCCGGCGCGCGCCAGACCTGCCCGGTGTTACCGGAAAAGCTCTGGCCCAGACGCGCCATCAGGGTGTGGCTGGTGATCTCGCTGGCTTCCTGAACCGTCGGAGTCAGCGCCGGCCATTGCCCGACGCGACGCTCGAATGCCTTGGCCAATGCGCTGCCGATGCCTTGCACAACGGCGGGATCGTCGCTGTCGACCAGCAACCATTGCGGGCTGGAGCAAGCTTGTTGGTCCAGTCGGCAGACTTCATCGACAATCGCGTCCAGCGCTGGCGGCGAGGCCGCGTCTGGCGTCAGGTAGGCGAAACTGATGCGGTGCCCCCAGTCGATCCAGCGGCATCCGGGTGGCAACTGTTGGCGGATGGCTTGCAGCGCGGTTTCGCCTCCCCACGCCGATACGCCATTGGCCATTTTGCACAAGCGGCCGATCTGCTCCGTCGCTACGGGTAACACCGCGACGTAATGGCAGAGTTGACCGCTGGGGTCGCATTGCACCAATGCGTGCAGCAGGCGTGCGGTCAGGCCTTGGTCGCTGCGGCTGGGGCGTAGCCAGTTAAGGTTGCCGGCCAACAGGCTTTCGAGCATGGCGCAGTAGGCCAACAGCGGCGCGTTGGCCGGGGTGACGTGAACCACCAGGCCCAAGGGACTCCAGCGTTCAAAGCGCGACTGCTGATAATCAACGCGCCGCAGTGACTCGGCCTGATCACCCAGTTCGCGTTCAAGTTTGGTTTGCAGGGCGTGAGGCTGACAGAAGTCAATCAGCGCCAGGCGTTGTTCGTCATCCAGCGGCAGTTCGGCGCTGTGCAGATGCTGCGCAAAGTTGCCCGCGGCGGTCAGAACAACGGCGCTATCCAGCGGTGTGCTGAGGTGGTGCGGCAAGGTCTGATGCAGTTGCGCCAGTGCGTTGTCGAGGTCGATTTCGGCGAAAAGCTCTCCGTTGAGCAGGTACATGTCAGTGCCTCCCCAATAATTCGGAGGCGGCCATCGCGCAGCTCCTGCCGGCGGTGGTGCCCGCACGGCCATGCAGTTCGAACCAGTCGCTGGCGAGGCCGCAGCCGCAACTTGAGCCCGGGTGCAGCGTCGCCAGATCGCTCATCACCACCGCATGCGCCGGGCTGGACGAAATGTAGGGCGAGACGAATCCCAGCAAGCCTTGCTGGCCGTAGGGCTGGATGGAAAAATCCTGCGGATTGCGCACGTACGCCTTGGCGTAAACCGGCACATGAAAATGATGCCGGTCACATTCGATGTACGGCACCGCGTGCTCGACTGCACCGTAACCGTCGCGGCACCGTGCGGTTTCGATGCCCAGTTGCCGGGCGATGCGTCCATACAATTGCTGTTTGGGAATTTCCTCGCTGGCCCGGGTTTTCCAGCCACCGCCAAAAAATGCCAGCGAACCTGCCGGCAGTTTCAGCTCAGGCACGCCGGTGGCCTGCATGTGTTGCAGGGTCTGCCAAAGGAAGGCCGGGAAACCGAAAATGCGCACGGGCAGGCCTTCTTCGGCGAACGATTGCAGGGCCGTGATGACGCCGAACACATCGAATTGATGGCCGTCGCCGTTACTGCGTAACGCGTAGGCGACGCGGTTGACGGGAGCAAAGCGGCACAGGAACTGATCGGTATACGACGTTCCCAAGGTGATCGCACCTTGCGGTTCGTAGCTCAGCAGCAGGTAATTGCAAGGCGTATCTGGTGAGTACCAGCCGTAATGACTGAAGATCCGCTCGACCATGAACTGAGCGCCCGCGAGGCTGCGCGGGTCATAGCGCATACGGCTTTTCTGGCCGCTGGTGCCGGACGATGTCAGTTCCAGGGCGCGCGCTCCGGTCGGACTGAGCAGCAATTGCTGTTTGAAGAAGTTCGCCAGAATCGGCGGCAGACGGGCCCAGTCATCAAGACTGTCCAGGTCCTGTTCGTCGAGGCCGTTGGCGTTCAGCCAATGGGCGTAGCCGGGGGTATGCCGGCAATGAAACCGACTGATCTCGGTCATGGCCTGATCGAACAGGCCCACCGGCACGGAATCCGGGCAATAGGGGTGTGGCAACGCGCAAAGCGCATCGCTGGCGGGGAAGTGATGCATTCAATATTCCTTTACTGAGCAGAGGCGGAGTCGGGAGGGGTGCGTTGCAACAAACCCTGCAACAGAGGGAGACACATCAAACCGCTGAAAGCGGCGCAAAGCGCGAAAAGCTCGAGCCTTGCGCCACCGCCGATGGCAGCAATCAGCAAGCCGCCGAGGCCCATCACGGCAATCGAAATCATCCCGACCAATGCCGATACCAGACCTTTACTGTCATCACTGGCAAACAGCGCCAATCGATACAGCGCGGCATTGCTCATGCCCAATCCGACTGCGTACAACGCCAGACTGGCGACCACCGGCCCGAGTCCGGCGCCAGCCAGTGCGCAGACGATCAGGGCCAGAAGCCCCAGGCAAAACGGCCAGAGCGCCAAGCGGATCAGTTGCGGCAAGGCGTGCGTGATCAGCAACCGGTCAAGGATCAGATTGCCGACAATCACCGCAGAGAAAATCGGGATTTGCCAGACGCCATATTCAAGCGGCGTCAGCCCGAGCAACTCGATCAGCAGCAACGGCGCCAGGCCGATCCAGGCGATCAGCGGCAGGCTCATCAGCCCCAGCGCCAGGCTGGCGGCGAGGAATCGGCAATTACCCAACAGGGCGCGGTAACGTCGGCAGGTTTGCTCCCAGGAAAAGCGCACGGCAGGTTGCATCTGTCCGTCTCGACGGGCGACGCCAACCGTTTCCGGCATCCATGCGAATAGCCCCAGCCAGACCATAGACGCGGCAAGGCCCAAGCCCAGAAACACTTCGCGCCACGACAGCCATTGCAACAGCAGAATGCCCAGCAGCGGCCCCATCAAGGGGGAAAGCAGGGCGATATTGCCGAGCAGCGCCATCAAACGCACCGCATCCGCTTCACAGAACACTTCCTGGAGGGCCGGATAACTGACCGCCACAACAAAACCCAGGCCCATGCCCTGCAGCAGTCGCAGTAGATTGAAGGCTTCAATGCTTTCGGTGCTGTAGGCGCCCGCGCAGGCGGCCGCAAATAACGCGCAGCCGATCAACAATACCCGCCTTCGACCCCATTGATCGGACAGCGGGCCAATCAGCCATTGCAGGCAGACACCGCCAAGCAGATAAAGATTGAAAGCGTTCGGTACATGCCGCACATCGGCATCAAGTTCGGTGGTAACGCTTAACATCGCAGGCATGATCAAGTCGCTGGCCATATACGTCAGAAGTTCAAACGCGCTGATCACCAAACAAAATCCGAGCGCTTTTTGCGGCTGGATCTGTATAAGAGTTCTCTGCATAAACGTTCCTGTTAGTGAGTGAAAGGAAGTTGCCAGAGACTAGTTGCAGAGGTGCGCCCGGCCTATTGTTTTGCTGCGACATTAGATTTCAAATGCTTGCAACTTATTTAGTGATCGGGTTTTGCGCAGAGCACGAGTTAGAGCGATTTATGGAAGCATTTGGCAAAAACAGAAAAGCCCGCAACGGGGCGGGCTTTGTTTGAAGTTGATCGGACTTGTTGATTTCCTGCCACGGTCTGTTCATTGGCAAGCGGGCAGGGCGAACAATCCTGTTCTAGCGATGTTGGTAATAACCAGGGCCACCCTGGTAGTAACGGTGGTGATCGTCATGCCAGCCGCCGTGGGGGAAGATGATGCAGCCACTCAGGGTCAGCAGGGCAAGAACGGGAATCAGCCAGGTGATTCGACGCAGCATTTTGAAAATTCCTCATGGTTACGCCGTCATGAAGCCAAAACTCTTCATCGGCTGTAACATGAGACCCCGATTGCAGCGGCGCATCCCCGTAGAACGGTAAGTGCATGGCATGCAAACGGATACAAACCGGATACATTTCAAAGTTTCAGGAAGCCGCAATGACCCACAAGCAACGCTTGATTTATTCGATTCTGATCGCCGTGTCGGTCCTGGCCATCATGCTCGGCCTGTCCTGGCTGCAAAATGCCGGCATGATTTCGGAGAAGACGTTTCAGTTCGTCGCCATCGGTGTGGCGGTGATCGTGGTGGTGATCAACGGCGTGATGCGCCGCAAGGTCAAGCCTTGACGGCGATGGCTGCACGCTTCAATCGTGGTTGAGGACAGCTGCAGCCTGTGGATGCAGGCTGTAGCTCTTGTCGTCATTGAAGGTGATCACACCTTCGGCGCACAGGCGCTTGAGCACCTCACGCACACTGAGGAAGGACAGCGGAATATCCAGGTCGAGCAATTGGCTGTGGACACCGCGAACGCCCAGGCGCCGTTCGCTTTGTGCGGCGACCAGTAAGGCGTCGATGACTTTCAGACGAATCAGGCTGGTGCGCAGCCCGAAACTTTTCAGCAGCAAGCGGATGCGTTCGTTACCGTGACGCTCGACGCGTTGCCCGAAATCGCTCGCGTGAGGGCTCATGGAAACTCCTTTGGGTGCCTGGCTACCGTCCGTTGGTAGTTGCGAGTTGTACATGCGATTACTCCTTTTCAGAGTCTGATCGGGGTGGTTTTTTTGCGCTCTCTAGAACAAGACGTATCAGCACGACAAATCATGAAAGAAAAAATGTAGAAATTTTGTCGGGGATTTGTCTTTTCCTTGTGATTGGGGGGTGGCCTTGGCGGCCTTTGGGCCGACCAGGTTCTTTGGGTTTTGGGTGTATATCCGTTTTTTTGGGGTTGCGGCTGGCGGTTTCGCTCTTACAGCGACTCACTTTTCCAGACGCCGAAAAGTAAGCAAAAGGCTGGGCCCCGGCGTTCGGCCCGCTCGCTGGGGCTCGGGGTTCCTTCGCTCCGGGATCGATCCGGGCGCAGCGCCTACGGTTTGCTTCGCTGCACCTCCTCTCGCTGTGTTTGGCTTCGCCAAACGGTCGCTGCGCTCCCACACCCGGATCAATCCCTTCACTCAGCCTGCCGAAGGGGCCGGCACGGCAAGATCAAGAGCTGCAGCCGAGCTAACGCTCATCCTGTGGAGTGGTGAGGGGCGGGGGGGTTGGGTTTGGTCACCTCGATCAGTTCCCTCTCCTTCCGGGAGAGGGCCAGTGAGGGGTTTTTGATCTGCTTCTGGATTTGCGTTCGGCTCGGTATTACACGTCGGCGTAGCTCTGGCAATCACCTCGATCAGTTCCCTCTCCCTCCGGGAGAGGGCCAGGGTGAGGGGCTTTTGATCTGCTCTGAATTTGCGTTCGGCTCGGTATTTCACGTCGGCGTGACTCTGGCAGTCACCTCGATCAGTTCCCTCTCCCTCCGGGAGAGGGCTAGGGTGAGGGGCTTTTGATTCTGCTTCGGGGATTGCGTGGAGAGCCTAAATTTTTTCCTCTGACTTCGTTTCTTGGACAGGCTCATTGCGCGTGGACGCGTGGGTGTTTCCAGAGCGGATCCGTGCCAGCGCCGGGTTCGCTCTTTGGCATGTCGATCAGGAGCGAGCGTGATAATTTCCAGACAGTTAACGGGACTGACCTTGGCCGGCGTGGCTTTCGGGCTGAGTTGTTCGGCCTATGCGTTCAGTCCGACCACGGATGTCAGCGCCGATATTCGCCGTACCGCCTTTGGTGTGCCGCATATTCGTGCGCAGGACGAGCGCGGGCTTGGTTTCGGCATCGGGTATGCCTATGCGCAGGACAACCTCTGTCTGCTGGCCAATGAGATCGTGACGGTCAATGGTCAGCGTTCACGCTACTTCGGCCCGGACCAGTTCACCGTCGAGCAGCGTGAAAACCGTGTCAGCGATGTGTTCTTTACCTGGCTCAACACGCCGGAAGCGGTCAAGGCGTTCTGGCAGGCGCAACCTGCGCAGGTGCGTGATCTGGTCGAAGGCTATGCTGCGGGCTATAACCGCTATCTGGGCGAGCGCCGTCAGCAAGGCTTGTCGCCACAGTGTCAGGGCGAGTGGGTGCGTGAAATTGCACCGCAAGATCTGGTGAAGCTGACCCGCCGTCTGCTGGTCGAGGGTGGCGTCGGGCAGTTCGCCGAGGCGCTGGCCGGGGCTACGCCGCCGCAGGCGAGCGCGGTGATCGAACACGATGTGCAGGCCTATCAGTTGGCCGATGCGCGTCAGCAACGCTTCGCTCTGGACCGTGGCAGTAACGCTGTCGCGGTGGGTAGCGAGCGCTCGTTCAACGGGCGTGGGATGCTGCTCGCCAACCCGCATTTCCCGTGGGTCGGTGGCATGCGCTTCTATCAAATGCATCTGACCATCCCCGGCAAGCTCGACGTCATGGGCGCTGCCTTGCCAGGCTTGCCGATGATCAATATCGGCTTCAATCAGCATCTGGCGTGGACGCACACGGTCGATTCGTCGAAACACTTCACCTTGTATCGTCTGCAACTCGATCCAAAGGATTCCACACGCTATATGCTCGATGGCCAATCCTTGCCGCTGAACAAGCAGACCGTGACCGTGCAGGTCAAACAGGCCGACGGCCAGGTGGTGCCGGTTTCGCGTGATGTCTACAGCTCGCAGTTTGGCCCGATCGTGCAGTGGCCGGGCAAGCTCGACTGGGATAATCAGTTCGCCTACAGCCTGCGCGATGCCAATATCGACAATGATCGCGTGCTGAACCAGTGGTACGCGATGAATCAGGCGTCCACGCTTCAGGAACTGCAGAATTCGGTACATAAGATTCAGGGCATTCCGTGGGTCAACACCCTGGCCGTGGATGACAAAGGCCAGACGCTGTACATGAACCTGTCAGTGGTGCCGAACGTCAATGCCGAGAAACTGGCCAAGTGCAGTGATCCGCGTATCGGCACGCAGATGATCGTGCTGGATGGCTCCAACAGCGCGTGCGCATGGGACATTGATCCGCAAGCGGCGCAGCAGGGTATTTATGCTTCCAGCCAATTGCCGCAACTGCTGCGCAAGGACTTCGTTCAGCACTCCAACGACTCGGCGTGGCTGGTCAACCCGGCGCAACCGCTGACCGGTTTCTCGCCGCTGATCAGTCAGGATGGCCAACCACTGGGCTTGCGCTCCCGGTTTGCTTTGGATCGCTTGAGCACGCTGAGTAAAAAAGGCCCGCTGGCAGTGAAGGATCTGCAGCAAATGGTGATGGACGATCAGGTGTACCTGGCGACTCAGGTGGTGCCGGATCTGTTGAAGTTCTGTGCTTCTGACCTCGGTGTCGATGCGCCAGCGCTGAAGCCGGTTTGCACCAGTCTCAAGGCATGGGATGGCCGCGCCAACCTTGATTCGGGTATGGGCCTGATGCATTTCCACAACATCATGCAGACCTTGCAGGCTTCGCCGGGTGTATGGCGTGTCGCGTTCGATCCCAAAGATGCGCAACACACGCCGCGCGGTCTGGCGGTAGAGCAGCCAATCGTGGCCAAGGCACTGCGTGAGGCCATGTTGGCATCGGTCGAGTCGAGCACAAAAATGGGCCTCAAGCCGCAGACCCGCTGGGGGGATATCCAGGTCGTCAGCAGCGGCGGGCAACAGACGCCAATTCACGGTGGGCCGGGCACGCTGGGCATCTACAACGCTATCCAGAGCGTGCCGCGTGAAGACGGCAAACTCGAAGTGGTCAGCGGCACCAGCTACCTGCAAGTCGTGACCTTCGACGAAAAGGGCCCGCACGCCCAAGGGCTGCTGGCGTTCTCGCTGTCGAGCGATCCGGCGTCGAAGTATTCGCGGGATCAGACCGAGGCGTTCTCGAAGAAACAGTGGAGTGTCCTGCCGTTTACCGAACAGCAGATTCAGGCTGACCCGCAGTATCAGGTGCAGACTGTGCGCCAGACACTGGACAAAGCGGGGAAGGTCGCCGCTCAGTAATCCCGAGCGTCAATTGCGTTGAGCCAGAGGGCCGCATCCTGCAAGGGGTGCGGCCTTCAGTTTTTTGGCGGTTGTTGCGGTATCGAGTTGATCACCGGGTTACCTTCCTTGTTACGGGTGAGGTAGACCGGCAGCGCCTTGGGCAGGCTGTTGGCGAGATTGTTCAGCTCTTTGATGTTGTAGATGCCACCCACGCGAATCGTACCGGTGCTGTTGTCCGCCAGCTCCAATGGATTGCTCAGATAGCGGTTGATCAGTGGCAGCGCTTCGCTCAACGCGAGGTTATCCAGCACCAGTTTGCCATTGCGCCAGGCCAGCGAGGTGTCACCAGGGTAAGTCTGGCTGATCTGGGGCATGTAATCGCCCTGTTTGTAGCGCGCCTGCATCGACGGGCCGAGGCGCAAACCATCGCCCGGCAACGAGCGATTGCTGGTGACCAGCACCGAACCTTCGATCAGGTTCACACGCACTTGGTCCTGATACATCCAGACATTGAAACGCGTCCCGGTGACGCGAATCTTGCCTTCGCCTGCGCGGACGACAAACGGGTGGGCCATGTCGTGGCTGACCGTAAAGAACGCTTCACCTTTTTTCAGGGTGACGCGGCGTTCGTCCTTGTAATTGCTGAAGGTCAGATCAGTGTTCAGGTTCAGTTCGAGTTGGCTGCCGTCACTCAGCGTGACCTGGCGGACAGTATCGGTAGCGGCGAAATGCTGATAGCTGTTGGGCAGCCAGCCCAGATTCCAGCCGGTGTAAGCCGCCAGCGGCAGGGCGAGCGCACAGACGCCGGCCGCTACGACGAGTTGACGCCACGAGCGCGGTGCCTGACGGGCCGGCATGACCGGAACGGATTGCGGGCGTGGCAAATGTTCGGCCACCTCCCAGACTTCCAGCATGGCCTCGTACTCGAATGCATGCAGGGGATGAGCGTCGTGCCATTGCTTGAATGCGCGACGTTCTTCGTCCGTGCAGTCATCGGCGTGCACCCGCATGCACCAATGCGCGGCGGCATCGGTGATCGCATCGTATTCGGCTTCCGAGAGAGTGTCTTGGGTCATTGACTCGTCCTGATTTCGCCCATTCTAACCTTGTCGGGAAGTGACCGAGAACAACCGTCATGGCATTTACCCATCAAAGTGGAACTTATTTTTCCCTCAGACACCCAAAAAGCAGGACGACCAAGACCACTATCCACAAATGGAGAAAACAAATGATCAAGAAGACATTCGCAGCGTTGATCGCCACGGCCGGTTTGCTCAGTGCTGGCGCAGCGTTGGCCGATCGCCCCGGCGCTGGCTGGGTCACCATCGAAAAAGCCATCGAGATCGTCAAGACCAAGGCCGGTTACGTCGAAGTCTATGAGATCGAAGCCGACAACGACGGCTACTGGAAAGGTGAAGGACGCAAGGCTGACGGCGTGGTTTACGAGTTCCGCATCGACGGCGCATCGGGCAATATCTTGCGCGACCAGAAGGATTGATCACCCGGTAAATACTCAGTGTGTTCCTGAAAAATGCGCCGGCCTCAGACCGGCGCATTTTTTTGTCCCGTGGTCACGGTGACGCTTGCACGGAATCCGCCTGGCTTGAAGTCGGCGCCGGCAACGGTATCGGCGTCGTTGGCGGATCCAGTTGTCTGCCCATTTCGCTGATGAGTAAGGCGATCGAGTCGGCGTTGGCCATCAGCACTTCGATGCGCGCTTCATCAGCGAGCGGATTGCGAAAGGCTTTACGTGCCTCTGCAAGGTTTCTGGTTTTGGTCAGACTGAGGACTTTTTTGTAGACATCGGCCTGCTCCGGCAACTTATCCAGATCTACCCACAGCCCTTGCTCATTCCTGGTCGCGAATAACTGTTCGGGCGCAGCGGAGCGTGACAAGGATTTACGATAACGTTCCAGACCCGTTTTGAGCTGTTGCCCGTCCGCGGTGGTGGTATCGATAAGGTCGGGGTAGGGACTCATCGCCTCTACGGAGACGAAATCTTCGCTATCGTTGATCAGGTGCGAAAGTTCGTGCAGCAGCGTGATCGCGCGAGCATGGGAATCAACATTGAACCTGGGTGGCAAAAAGGCGGTGTAGACATCCAGTTTCGGATTGAAAAAATGCTCGGTGAAGTGCACGACTTTTCGCCGGTCTTCCTTGAAGACAAAGGCAACCGTGTCATCGTCGTAGCGCGCATTGAGGCCAGCGAAAAAGCGCTCTGTGTAGAGCAAGTCATCCTTTGGGTCCGTCAGTTCGCGGCAAATCGGCAGGATCACCTTCTCGATTTTCTTCAGCAGCATCGGCGTGATCTGTCGCACGTCGAAAAAATCCCTGAGGACCGTTTCCACACGAGTGCCCCCGAGGTTGTCGCGATGTTCGACGAAGTTATACAGGCAATACAACGCGTAGTTTCTTGCCCGGGTAACCGCTTGCTGAATCACGAAGGCTCTGGCGGGGTATCGGCGGTTGATCTCTGCCATCCCTCGCGCCTGGATCAGCATCAGAATTGAACAGTGCTGCTCCACTTTGGTTTGCAGAGCCAGGGGCCTCCTCGATCGACAGCGATGCACGGCCTGACTGGCGCGGGCAAGCACCAGTCGTGAGTTTTTCTGTTCAAGCGCCGGCCCACGGCTCCCGTTTTTTTTGCGCAAGTACCAGGCTTTTTCGGCCTGGACCACCGGATATACCTTGCCGGCAATCGCTGCATATTTGTGCTTGCTGGATGAATCCCCGTAAACCAGTTTATTGCTATCAAGTGTGAGGCTGTCGAGTGCGGTGGTCGTTTCATAAGACTGCAAGTTCGCGCGCGAGGTGCTAACCGGTGGGACTTTTGACCAGCGAGCGGCGGTTTTTTCCGTGGTGTTCGCGCCGGTTTCGGCAACCTTTGCTCCAGTGGCCTGCGCCTCGGAGGAAAATTCAGCTGTTTGCGCCTCTGCCTCTGTTTCCCAGGACAGCCGACCCAGACTAAACAGGGATAACGCCCCGGCGATAAAGCCTTTCAGAGCGTTGGCCCAATGATGATCCTGAAGGTCTTCGGCGGACTCCTTGAAGTCGTTGTAGCTTTTCCAGAGAAAAAACAACGAGGCGATTTTCCCCGACAAGAGATGGGGAACCAGGCGCACACCGTGACTGAACAGAGACTTCGCGGTTTCCCAATCGGCTTGTGCGTTGATCTGCGGCTGGCACGCGAGCAGTTGCGGTAGAAGGCTGAGCGTGTCCTTGTGCAAATGCTCCAGCAGATTGCCGGTGATGGGCGTGCGGTGAAGTTTGATTTCACTGGTCTTGCCAATCGTCGTGTTCAGCAGATTCTTGAAGACGGCTTGTTGCCCGGAAGGCAGGCGCCGGATGATCAGGTCCTGAAAATGCCCCGGTGTATTCAAGGCCTCGATCAATTGCGCTTCGTCCTCGAATTCGCGAAACACGAACCGCGAGTAGGGTGCGTAGAGCACGCGTGGCCCTGTATGTTCCGCCCCGGGGCCAATGACATAAAGTCCGAGGGCGTCGACGAAATCGCTACCGGGGGTCTTGATCAATGACAGCGGGCAAGCACTGGCGTGAGCACCCTCTACGGTGGCGCGCGCTACCCCGTCGGGCATGTCCAGAACCTGGCAAACGTAGTCGAAACCGCTTTGCGACAACTGTTGTTGCAACTTCAAGGCGTGCGCGTGCTGCATCAACTGCCAGGGCAACTGACGAAGGAACCGTGCTTTGCTGGTGCGTGCCGGCTCAGTGTCGGATGAGAGCGCCTCGGTGACTTTCCGGGTGTAGGCGGTAGTGATGTCGAGGGATTGCAGCAGTTGCTGAACCGCAGACTGATTGAGCGTTGCTGGCAAAGCGCTGGCGATGGTCGAGGCGACCTTGAACCCGGTGTCCTGCACGATGTTGTAGTGATGCAAGGCAAAATCGAGCAGGTTGCAGGGCGGGCCTGCCAGCGTGAGATTCGGGGTGATCTGGATCTGCTTTGGTTTGAGATCGGTGCCAGGGAATCGGGCGTCGAGCAGTGTTTTCAGCGTCTGCTCCACATGGCTGGCTAACGCGGGGACGTCGTGGAGAAAATCCTTGCCATCGATAACGCTGCGCCGCACTTCATCCAGCAGTGCCAGTTGTGTGCGTTGTTCCGTTACCGGCGCCATGCGTAACCAGTCAGGGAAATCCTGCTGGCGGACGAAAGCCTGGGCCAGGTCGATGGCCCGGCGCAAGTTGGTATCGATGGCGGTGTTTGTTATTCGAGTAAGGAAACTGGCGAGTACATCCTTGTCCGTGATGCAAACGCGTAACGCCTCACAATGGGCCAGGAAGTGTTCAATGGCCGATTGCATGCGATCGTTCAACACGTTGCCTTCAATCAACTGGAACGGGCCCAGTGTGTATTGTTGGTCCAGTTGATAGTGCGCCGTTGACAGATTTTCCAGCAGTGTCTGAGACTGGTTATTGTCGTCCAGGCGCTGTTGCAGTTGCTTCTGCGCGATGGCGATGTCGTCGAACGATTCCAGACCCATGGCCGGCGTCCACAGGATCGCACGCCCGGAATGCTCGACGTCCATGCCTCCGCGCTCGGTCAACAGTACGCAATGCGCAAGCGACAGTGCATCGGCTTTGCCTGCGCAGGTAACGCTGAGCGACCAGGCATCCGGCCGGAAGCCATTGAGCGACTGACGATCCCTGCGTTTGGCGTGTTTTGCATCGAACACGGCGTCGACAATCTTTCGTTCGGCCGTCAGCCAGGAACCGCTGAGATTCCTTATGTGTGCCTCAGCGCGCACGCCATCCTCAAAGGCCTGTGCCAGTTTCCATCGAATACCTTCGAGAAACACGCGTTGTTCGGCGTTGCTGGTGGTCGGCTGATCCTTGAAGTGACTGCCAAGATTCTCCTCGGCGCGTTCAAGCTGTATCGCCAGTTGCCTGGCCTTGTCGGTCTGCACCCGTGACGACAGCGGTGCACTGGAAAACAACGGTCGGGTACTCCAGCGCTCGTTGACGTCGAGCTTGAGCAGACGCTCATGAATCATCGAACGGATATCCAGCGCTTTGTCGAAAAGCGCATGGATGTCGGTTGTGCGTTCACTCTGGCGGAAGAGCTGCAAGACGAATTCAATGTTTTGCCGTTGTTTGGTGAGGATCGCTTCAAACAGCGTGCTGATGATGTCGCCGCCGATGTTTTCCCCGGACACTTGCGCGTGGGCAAATCCCAGATAGCGATTGCGCTCCTCCAGGTTCATCAGTCCGTACAGCTCGTCTTCATGGCCGGCGGCATTGAGTTTGGCGGTCAGCGTCTGTTTGAGATCGGCGTAGTTGGTGAGGACTTGCAAGCCTTGGGTAGGGGTGTAGAGATAAGCCTTGTCATGGTTGATCATCAGCGACCCGGCCAGTTCGATGTAGGCGGTGTCCTCACGCAAGCACACGGTTTCGAAGTGGGGCCGCCGGGACGCTACATTCGGTTCGCGGATCACGCTGTGCAGGGCGTCGAATTCAGTGGCAGACAGGATTTCCGCTTCGCGCTTGAGCATCAGATCTGCACGCATTTGATCCTTTAACGACTGGCTGAAGTACGTGCGCCTGGGCGAGCCATCGAATGCAGCGGCATTCCAGTAGGCCTCCAGCTGTCGAAACAGCAGCATGGTCAGTCGTCCCGATGCGGACTTGATCGCATCGCCCCAGGCGGTCTGGTCAGCCGCCTGGCTTGCGCGGGCCGGGTGGGAGAATTCCGCTGTCTGGCCGCGCGGCCAGCCCTGACGGCGAAAGTGCAGCAGCAGTGCTTCACTCAATGACAGCGAACTGACCCATTGTCTCATCTCCGCGGACATCGGGGCGCTGTCGAGGTAAAAACCGACGCGGGTGCGCGACTGCGGTAAATCGGCAAAATGCGGCTCGAGTAGTTCGTCGAGAATGTTCTCCAGCAAGGTGGCGAACGACGGCAGACGTTTCAGCTCATCCAGCACATCGCGGGCGCAGGTGTCCTGAGACTGGCTGATCGCCGTTTTTTGATCGTCAAACACATCACCTTCGATGGTTTCGCGGGTGAGGGTGATGCCGCGTTTCTCTACCAGTTCCTTGCGCAGCAAGACACTGAGAAAGGCCAACAGATCATCGGTTTCTTCAGCGTTATCGAGGCGTGTTTGCAGCGCGTCCATCAGCGTCTGGTAATCGCTGTATTTTTTCAGACCGTCGTAAGGTGTGTACAAAAACACGCCATGGTCATCCGGCCCGGTGCCGAGAATAAAACTGCCGGGCAGGGGGATGGCGAGTTGCTTGTCGGCGTTTAGCAGAATGCGTTCGGCCAGCATGGGTGGGGTTTGTTCGCTGCGCAGGGTGTGGGTCGCCAGTTGCACATGCGCGAGCCAGCTGAAATCTTTGCTGTTGAGGCCGTGGGTCGGACCCAGGCTGGCATGCCGGCCCGGGGATTTGAGTATCTCGGGGAATAGCAGGAGGCTGGACATCATTGGAACTCTGAACGGGGCGCCTTGGGCGGGGAGTTCAAGAGTAGGTACGCAGGTCGCTGTGCAGGCGGTACATAGTTACCGCACACGTCGAGTTGAAATGTGCCATGAGCCAACGCCCGTCATCGCCAATCCAAGGGTTGACAGCCGACAGCTGTGGCATGGTTAATCGGCGGGCAAGTCGTCCGTACGCTGTTGTTCCCTCCAATAATCATTCTGGAGCTTCAGATGTCTGCGCCACACGATCATGTGTCCTCTGCTGTCTCGTCCTCGTTGTCTCTTGAAGCGCTGACGCAACTGCTTGAAACGATTTTTCTGCGCCACGGCACCTCCGCCGAAGTCGCCCGAGTGCTGGCCGCCAACTGCGCCGGCGCCGAGCGCGATGGTGCCCACAGCCATGGCGTGTTCCGCATACCCGGGTATGTCTCGACCCTGAACAGCGGCTGGGTCAACGGCCACGCGGTGCCGCAAGTCGAAGATGTCGCTTCCGGTTTTGTGCGTGTCGATGCCGGCAACGGTTTCGCCCAACCGGCACTGGCCGCCGCCCGGTCGTTGCTGGTGGAGAAGGCGCGTAGTGCCGGGATTGCCGTGTTGGCGATTCGCAACTCGCATCACTTCGCCGCGCTGTGGCCGGACGTCGAGCCATTTGCCGACGAGGGGCTGGTAGCACTGAGCGTGGTCAACAGCATGACCTGCGTGGTGCCGCACGGCGCCGACCGGCCGCTGTTCGGCACCAATCCGATTGCGTTCGCCGCGCCACGGGCCGGCGCCGCGCCAATTGTCTTCGACCTGGCCACCAGCGCAATCGCCCATGGCGACGTGCAGATCGCTGCGCGCAAAGGCGAGCGGTTGCCCGCCGGAATGGGCGTGGACAGCCTCGGTCAGCCGACTCAGGATCCCAAGGCGATTCTCGAGGGCGGGGCGTTGCTGCCGTTTGGTGGGCATAAAGGTTCGGCGCTGTCGATGATGGTTGAGCTGCTGGCGGCCGCATTAACCGGAGGGAATTTTTCTTTCGAGTTCGATTGGGCCAATCATCCCGGGGCGAAGACGCCGTGGACCGGGCAATTGTTGATCGTCATCGACCCGAGCAAAGCCGCCGGGCAGAGTTTTGCCGAGCGCAGTGGTGAGCTGGTGCGGCAGATGCACAGTGTCGGCCTCAAGCGGTTGCCGGGCGATCGCAGGCATTGGCAGCGCAGCAAGTCGCTGGCTGAGGGCATTGTGCTGGATGCGCAGACGCTGGCGCAGTTGCGTGAGCTGGCGGGGGCGTGATCAAAGATCAAAAGCCCCTCACCCTAGCCCTCTCCCCGGGGGATAGGGGACTGACCGCGGTGAATGGCGGATGTGCGCCGACGTGAAAGATCGAGTTGAGCTCAGGTTCTGAAAGCCCGGAACTGGTTCAAAGCCGGTAAAAACACGCAGGCATAAAAAAGGCGAACCCAGTGGGTTCGCCTTTTTTGTGTGCCTTGACTCAGCGACGGCCGAGCAGCAAGCCAACCACCAGACCGAAACCGGCGGAGATCGCCACGGTCTGCCACGGATGACCGCCGATGTAGCTTTCGGTGGCATCAACCGCCGGTTTGGTGCGATCACGTACGCTCGACACCGAATCCAGCGCCTGTTGCAGTTTCAGGGCGATTTGTCCGCGCAGCGTTTCCGCTTCTTCGCCGACCAGTGAGGCACTGCTCTTGAGCAGTTTGTCGGACTCTTGGATCAGAGCCTGAAGTTCGCTGAAGGCCTGATCCTTGATTTGATCTTCGGCGGCTTGCACGGCGGATTTGCGGGCCATTGGGTGACTCCTTGCAGTTGAATGGACAGTGATCAATGGAGTGTGGCGCTTGCTGAAAAGTTGCACTGAATTTAGGTCAGAAATAAAAACCTGCGCGGGAGATTTCCGTCGAGCGTGTAAGATGTCGCCATTTTACGCAGCAGGATAATTCCCCATGAGTTTCAATCTGGCCGACAAATCACTCGCAGAGCGCGCTGCGCTGGAAGATGAGAAATCCCGTCTGTTCGAACTCTGGCAAAACAATCTGGGCAAAGCCAAAGGCGAAGCCGCGCGTTTGTTTGGCGAGCGCGGCAAGCGCAAAGGCAAATGGGCCGAGTGGGTCCGCGCGGAACTGGACGGCATGTCGCCGCCGGAGTTCGCCAACATGGTGCGCAGTGAAGTCAATCGCTTGATGGCCGCGAACAAGTAACGCTTCAGGTGAACGTCGCGGCAATCGCTTCGCGGACTTTGACCACCACCGGATCGATCTGCGTGGTGGTACGCCAGCCCAGTTCGATCGGATAACGCGGCAGTTTCAGCGGGCAGGGCAGCAGCGCCAGGCCGCTGAGCTCAGCAATACTTTCGGCGGCATGCGTCGGAATCGTCGCCACCGCCCGACTGCCCTTGAGCAAATACGGCAGCGCGGCGAAATGCGTGGTCGACGCGCACACCCGTCGACTCAGGCCCAGCGCCGCCAAACCCTCATCGGTGATCCCGATAAAGCCGCCGGACGACACCAGAATGTGCTGGCGGTCGACAAACTCCTCAAGATCGATCTGCTGCTGACCGGGCGCAAGGCTCGCCGGATCGACCAGACATGCATAACCGCCTTCGCCCAACACCTGACGGCTGAGCAAGCGCTTGGCAAAGCCTCCGGCGGTAATCGCCAGATCGATGCTGCGCTCCATCAGCGCGCGGGCGACGATCTGGCTATGGGTCTGACGAAAGATCAGGCGCAACTTCGGAGCGCTGCGGGCAATTTCCTCGATCAGGCGGCGACCGTAGGCAATTTCGAAATCATCCGACAGTCCTACGGTGACCGAGCGACCGTCGTACTGGTTGGCCGCCGGGTCGACCATCGCCAGGCTTTGCCGGCACTTGTTCAGCGCTTCGCTGACCACCGGTTTCAATTGATTGGCCTTGAGCGTTGGTGCCAGGCCGCGCCCGGTACGCACGAACAATTGATCGCCGTAGACCTCGCGCAAGCGGCGCAGCGCCGCACTGACCGCCGATTGTGTCACCCCCAGTCGCAATGCTGCGCGGCTGGCGCTTGACTCTTCATGCAGGGCTTCCAAGACTTTCAGCAGGTTGAGGTCGACCGTGGCGATATTCATTTGGCTCATATCATTCAGCAGTGAATGGGGCTTTATTCATGATCGCGTGGCGCCGCAGAATCGGCAACCACTGAACCTCATGGAGTTATCGCGATGGCCAAATCAATTGTTGCTGCGCTGCAAATCGGCGCTTTGCCCGAAGGCAAAAGCGCGACCCTGGAACAGATTCTGAGTTGGGAGGGCGCGATCATCGAGGCTGGCGCGGCATTGGTGGTGATGCCGGAAGCGCTGTTGGGTGGTTATCCGAAAGGCGAGGGCTTCGGCACGCAATTGGGTTATCGCCTGCCCGAGGGGCGCGAAGCCTATGCCCGATATTTTGCCAATGCGATCGATGTGCCGGGTGCCGAAACGCAAGCGCTGGCCGGTCTGTCGGCGCGCACCGGGGCCAACCTGGTGATCGGCGTGATTGAACGGGCTGGCAGCACGTTGTATTGCACGGCGCTGTATTTCGACCCGCAGGCCGGACTTGTCGGCAAACACCGCAAACTGATGCCCACCGGCACCGAGCGGCTGATCTGGGGCAAGGGCGACGGCTCGACCTTGCCCGTGTTCGACAGTCAGGTTGGCAAGCTCGGCGCGGTGGTGTGCTGGGAAAACATGATGCCTCTGCTACGCACGGCGATGTACGCCAAAGGCATCGAAGTCTGGTGCGCGCCGACCGTCGACGAGCGCGAGATGTGGCAGGTCAGCATGCGCCACATCGCTCATGAAGGCCGTTGCTTTGTGGTCAGCGCCTGTCAGGTGCAGGCGTCACCGAATGAACTGGGCATGGAGATTGCCAACTGGCCGGCGGATCGCCCGTTGATTGCCGGGGGGAGCGTGATTGTCGGGCCGATGGGCGACGTGCTGGCCGGGCCGTTGCGGGGCGAGGCGGGGTTGCTCACGGCGCAAATTGACACCGATGAACTGGTGCGGGCGCGGTATGACTACGATGTGGTCGGGCACTACGCGCGGCCGGATGTGTTTGAGTTGAGTGTGGATGAGCGCGCCAAACCGGGTGTGCGATTCAACACATAACCCCAGTCTTATTGAGAACCTGTGGGAGCGAGCTTGCTCGCGAATGCGTCATCACATTCAACATTTTGGTTGACGGATATTCCGCTTTCGCGAGCAAGCTCGCTCCCACAGGAGTTAGTTACAAGCTTAAGTTTTGTGTTGTTGCAGCCATTCTTCCCGGGAAATTTCCCAGATTTCTCGTGGAAAACGCCCACCGACGAAATCATCTTCATCGGTCCGGATCAAGCGCATCCCGGCGCGCTCCGAGAGTTTGCGCGAGCCGGTATTCGGCGCCGCTTTCGGCACGCGCATCAGCGGGCGTTGAAGTACGTTGAACCAGTAATCGGTCACCGCTGCGCTCGCTTCGGTCATAAAGCCCTGACCTTGCCACGCCGGTGTCAGCCAGAATCCACGGTGGTTGTCAGTTTGATCCATCAGGCTGATGTTGCCGATCAACTGTTCGGGCGCGGACTTGCGGCGAATCGACCAGTGCCATTCGTTGCCCGCCGCCACGGCCGGCAAGGCAACATCGCGCAAATAGGTGAGGGCGCCGTCTTCGGGATACGGCCATGGCACCGCCGCGTTCAGATAACGCACCACATCCCAGTGGGGAAACAGTTGCTGCACGGCGTCGGCATCGGCCAGTTGCAACGGGTGCAGGATCAGTCGTTCGGTGTACAGCGTCGGTGTGTCTTCCATAAACCTGCAGCCTCCCTGAATGTCTTTGGGGAAAGAAGCAGGCTAACGCATTTTTACCAGGTCGCGGCAGTGGCCTTGGGCAGGCTGAGCTTGCCGCTGTCGACAAAACGCATGGTGCCAAACAGGCCGCCGGCAAGCTTGCCGCGCAGCACATAGGGCAGATTGTCGAGGGTTTGCGTCTGGCTCAGGCCCAAGGTCTGGCGCAGTACCGAGAACGCCGAGATGCTGACCGGCACGCTGACAATGGTTTCGGAGAAGCGTGGGATCGAACCGCTCTGATCGCTGACACCCGAGGCCAGTGAATGACCGTTGACCTCCAGATCCAGCGCGATGCCGTTGTAGTCGATGGCCGTCTCATTGGGGTTCTGTACGCGAATCTTGATGGCGAAGCGCACTTCCAGATCCTGGCTCGGCAACGGTTCGAGGCCGACTACGTTGATGTTCACCGGATCACGGTTGGGGAATAGCGCACAGGCGCTGAGGGACAGCAGAAGCAGTGACAGAATGACGGCTTGAAAACGGCGCATAAACGGTCTCTCAACAAAAAAGGGCTGAACCGTCGCCGGCTCAGCCCTTTCTATTGAAGGCCAGACGTTAGCGGTTCAACTGTGCGACAGCCGCCGCTGGGGCAGGTTCACCTTTGGCCGGCATATCCGGATTTTCCATGACCTGAAGAATAGAAGCTTCCGGGTCGAAATCGTCTTCTTCCAGCTCAATGAATTCTTCCGGCAGGAAGATGTTCAGCACGATAGCGCACAACGCGCCGACAGTGATCGGTGATTCGAAGATGTTGCGCAGCGCTTGCGGCAGTTCGCGCAACACTTCCGGCACCGCCGCGATACCGAGGCCCATGCCCAGCGAAATCGCCACGATCAGCATGTTGCGTCGATGCAGACCGGCTTCGGCGAGGATCTTGATCCCGGCCACCGCCACAGTGCCAAACATCACCAGTTCGGCGCCGCCGAGTACCGGTTTCGGCATCAGTTGCAACACCGCGCCGATCATCGGGAACAGTCCCAGCAGCACCAGCAAACCGGCAATGAAGAAGGCCACGTAACGGCTGGCCACGCCGGTGAGCTGAATCACGCCGTTGTTCTGCGCGAAGGTCACCATTGGCATGCTGTTGAACACGGCGGCCATGGCCGAGTTGAGGCCGTCGGCGAGCAGGCCGGACTTGATCCGCCGGATGTACAGCGGGCCTTTGACCGGTTGCCGGGAAATCATCGAGTTGGCGGTCAGGTCACCCGCGGCCTCCAGCGGCGACACGAGGAAAATCACCGCCACTGGCACGAACGCCACCCAGTCGAAGTTGAAACCGTACTTGAACGGCACTGGCACGCTGACCAGCGGCACCTCTGGCATCGAGGCGAAATCCACGGTACCCATCAGCCATGCGACTACGTAGCCAAGGGTCAGGCCGATAACGATCGCGCCCAAGCGCAGAAACGGCACGTCGACGCGGTTCAACACAACGATGGTGCCTATCACCAGCGCCGCCAGAAACACATGGCTGGCTGCGCCCAGATCCGGCGCGCCGAAACCGCCGGCAATGTCGGTCATCGCCACTTTGATCAACGACAGCCCCATCAGCGTGATGATGGTGCCGGTGACCACCGGGGTAATCAGCATGCGCAGTTTGCCGATGAACTGGCTCAGCACCACCTCAATGAACGCGGCAAAAAAGCACACGCCGAAGATCGTCGAGAGGATTTCATCGGTGCCGCCACCGCGCGCCTTGACCATGAACCCGGCGCTGAGAATCACGCTGATAAAGGAAAAACTGGTGCCTTGCAGACACAACAACCCCGAACCGACCGGGCCGAAACGCTTGGCTTGCACAAAGGTGCCAAGCCCGGAAACGAACAGCGCCATGCTGATCAGGTAGGGAATTTCACTTTGCAGACCGAGGGCGCCGCCCATGATCAGGGTCGGGGTGATGATGCCGACGAAGCTGGCCAGCACGTGTTGCAGCGCGGCAAACACTGTGGCGGTCAGGTGCGGACGATCGTTGAGGCCGTAAATCAGGTCGTTGTTGCGCGGGGCTTTTTCAGAGGCGGTCATGGTGTTTTGCGCGCCGCGAGGCGGGGCCGGGTCAGAAAATGGAGGCGCAGAATGCCGGAAGAGGGCGGTAAGGGCAACGAGCAATAACTGCCTGAAAGGTCAGGTTTTATGGGTCGCTACGGCAAACGCCCGTGTAGGAGCTGTCGAGTGAAACGAGGCTGCGATCTTTTAAGATCAAAAGATCGTCCGATCGCGGCCCGAGCCTGCGGCAGCTCCTACACGAGATTGAATGCGCCCAGTAAATCCTGTTCAAAAGCTTTTTGCGCATCCCCCGGCACCTGCGCCCGATGCCGGGCCAGATGAAAGTCGACTTCGAAACTCAACTCGCCCTCACGGATCGGCTTCAGTAGGCCCTTCGCTTGCCAGCTCCGCGCATAGTGATCCGGAAGATACCCCACGTGTTTACCCGACAAAATGAAGGTCAGCGTGCCTTCAACCTGCTCCGAGCGCGCCGAGCAGACCTTGCCCTGAAACGGCTCGTCACTGCGAAAAAACCGATAGGGGTGATCGACCCGGTCGCAGGCCTGCAACGCGGCATCGCTGGGTGCGTCATCAGTGAACAAGGGATGGCCGGCAGCGCAGTACAAATGCTGGGTTTCGCTGAACAACTGGCGATAGTCGAAGGCACTTTGCACCTGCGAAAAATAGCCGATCGCCAAGTCCAACCGCTGTTGCAACAGCAGCCGCTCCATCTCGCCAGGCATGGCGCTGATCAGTTCGATGCGCACCGACTCATCACGCTCGCGAAAACGCCGGATCGCCGCCGCCACCCGCTGCAGCACCGATTGATCCACCGACTCGGAAATCCCCAGGCGCACTTCACCGATCAAGCGCYCGGCGACGCCGTTGGATTGATGGCGGAACGTTTCAATCGATTCAAACAGCGTGCGCACCGCGATCAGTAACTGCTCGCCCTTGGGCGTGACACTGAAACCGCCCTTGCCACGGCTGCACAGACGATAGCCGAGGCGAGTTTCGAGTTTAGCCATTTGCTGGCTGATGCTCGACTGGCTCAGGCCCAGATCACCCTGGGCTGCGCTGAAGCCACCGCACTCGACCACCCGCACAAACAGGCGCAACAGTTGCAAGTCCACGTCGTGGAGTTGACCCAACATCACATTACTCCTGGATAAAGTCAGGATAATTATTAGAAAATTTTTCTAATGTATCCGACGGCGCATCCTGCAACCACTTCCTCTGGTCAGGTGTTCGTCATGGCTCCCGTGTTCAAGCTGTGTTTCCCCGCGCTTTTGTTGTCGGTGGCTGTTCAGGCTCAGGCCGAGGACAAGACACTCAATCTCTACAGCTGGGCCGATTACGTGCCACCGCAAACCCTGCAACGGTTCGAGCAGGAAACCGGTATTCATGTGCGTTACGACACCTTCGATACTTCCGAGGTGCTGGAAACCAAGTTGCTCACCGGCGGCAGTGGTTACGACGTGGTGGTGCCGTCGTCCAGCGTTCTGGCGCGGGGACTCGCGGCCGGCGCCTTGAAAGAAATCCCTCATGAGGGCCTCAAGGGCTACGCCAATCTTGATCCGGATTTGCTGGAGAAAATGGCCGCTGTCGACCCCGGCAATCGCTATGGCGTGCCGTACACCTGGGGCACGCTGGGTCTGGGCATGAACGTCGAGGCCGTGAAGCAGCGGCTGCCTGATGTGCCGCTGAACAGCCTCGATCTGCTGTTCAAACCGGAGAACGCCAGCAAGCTCAAGGACTGCGGTATCGCGATCCTCGATTCGCCGCAGGAGGTCATCGGTCTGGCCCTGCATTACTTGGGCAWGGATCCCTACAGCACCGACAAAAACGACCTGGCCGCCGCCGAGGCGTTGTTGCAGAAACTCCAGCCGTCGGTGCTCTATGTCGCCAGCGGCCGGCAGATCAATGACCTGGCCAGCGGTAACGTGTGTCTCGCGCTGACCTACAACGGCGACGCGAGCATGGCCGCTGATCAGGCGCACAAGGCCAATAAACCGTACGAAGTGGCCTACCGCATTCCCAAGGAAGGCACGCTGGTGTGGCAGGACAATCTGGCCATTCCCAAAGACGCGCCGCACCCCGAAGCCGCGCGGGCGTTCATCGAGTTCATGCTGCGCCCCGATTCCGTGGCCGAACTGACCAACACACTGTTTTTTGCCACCGCCAACCAGGCCGCCACGCCGTTGGTGGATGAGGCCGTGCGTAACGATCCCGACATCTATCCGCCGAGCGAAGTTCGCGCGCGGCTGTATGCCGATCGCAGCATGAGCCTCAAGGACATGCGCCAGCGCACGCGCTTGTGGACCACTTTCCGTAGTCATCAATAACAACAGGAGCCCCACGATGGATGTGCCTATGCAAAACGACCAGGCCATGACCCGCGACAGCCTCTATGGCACCGCCGCCGAAAGTACTTACGCCGGCATTACCAGTTTCATGCGTCGGCGCTACAGCCGTGACTTGCGCGGCGTCGATGTCGCGGTCAGCGGCGTGCCGTTCGACACCGCCACCAGCAACCGTCCCGGCGCCCGCTTCGGACCACGCGGGATTCGCGCCGCTTCCACCGGAATTGCCTGGGAACGCCACTGGCCGTGGACGTTTGACCCGTTCGATCATCTGGCGGTCATCGATTATGGCGACTGCGATTTCGATTTCGGCGCGCCACACAGCATTCCGCAAAGCATCGAAGCTCACGCCGAGCACATTCTGACCGCTGGCAGCGCGATGCTGACGTTTGGCGGTGACCACTTCATCAGCTACCCGCTGCTCAAGGCTCACGCGCGCAAACATGGGACGTTGTCGCTGATTCACTTCGATGCGCACAGCGACACCTGGCCGGACGAAGAGGGCAAGCGGGTCGATCATGGCACGATGTTCTGGCACGCCGCTCGGGAAGGGCTGGTGGATCCGGCAAGCTCGGTGCAGATCGGCTTGCGCACGACCAATGACGATCACATGGGGTTTCAGGTACTCGATGCCCGGCAGGTGCATCGACGTGGTTGCGACGCCATTGTCGAAGCGATCCGCGCGCGGGTTGGCGATAACCCGGTGTACCTGACGTTCGATATTGATTGCCTCGATCCGGCGTTTGCACCTGGCACCGGCACGCCGGTGTGCGGCGGCTTGAGCACCGCGCAAGCGCTGGAGATTCTTGGCGGTTTACGCGGCATCAATCTGGTCGGGATGGACGTGGTGGAAGTCGCCCCGGCTTACGATCACGCCGACGTCACCTCACTGGCCGCTGCCACACTGGCGATGGAAATGCTCTGCCTCTACGCCGCCCGCCACAAGGTTGATATTTAACCCGCACACGATAACCCCTGTGGGAGCGAGCCTGCTCGCGAAGGCGTCAGCTCAACCAACATCTTTGTTGACTGACCCGCCGCTTTCGCGAGCAGGCTCGCTCCCACATTTTCAGCCAAGGCTCCTGCCAGTTTCTGACACCAGCCTCTGCTAAGCTCGAACATCTTTGCCCTCCAGAGCCTGCCCCAACGTGTCGCGTACCACTCGTCTTTTGACTTTGCTGCAAGTGCTGCGCGGCAAGAAGCGCCCGGTGACGGCGGCGACCCTGGCTGCCGAGCTGGAAGTGTCCGAGCGCACGCTTTATCGCGATATCGCGGAACTGACCGCCCTCGGCGCGCCGATCCATGGCGAAGCGGGGATCGGTTATGTGTTGCGCAGCGGCTTGTTTCTGCCGCCGCTGATGCTCAATGCCGACGAAACCGAAGCCATCGTCCTCGGTTTGCGTTACGTCGATCAGCGCGGTGACGAAGTCCTCGGCAAAGCCGCAGCGGATGCGCTGGCGAAAATTGCTGCCGTGCTCGATCCGCAGGCCCAGGAAGCGCTGCGCAATCCCACCGTGATGGCGGGCCCGCCGGGTTATGGTTTTCCGCAAAACGCCGTGCCGTTGAACGTGTTTCGCCATGCCATCCGCGACCAGGCCAAACTGCACATCGATTACGCCGACGCGCAACAGGTGGCCAGCCAGCGGTTGATCTGGCCCTTGGCGCTGGGCTTCCTCAATGAGGTGCGAATCATCGTTGCGTGGTGCGAGTTGCGCAGCGCCTATCGTACGTTTCGTACCGACCGCATCAGCGCAGCCAGCCGCCAGGGCGAGGGTTATCCGGGACGGCGCAGCGATCTGTTGCGCACATGGCGCGAGCAGATGCAACTGGATGAAAGCGGACGTTTCACTCCTGACAAAAACTGACGCAACGCTGTTTTAGGATGGTCGCAGAACCAAACAAAAAGGAGCTGCAACCATGTCTCATCCCGTCTCTGCACTGGCCCCGGCGATTGCTGCGTATATCGATGCGGCCAACGCACGCGATACTTCCAGGGTCGCCAGTTTTTTTGCCGAGGATGCCAACGTGTTCGACGAGGGCCAACATCAGTTCGGCCCGCAAGCCATCGCGCAATGGATGCACGACACCGGGCAGCGCTATCAGCCACGGGTCGAAGTGCTGGACGTGCAGCAGCGCACCGGCAAAGTGCTGGTAAACGGGCTGATTTCCGGAACTTTCCCCGGCAGCCCGGCGCAGCTGCGCTACACGTTTCGCTTGAACGAGCAGGGGAAAATCGCCCGACTGGATATTTCCCTGTAACCATCGTGGCATACTGCCGCGCATGACTTTCGACTCTCCTCTCAGCGCCTGGCAACACGCCGTTCAACACAAGGGTTTCATCCAGGATGAAGCCCAGGAACACGCGGTCTGGGCACTGCAAAAATGCCATGAAGCGCTGCACGCCGGGGCCGCCTCGGTCAGCGGCGTTTATTTGTGGGGGCCGGTCGGGCGCGGCAAGACCTGGCTGATGGATCAGTTCTATCAGAGCCTGCGGGTGCCGGCGCGACGCCAACACTTTCATCACTTCATGGGCTGGGTCCATCAGCGTTCATTCCAGTTGACCGGGATTGCCGATCCGTTGCGTGCGCTGGCCAGGGAGCTGGCGGCCGAGGTGCGGGTGCTGTGTTTCGATGAGTTGTTCGTCAACGACATCGGTGACGCGATCATTCTTGGTCGGTTGTTTCAAGTGATGTTCGACGAAGGCGTGGTGATCGTCTGTACGTCCAATCTGCCGCCGGATGATCTTTACGCCGATGGCTTCAATCGCGACCGGTTTGTGCCGGCGATTGCCGCGATCAAGGCGCATATGCAGGTGGTTGCGGTGAATGGCGCCGAGGATCATCGCTTGCATCCGGGGGCAGGTCTGCAACGCTACTTTGTCGCCACGTCTGCGGTGAGTGCGCTAGAGGAAGTCTTTCAGGCATTGACCGCCGGCCAAGCAGCCAGCGCCGAACCGGTGGCGGTCGGTCATCGCCAGTTGAACGTAGTCCAGGCCAGTGAAACGGTGTTGTGGTGCCGCTACGCCGATCTCTGCGAGCAGCCGTTCGCCGCCATGGATTTCATCGCGTTGTGCGACCGCTACACGGCTATTCTGTTGAGCGAAGTACCCAATCTCAGTGCGCAGAAACGCGAAGGGCGAATCGCGCGCGGCACTGAAGACGCCGCGCAGCGGGTAGTTGCGGGCGACCGTGAGTTACCGCAATTGTCGGTTCACGACGACGGCGTGCGGCGTTTCATTGCGCTGGTCGACGAGTGCTACGACCGTAAGGTGCCGCTGTACATCGAAGCGCAAGTACCCATGGATGCGCTGTACACCGAGGGTTATCTGGAATTTCCGTTCCGCCGCACCCTCAGTCGCTTGCAGGAGATGCAGCTGCAGCGTTTTGCCGAAGCTTGAATGGAAGAGGGCGCCGACATGAGCCAAGCGTTATCCCATCATTTGCTGACCATGGCATACCAGAATGCCTGGGCCAATCATCGTCTGGCCAAGGCCTGGACGCAGTTGAGTGCGACGGATCTGGCGGCGCCTCGGGTGAGTTTTTTTCCGAGCATTCGTCTGACCCTCAATCACATCCTCACCTGCGACTGGTTCTACGTCGATGCATTGGAGCGCGAGCTGCGCGGAGCTGAACCGCACCCCGATTGCTACGTGTTTTTCAACGTGGACGAGCCGTTTGCCGACGGCCCGCAACTGCGCGAAGAGCAGGCTCATGTTGATCGGCGGCTGATCGCCTATTGCGAACAATTGCGCGATGCCGATCTTACCCGCATCGTCACTATCGCCCGTGATACGCCGCAGCACGACAGCCGCTTGCGCATGCTTTCGCACCTGTTCGAGCATCAGCTTCATCACCGGGGGCAGGTGCATGCGATGCTCAGCGATACCGTGGTGAAACCGCCGCAACTGGATGAGTTTTTCTGCGTCGGCGAGAGCAGTCTACGCGCCGAGGACTTTGCCGAACTGGGCTGGACCGAAGAGTTGATCTGGGGGCACTGACGGGTAAACAGCAAAAGTCTTTTGCATTTGTCGGTTGCCCGCCCGATCACCCCCGCGCTAATGTCAGGCAGCCTTTCAGTACGCACTTTGCGCGCCGGGGCTTTTGTGTTCGGGGATGGAAATGGATTCCGCAGAAATTCTTGTACTTCAGGCCAGCTACAGCAATCCAACGCACGCCGAGGCCATCGGTATCGTGCTCAACCACTATGCAGAAGACCCAATGGGCGGCGGTCATTCGCTCGACCCTGAGCTGCTGCGTCGGCTGCCCGAAGAACTGGCCCGGCGCCCGCATGCGTTCAGTGTGCTGGCCTTTGTCGGTGGTGAACCGGCGGGGCTGGTGAACTGCTTTGAAGGGTTTTCCACGTTTGCCTGCAAGCCGCTGGTCAACGTCCATGACGTGGCGGTGGTGGGCCGCTTTCGCGGTCTCGGCCTGAGCCAGAAGATGCTGCAGAAAGTCGAGGAAATTTCTCGCCAGCGCGGTTGCTGCAAAATCACCCTCGAAGTGCTGGAAGGCAACGCCGTGGCGCAGAATGCCTACAGCAAATTCGGCTTTGCGCCGGGCATGTTCGACCCGGATCACGGGCGTATGCTGTTCTGGATCAAGAATCTGCAGGCCTGAAAGCCTGAAATGCCCCTCACCCTAACCCTCCCGAAACGTCGGACCGCCCAGAGGGAGAGGGGACTGACCGAGGTGTTTGGGCAACGTACGCCGACCTGAAACATCGAGCCGAACTCAGGTTCTGAACAGCCCACAAAACTGCTCCCTCTCCCTCGGGAGAGGGCTGGGGTGAGGGGCGAATTCACCACAAATCAAAAGCCGGACATCCAATCCTGACTAATCGACTGAATGAACCCCAAAAAAAGGCGCCCCAATCAGGGCGCCAAACTGTCTTCTTCCAGGCCAGAGCGGAGCCACGGAAGGTCCATCGGTTGCTCGGTCAATCTCAGTCGCGATACGACTCGGTCACTTGCGCCGTCTGATCGGCGGGAACGCGAATTTCCTTCGCGTTGGCGTCGCTCTTCTGCTCGCTCTGGGCCTGGTGAACCGGGAAATTGTCGTAGTAATAACGCATACGCTCAGCGCCGCCCTCGGCAAAAACGCTGGCAGAACCCAAGGCAAATAGCCCGGCAAGGATTGCGGTAGTGATTTTCATGGTGCCTCCTACTGAACAAGTGGGAGCCGTTCGTCCATGAAGCAGATCTCGAAAGAGAGTCTGGGAGGCCTGAATTAACTCGGGGTTAACGCCCGTTCAGTGGAGTTTTTGCAGCATGTTGCAGAACATTTGATAGTCGGGAACGGGGGGCACCTGTCAGAGCTGACCGTGGCGACGCATTGGATGGGGCAGAGGTAACAATCGAAATTCGAGGCCGGCTGGATGAGTTTTCTGCGGACATGAAAAAGGGGCCGGTTTCGGCCCCTTCTGGTGTTACTTCTGCGCGACATCCGCCGGCGCGGCGTCGGGTTTCTTCGGCTTCATCAAGCTGAAGTCGATCAGCGCACGCTGCTCGGTCTGGTACGGGTCGCCGATCAGCAGGGGGCGAGCCTTGAAGCTGTCGCTGACCAGGCTCTTGCTGTGGTCGAGTTCATCGAAGCTCAAACCGGCCAGGTCAGCCCAGGTGTGGATCAGATGCGAGCTGCTGTACGGACGATCGAGGTCGGCGGCGAAGTTCCAGTCGTGGTTGGCTTTCCACTTCGGCGACGCCCAGGCCATGAACGGGATGGTGTACATCGGCGCGGTCGGTTTGTTTTCGTTGCGGCCCAGAGTCTTGTGGCCCACTGAGTCGAACACGTCTTCACCGTGGTCCGAGAGGTACAGCAGGAAGCCGTTCGGATCGGATTTGGCGTAATCCTTGATCAGGCTCGACACCACGAAGTCGTTGTACAGCACGGCATTGTCGTAGCTGTTGTAGGTCGGGACCTGGTCGTCACGCACGCCGGCTGGTACGCCGGTGCGGTCCTGGAACTTGTCGAACGTCGGCGGATAGCGGTACTGATAGCTCATGTGCGTGCCGAGCAAATGCACAACGATCAGCTTGCGTGGCGCGGCGTCAGCCAACGCCTTGTTGAACGGCTCGATCACATCACCATCGTACTGCGCGGCGTTCTGGTTGCGGTTGTTGTTCAGGTACACCTGCTCGTCGGCCTGTTCGGAGAACGTGGTGAGCATGGTGTTGCGCTTGGTCATGGTCTGCTGATTGGTGATCCAGAAGGTCTTGTAGCCAGCCTGTTTCATCATGCTGACCAGCGACGGCGTCGACAGGTACAGATCCGGATGCTCTTCGTCAGCGAAGGTCAGCACTTGCTGCAACGCTTCGATGGTATACGGACGCGGGGTGACGACGTTATCGAAGATCGCCAGTTGATCCTTGAGCTTGTCCAGTTCCGGCGTGGTGTTGCGCTGATAGCCATAAAGGCTCATGCGCTGACGGTTGGTCGATTCACCGATCACCAGCACCAGGGTCTTCGGCTGGTCGGCCGAGGCATCCTTGAGGTTTTTCAGCGGCGGGATCTTGCTCACGTTATGCAACATGCCCTGCATGTCGGCAAGGGTATCCAGATAACGGTGGTAGGCCACGGCCATCTGCCATGGCACCGCCGGTTCGATACGGGTTTCGAATTTCTCGAAGCCTTGGGCGAAGGTGCCCATGCGCAGGGTTTGCTTGACCAGTGGGTAGCCGACCACCGCGATCACGATCGCCGTCGCCGCGACCAGCGCACGGCCACGGGGCATGTACACCGGGCGCAGGCGGGTCCACAGGAAATACGCGAATGCGGTATGGGCAAGGAACGCCACCACCATCCACCAGGCAAAGTACTGGGTCATGTACTCGCCGGCTTCAGAGATGTTCGACTCGAACATGATGAAGATGACGCTTTGCGAGAATTCCTGCTGATAAATGAAGAAATAGCCAAGACTGGCCATCGAGCAGGCCCACAACACCACGCCGATCACGGCAGCGAGCAGTTTGGTGCGTTTGGGGAAGAGCAGCATGGGCGCCAGCCACAGCGCGCTCATGAAGAACGCCTGACGGAATCCGCTGAAGCCGGAGGTGCCGGTCAGCTGGATCAGCAGTTGGGTGATACCCGAGAAGTACCAGAAGAATACAAACAGCCAGATAAAACCGGCCCAGTCGAAACCTGTCGCAGTCGTTTTGCTGCGTTTGAACAATGCCATTCGGCGCTCCAGCTCACTCGTTACAACCACCGCCGGAACATCCATGAAGCCGACGAACGGAGGCCGTACGCGCAGGTACGGCCAGAATGGGGCGGAGTATTACGAAGAGAATGTGAAAAGTTTGTGAGTTGCCGCTTTGCTCTATAGAGAGGCGGGCAGCGATGGATCATGTCGGGAACAGCGGTGGCCGTTCCCGAAACAGGCGGGGATCAGGCGTGGGGGTGACGCTGAACGACCGGCAAAGGTTGCGGCTGCACACCTTGGGTCAACAGGCGCAGCTGCGCCAGCTCCTGTTTCAACTGGTCGCGTTCGTCTTTCAACTGGCGCAATTCATCGCGACGGATTGTCACGTACAGGGTTTGTGGCGGCATTGCTGTGTGTACTGTGCCCATTGCTCACCTCGCAAATGGCGTGCATCAACTGTAGGTCGTCCCCGCTTTGGGGTACTGACTTACTATCGGCGCCGATTTTGATTTCTTTTGCCTGTGAATGGAACTTTTTTATTTTTCATGGTCGGTGTGTCTTCGGCAGGATTCGGGGCGTTATCAGTCTGGATCGGGCACAATGCCCGGAAACTTCATCGCAACGCTCTGGACTAACCTCCATCAGTCGCGTTGGGCTATAACCAATGACACACATTTATTTGTAGTAAGGAGCATCAGCACATGCAACTCGGGATTATTGGACTGGGCCGCATGGGCGGCAATATTGCGCGACGTCTGATGCTCAACGGTCACACCACCGTTGTTTACGACCGCAATACCGCTTTCATCGAGAACCTGGTCGCCGAGGGCTCCACCGGCGTCGCCGACTTGCCGGCAATGGTTGCCGGCCTGGCCAAACCGCGTGCGGTCTGGGTCATGTTGCCGGCCGGCGCGCCGACCGAAGACACCATCAACACCCTGAGCACTTTGCTCGAAGCCGGCGATACCATCATCGACGGCGGCAACACCAACTATAAGGATGACATCCGCCGGGCCAAAACTCTGGCCGAGAAAGGCCTGCACTACATCGACGTCGGTACCTCCGGCGGCGTCTGGGGCCTGGAACGTGGCTATTGCATGATGATCGGCGGTGACGCCGAAACCGTGCAGCGCCTCGACCCGCTGTTCGCTGCTCTGGCGCCGGGCATGGGTGATATCCCGCGCACCAAGGATCGCCAGTCCGACGACCACCGCGCCGAACACGGCTACATCCACGCCGGTCCCGCCGGTGCCGGGCACTTCGTGAAGATGATTCACAACGGTATCGAGTACGGCATGATGGCCGCGTTCGCCGAGGGCTTCGACATCCTCAAGACCAAGTCCAGTGAGCGCCTGCCGGAAGATCAGCGTTTCGACCTCAACGTGGCCGACATCGCTGAAGTGTGGCGCCGTGGCAGCGTGGTGTCGTCGTGGTTGCTCGACCTGACTGCCGATGCACTGGCCAGCGATCCGAAGCTCGACGGTTTCTCCGGTTCGGTTGCCGACAGCGGTGAAGGTCAATGGACCATCGAAGCGGCCATGGAACAAGCAGTGCCGGTACCGGTGCTGTCGAACTCGCTGTTCTCGCGCTACCGCTCGCGCGGTCAGGGCACCTTTGGCGACAAGATTCTTTCGGCCCAGCGCTTCGGCTTCGGCGGCCACGTGGAGACACCGAAGAAATGACCCATACGATCCGCAGAAAATCCAAGGCAGAACCCGCACCACCGACCACGCTGTTTTTGTTCGGTGCCCACGGCGACCTGGTCAAGCGCTTGCTGATGCCGGCGCTGTACAACCTCAGTCGCGACGGCTTGCTTGACGACAATCTGCGGATCGTCGGCGTTGACCACAACGCCATTACCGATGAAGCCTTCGCGCAGAAGCTCGAAGATTTCATCCGCACCGAAGTGGCGGCGAAGGTCGGCAAGGGCGATCAGATGCTTGATCCGGCCTTGTGGGCCAAGCTCGCCAAAGGTATCAGCTACGTCCAGGGCGACTTCCTGGACGACAGCACTTATTCCGCGCTGGCGGCGAAAATCGCCGACAGCGGCACCGGCAATGCGGTGTTCTACCTGGCCACCGCGCCGCGTTTCTTCAGTGAAGTGGTGCGCCGACTGGGCGCTGCCAAATTACTGGAGGAAACTCCCGAAGCGTTCAGAAGGGTGGTGATCGAGAAGCCGTTCGGCTCCGATCTGCAAACCGCCGAAGCGTTGAACGCCTGTTTGCTCAAGGTGATGTCCGAGAAGCAGATCTATCGGATCGACCATTATCTGGGCAAGGAAACCGTGCAGAACATTCTGGTCAGCCGGTTCTCCAATAGCCTGTTCGAAGCCTTCTGGAACAATCACTACATCGACCACGTGCAGATCACTGCCGCTGAAACCGTCGGCGTCGAAACCCGTGGCAGTTTTTACGAACACACCGGCGCCCTGCGTGACATGGTGCCCAATCACCTGTTCCAGTTGCTGGCCATGGTCGCCATGGAACCGCCGGCCGCGTTTGGCGCCGACGCGGTGCGCGGCGAGAAAGCCAAGGTTGTGGGGGCAATTCGTCCGTGGACCACTGAAGAGGCGCGGGCCAACTCGGTGCGCGGTCAGTACAGCGCCGGTGAGGTCGACGGCAAGCCGCTGAGCGGTTATCGCCAGGAGCCCAACGTCTCGCCTGACAGCAACACCGAAACCTACGTGGCGCTGAAGGTGATGATCGACAACTGGCGCTGGGTCGGCGTGCCGTTCTACCTGCGCACCGGCAAGCGCATGAGCGTGCGCGACACCGAGATCGTCATCTGCTTCAAACCGGCGCCGTACGCGCAGTTCCGTGATACCGAAGTCGACGAATTGCAGCCGACTTACCTGCGCATCCAGATCCAGCCCAACGAAGGCATGTGGTTCGACCTGCTGGCCAAACGGCCGGGGCCGGCGTTGAACATGGCCAACATCGAGCTGGGTTTTGCCTACAAAGACTTTTTCGAGATGCAGCCGTCGACCGGGTACGAAACCCTGATCTATGACTGCCTGACCGGCGATCAGACGTTATTCCAGCGCGCCGACAACATCGAAAACGGCTGGCGTGCCGTGCAGCCGTTCCTCGACGCCTGGCAGCAGGATGCGAGCGTGCAGACTTATGCCGCTGGTGAGGACGGCCCGCAGGCTGCTGAAGACCTGCTGACTCGCGATGGTCGCGTCTGGCATGGCCTCGGATGAGTGACTTTCCGCAACAACCTATCCGTTTTCTGCTCAGTGACATGGACGGCACGCTGCTGCTGCCCGATCACACGCTGAGCCAGCGCACCATCGAAGCAGTGCGTTCGCTGCGTGAGGCGGGCGTGTTGTTCAGCCTCGCCACCGGTCGACCGCCGAAAGCCATGTTGCAGCAGATCGAAGCCTTGGGTGTTGATCTGCCGACGGCGGCGTTCAATGGCGGCACTATCGTCAATCCTGACGGCAGTCTTTTGGTCGCGCATTACCTGCCGGCCAGCACCGCGCTGATTGCGCTGGCCACGTTTGCTGATCAGCCGGAAGTCGAGATCTGGGTGTTCAGCGGCGGCGACTGGCTGCTCAAGGATCCGCACGGGCCAATGGTGCCGCGCGAGCAGCATGGCCTCGGTTATCCGCCGGTGGTGGTGGAGAGTTTCGAGCCGTATCTTGAGCGCATCGACAAGATCGTCGCGACCAGTAACAACACTGAGCTGTTGATCGAACTGGAGGCGCGCCTGTTGCCCAAGGTCAATGGCATGGCACAAGTGTCGCGTTCGCAACCGGTGTATCTCGACGTCACGGCGCTGGAAGCCAACAAAGGCACCGCGCTGGCGACGCTGGCCGAACATCTCGGTATTCCATTGGCGCAGACAGCGGCCATCGGCGATGGCGGCAACGACCCGGCGATGTTCCATTGTGCAGGCTTTTCGATAGCCATGGCCCAGGCGGAGGACGCCGTAAAGCGCCAAGCCGACGTGGTCACCGCGCCGAACACTGAAGACGGCGTGGCGCAAGCGATCGAGAAATACATCCTCCCTCGCTGAAAGCACGCAAAACCAAATGTAGGAGTGAGCCTGCTCGCGATAGCAATGTATCAGTCACCATTTCCTGGGCTGACACACCGCTATCGCGAGCAGGCTCACTCCTACAGTTTTTACGCGGTGTTGATCAGAGCCAATAGCTCACCGCGTACCAGCCCAGCAGGCCCATGACGAACGTGTACGGCAACGCCATCCACACCATCCGCCCATACGACAAACGCACCAGCGGTGCAATCGCCGAGGTCAACAGGAACAGGAATGCGGCTTGGCCATTCGGTGTCGCCACGCTTGGCAGGTTGGTGCCGGTGTTGATCGCGATCGCCAGCGTCTCGAAATGCTCGCGGCTCATGTGGCCGGCGAGGAACGCCTGTTTCACTTCGGTGATGTAGATCGTGGCGACAAACACGTTGTCACTGATCGCCGACAGCAGGCCGTTGGCAATAAACAGCATGCCCGGCTGTTGCTCGACCGGCAGGGCCAGCACCCACTCGATCAACGGCGCAAACAGCTGTTGATCGTGAATCACCGCGACCACCGCAAAAAACACCACCAGCAACGCCGTGAACGGCATGGCGTCCTTGAATGCGCTGCCCAGACGATGTTCGTCGGTGATGCCGGTAAACGCGGTGATCAACACAATCACCATCAACCCGATCAAACCGACTTCGGCGATGTGAAAGGCCAGGCAGCCGATCAGGATCAGTGCCGCCGCGCCTTGCACCAGCAGGGCTGCGCGTTGGCGCGCTGTGCGCTCGGCATTGTCTTCGGCGGCGTAGTTGGCCAGCACGGCGCGAACATTGTCCGGCAGCAGTGTGCCGTAGCCGAACCAGCGCAGCTTCTCCAGCAACACGCAGGTGACCAGACCCGCTGCCAGCACCGGTATCGATACCGGCGCGACTTTCAGGAAGAACTCCGCGAAGTGCCAACCCATTTCGTGGCCGATCAGCAGGTTTTGTGGTTCGCCCACCAGTGTGCAGACACCGCCCAGCGCCGTACCGACCGCGCCGTGCATCAACAGACTACGCAGGAACGCACGGAATTGTTCCAGATCGTCATGGTGAAGTTTCGGCAGGTTCCGGTCGTCAGCAAACTCACTGTCCTGGCGCGGGTCGTTGCCCGACGCGACACGGTGATAAACGGAATAGAACCCGACCGCCGCACTGATGATTACCGCAGTCACCGTCAATGCATCGAGAAATGCCGACAGGAACGCGGAAAGAAAGCAGAACAGCAAGGCCAGTATCGCTTTTGAACGCACGCCCAATAGCAGGCGCGAGAATAGAAACAGCAACAGATCTTTCATGAAGTAGATACCGGCCACCATGAACATCAGCAGCAGGATCACCGGGAAGTTGTGCACCAGCTCATCGTAAAGCGCTTGGGGGGTGGTCATCTTCAGCAGCAGTGCTTCGATCAACAACAAACCGCCGGGCATCAGCGGATAGCACTTGAGCGCCATCGCCAGGGTGAAGATGAATTCGATCACCAGCAACCAGCCGGCCGCGACCGGGCCGACGCTGAACAGCACGACGGCGTTGAGGATGAGGAAACCGACGATGGTCGCCTTGTACCAACGTGGCGAGTGCCCGAGAAAATTTTGCGCGAACGCCTGGGCCATTGAACCGGACATCGGCTGCTCCTTGTCTTTAGAAGCGCGCAAGTTGCCGGATGCGTTGCGGAAGATCAAGTACAGTGCGTGTTTTTCAATGGTTCAGGTAACGCGCCACCATGGCTCGGTAGTTGCCATCCAATGAATAACCGCCGACGAGGATGGCATTGTCCGCTTGCACGGCCAGCGAGTTGGCGGTGTCGAGACTGCGCCCCAGACGCGTGCGCAGCCAGCCTTTGCCGTCACCGAAGCTGTGATCCAGGCCGCCGTCCCTCTGGTAACGGGCAACAATAAAATCCGCTTCGAATCCGCCAATGGTTGCACCGACCGCGATGATGCGGCCGTCCGCCATGCGCTGGGCGGCGCTCCATTGGCAGCCGCTCGGGCCGATTTCCAGCAACTGTGGTTGCACGCCGTGATGGTGCAGGTTCGGTCGACCGTTGGTGTGCAGGCTGTACGCCATGCACCGAATCGGGTCGCGACTGCTGCCGAAACAATGCAGTGCATCGGCCGATTCCAGGACCTGACTGACCTGGGCGCTTTGCCCGTGAGCCTTGAACGCCATGAAGCCGTCCACGGCAAAACGTTCGTCGAGGCGACCGTCGGGCAGGTAGCGCGCCAACAAACCTTCCTGCGGAAAGTCGATGGAGCCGGCCACTACAATTCGCCCATCCTTTTGCAACAGCAGGCTGCTGAGCCAGGTGTTGAGCAGTAAGTGGCGAATCATCACGAAGCCGCGGCCGTTGAAGGTTTCATCGAGGCTGCCGTCGGGCTTGAGGCGAATCAGCATGCCGGCATGGTCGGCGAGTTCGAAATGGTGATTGGCGATCAGCAGAATATGGCCGTCGTCCTGGACTACAAAGTCGCAGGCTTCAGCACCCGGGACGCCCGGCGGTAGCCAGGCATCACGGCTGCCCATGGACAAGTCGCCGGGCAGGCGCACTACCTGACGACCGTTGTCACCGAAGCGCAGATCCGGCTTGCCCTGTGCGTCAAACATGGCCAGAGCCGGCAAGGTGCGATGAGCGTTTTCATAATGCAGGCCGGCGAGCAGGATGCGTCCGTCGGGGAGTACCCGGACTTTACCGGCCGTGGCTTCAAAGCCCGGGGCAAAGGTTTCGATCACGCTGCCTTGATCGCCAAAGGTCAGATCGGCCGAGCCATCGGCAAGCATCCGTGCCAGGCCGAATCGGCTACCGGTGGCGAGGCCGACCTTTGCTGCGACCAGCACCCGTCCCTGCACATCGAGGGCGATGTCCTCGGTCAGGCTGGACACACTGCCAGCGAAATACACTTGAGCAACGCCGTTAGCGGCAAATGTTCTGTCGAGTTGACCGGCTCGGCTCAATAAAGAAGTTGATGCCACCGGCAGCGCGAAAGTGTTCAGAGTGGACATGCACGCATCTCCTTGCGAGTTGACCTGGTACCGGGAACCGGGCGGGTAACTGCATGAGCGAAACATTCAATCCCTGAACCGGGAGAAGTACAACTGTAAGAACTAACAGATGGACGGTCGCACTGTGCCAGAACAGTGTCTTTTTGAACCAATAGCAAGCCGGCCAAGCAGTTACGCCTGAACAAGTTGCAAATAGTTGTGCAAAAGTACGGAGCGTTAAAAAGATTGGAACTAACCGAGTAGGGCGGATGACCTGAGCGTCATCCGCATCGCCCGGCTGTTAGTGTGGCATCGACCAGGATTGCAAGCTGTAACCTTCTTCGCTGAGTTCAGCGCGAGCCTGCTCCAACAGTTGCTCGAGTTGCGCTGGATCGGAGTAGGCGCTGCTCGGGATCTGTTTGCGACCGATGTGCGAGTTGGTCCGGTCGATCACGGTCAGGCTGAGCTCGCCATTGCCGTCTTGTGGCGCCCAGGCCACGCACTGGAACGGTTTGAACGCGTGGTTGGCAATCAAAAGAGCTTCGTTGATACGGAGCGGGGCGGTCATGGGGTTTTCTCTCTGTCGTGCCCAATCAAATGATGTGCCGTCGGTTGGGCTTACCGTTCGGCTGGTACTTGTACTGATGCACCGAACCGGTAGGCAGGTCACACATGAAACAAAGAAATTTCAACTTTCTTTCAGGGTGTTGCATTGTTGCCAGGTTTTTGAAAGCTCACTGAAAGGTTGAAACAGCAATTTAGTCGATAGCTAACTAACAACCTGGTTTCTTATAACGCGTTTGCTTGTACACCTATAAGCAATCGATACAAGGCGCTGTCAAAATCTTGCTAATGTTACAGTCGGGTCTGCCAAATGACTGTTTTTACAATCATTTCTAATAATTTGGCGCCAAGGAACAGTCATGAGCGAAGCGCCAGCGTTACGACGTTTATTGGTAGTCGATCCGTGCGACGACTGCCACCGCTTATTGCCCGGATTACGCGCCGTAGGTTGGGATGTTGACAGTTGCACCCTGGAAAATGCCGCCGACCGCAGTTGTGATGTCGGCTTGTTGCGATTACAGCCGTTTCATCTCGAACGCCCCGAGGCGGTCAAGGAGCTGATCAGTCGCAGCGGCACTGAATGGATCGCCGTGCTCAATCAGGAAGTCCTGCGTTTACAGAACGTCGGTGACTTCGTCTGTGAATGGTTTTTCGATTTCCACACCTTGCCGTTCGACGTGTCGCGGGTGCAGGTCACCCTTGGCCGGGCATTCGGCATGGCGCGCTTGCGTGGGCAGGGCACGATTCATGTCGATCAGCCCGAACATGAACTGCTCGGTGACAGCAGGCCGATCCGCGAATTGCGCAAGTTACTCAGCAAACTGGCACCGACCGAATCGCCGGTGCTGATCCGCGGTGAAAGCGGTACCGGCAAAGAACTGGTCGCGCGCACGCTGCATCGGCAATCCCAACGTCACAGCAAACCATTTGTGGCGATCAATTGCGGGGCGATTCCCGAACATTTGATTCAGTCCGAGCTGTTCGGCCACGAGAAAGGCGCGTTTACCGGTGCGCATCAGCGCAAGGTCGGGCGCATTGAGGCAGCCAATGGCGGCACGCTGTTTCTCGATGAGATCGGTGATTTGCCCCTTGAACTGCAGGCCAATCTGCTGCGGTTCTTGCAGGAAAAACACATCGAACGCGTCGGCGGCAGCCAGCCGATCCCGGTGGATGTGCGTGTGCTGGCGGCGACTCACGTCGATCTTGAGGCGGCCATCGAGAAGAAACGTTTTCGCGAAGACCTGTATTACCGGCTCAACGTGCTGCAAGTGGTCACCGCGCCGTTGCGTGAACGCCATGGTGATCTCTCGATGCTGGCCAACCACTTTTCCCACTTCTACAGCCATGAAACCGGTCGCCGCCCGCGTAGCTTCAGCGAAGACGCGCTGATTGCCATGGGCAAACATGACTGGCCGGGTAACGTCCGTGAACTGGCCAACCGTGTGCGACGAGGTTTGGTGTTGGCTGAAGGGCGGCAGATCGAGGCCCGGGATCTGGGCTTGATCAGTCAGCACTCGATCGCCACACCGATGGGCACGCTGGAAGATTACAAGACCCGCGCCGAACGCCAGGCGTTGTGTGATGTGTTGAACCGGCACAGCGATAATCTCAGTGTGGCGGCCAAAGTGCTCGGGGTGTCTCGGCCGACGTTTTATCGCCTGCTGCATAAACACCAGATTCGCTAGATACCTGAAGATCAAAAGATCGCAGCCTGCGGCAGTTCCTACATTGGGTTTGTGTAATCCCTGTAGGAGCTGCCGCAGGCTGCGATCTTTTGCTTTTTCCTAGAAGTAGTAAGGGAATTTCAGGCTGAAGGAAAAGTCCGGTGCATCGTCGGTCAAACCGATCGACAAGTTCGGAACAATGGTCAGGTTGTCGGTGGCCGCAATGGTCATGCCGACGTTGAAATAACCGGCGTTGGCGTCACTGGATACCACCGATTGCCAATCGCCGCCATCCTGCTTCAGCTTGCTTTTACGCTGCACCAGGTCAGACATCGAGAACGACATACTCATCTTCTCGTTCAGCGCAAACGCAATACCGGCGCCGATCTGGAAGCTGTCGCCGATCTTGACCTTGCCCGGGTTTTTCTGGTTGACCGTCGAACTGATGTCGTCAAACGACTCCTCCAGGTTGTGGGTGTAGGACAAGCTGCCGAACAGCACCGCCGGGTCGAACGTTTTGACCAGCGAGATCCCCGGCGTGACCGACCAGACGCCGTTGCCCGTGGGCAGGGTGTCAGGCACGAACAGGTTGGAGTTGGCGTCGGTCTGGCGCAGCTTGATCCCGAACGGATCCTTGCCGGTTGGCGCCTTGACGCGCAAGGTGACGACCGCATCCGGCGTGTTGGCTGACTCATCGAGGAACTTGTAGGCGATGCCGAAGTTGACGTCGCCAATGGTTGGATCGCGTGTCACGTCCTGCTCGGTCGTGACGTTGGACGCTCCGCCGTTACCGCCGCCGGATTGATAAGTCGAATCGCGGTAAACCACGGGCACGTTCAGGTCGAACTGCCAGCGATTGTCGAAGTTGTAGCGGCCCGTGAGGTCAAGGGTCCAGGTGTCGGCCTTGATCCGGTCGAGGTTGATGTTGCCGAGAAAGATCGAGTCGAGGGCCAGAAAGCCGTTGAGGATCAACTGGCGGGTGTCATAGCGCGAGTAGGTGATACCGGTTTCGAAGCTGAATTTGCCTCCGCCGAAGAAGCCACTGGCCTCGTCATACAGGTTGGACACACTCTGTGCCGGTTGCGAATCATCTGCCAGCGATTGCCCGTAAGAAGCCCCACTGCCTCCGGCTGCGCCCCCCGACGCTGCTGCGGCCCCGGTACCGGTGGCCACTTTTGGATTGCCTTTCATATCCGACGGCGACTTGGCCAACCTTTTGGGTGGTGGCGCCGCCGGTTGATCTTCGACCTGGCGAACCCGTTGTTCGAGTACCGCCAGGGCCTTTTGTTGTACTTCGTAACGTTGTTTCAGCTCCAGAAGCTCTTGTTTCAGGACTTCTACGTCGGCGTCCGGTGCCGCTTGCAGCATCGCTGCAGGTAGAAGGGTGCTCAAGCAAACAGCGGCACGCAGTGATACTGATCGATACATGAATAAGCCGTCCCTTTAAGCCCAATGATCGAGACTCAGCGTAGTTCAATATCCAATATTTCGTAGTGCCCTGAGCTGAGTCAGGTTGCAATCCAGTGCGCCGGCACTCATGCCGTTATTGTTCAGGACGACGTTGAGTTGAGTCATGTTATTGACCACGTTGGCACTGCCGAGCAAACGGGTGTTCTGCAGCAAGCCGCCTTGGGCGACCTGTTGCAGGGCCGTACCTTGATTGCCGGAGGCCTGAATGGCCATTTGTACGCCGCCACCGTTGGCCGAAACCGCCACGCTGCCTGCGGCATTGCTGCCGCCGATGGTTTGCCCGGCCATCAGCGCCTGCCCTTGGGTGGGCACCAGTGCTGGCGCCTGACTGGCTTCTTTAACGTTGATGGCAACGTTGTTATAGGCGGTATTGCTGTCACCCGCAGCGCGTACGCTCTGTGTTACGCCCTGGCTGCTGTCGAGGCCGGCGCCACCGGTGATTGTGCCGGTACCCGTAGAAAGGGTGCTGCCGTTGCCGTGTTCCTTGATGGTTTGAACATAGAATTCAGGTTTTACCGTTGCTGCCTGAAGTTGCATCGAGGTCGAAGCCCCGATCAAATCGCCACTGGCGTTGCGCCAGGTACTGCTCATGACAATGCCGAAGCTGATAATCCGCCCCGGCATGACATAACGACCACGTAGTTCGGACAACTCCTTGTCTTGTATTTCTATAGGTTTGAATCCTGCATTGGCATAGCCTGACGCACTCGCTGCCAGGCAGGCGGCGGCCAGCCAGTATGAGGTTTTCATTTGCTGCTCCCGGGACATCCAGCCCCATTCTTTATAATCGGCGATTAAAAGAAGTCGCTCTGTATGAACCCGAAGTCCATCAATTCAGCATCTCTGACAGGGTTGAAGTTATCCAGCTTGTTCTTCGCCGTCAGCGGTGTCGGCGGGCTGCGCAATGCATTGGTTTTGTCATAACCGGGGCCGACGATGGCGAAGACAATGCCGTTCCAACCTTTGACAAAGTCATCATGTTTGTAGCGCTTGTGGCCTAAAACCGGGTCTCCGATGTAAACCCAATCCTTGTCCGAACGCTGCAGAACCACGAAATGCTTGTAGCCGCGAATTTCCATCAGTACCACCACCGGGATGGTTACAGCATCGAGTTTTTCCGGCGGAATCTTGTAACCCCTGGCGCGCATGCCGATGCTTTCTATGTAGCGCTTCATGTCCAGCATGGAAAACCCTTGAGTACGAACAAGGTCCTGGTCAGCGTTGACCAGCATGCCTTTGATGATGTGCTCCTCATCGACGTCGAGCCAATAGGCCTGGCGTAACACCGTAGCCAGTGCAGCAGCGCCGCAGCTGAAATCGGTTTTCTGTTCGACAATGTCGGAAAACTTGCGCTCACGAATGCTTTGCACGTTCTTGTAGACGAGTACGCCGCCTGGGAGGGCAGCGACTGGCATCTGGGCAGCCTGGGTCAGGCCGGACAGGCAAAGCAGAGCGAAAAGGGCAGTCTTACGCATGATCGATACGCCTTTGCGGACTGAGGAAAAGCCCCGTTTCCGGGGCTTTCGTTTCGATCGCGATTACAGGCAGGCTTTGCAACCTGCAGCGATGGACAGCGAGTTGCTTTGTTGGTTACCAACACCAGCGGCGTTGTTGTAACCAGCGTTGCCGGAGAAGTTGTTGCCAACGTTGGAGATGCTTGCGTTGTTGGTCACAGGGTTTTTCCAGCCATCAGGGGTCAGCACTTGTTGCGTGGTTACACCGGCGAGACCGAAGATGCCGACAGCTTCAAAGGTCGCTTTCTGATCTTTGCTGCCGCCGTTGCCGCCATGACCACGGTCGTTGTCGCCATAACCGCCACCACCATGGCCTTTGTCGCCTTCGATGGTCGCTTTGCCAGCTGCCACGAATGCGCCGGCAGCGGTGAAGGTGCCTCTCAGAGTATCGGTTTTGTAGGTTTGAGTGCCGTTGTTGGACACAGTCAACCCAGTGGAGCTTTGGTTGGCAGCGGCAGCGGCGTTAGCTACACGACCACCGGATACAGCAATGGCCAGGTTGTTTTTCTGTTGGTTGAAGTTGCCGGCACTGTTGTTCACACCGATGTTGCCGGAACCGCCGTTACCCACGTTGTTGAGGTTGGCGTTGTTGGTTGTCGAGTAGTTGGCAACCGCGTTGTTGTTGTTGACCTGAGTCGCGCTGGAAACGGACACGGCACTGCCGAAGATGAAGCTTTCGTCGGCAGTTGCCAGTGCAGCGGCGTTGTCTTGTTGGTTGCCATCCCCGGCGGTGTTGTTCATGCCGACGTTGCCGTTGGTGCCATTGGCGGAGTCGCGAACGGAGGCATCATTTTTGGTGCCTTGGTTGCCCACCAGGTTGCCATCGCTGTTCTGCGTGTCGAGTACGGCAGCACCAGCGCCGGCGCCGATTTGCAGAAGTTGTTCCAGGGTAGGGCCTTTTGGTTCATGGTTGCCATGACCATTGCCGTGCCCGTTACCATGATCGTCATCACGACCGCCTGCCTGTGCTGCGATTGCCATCACTGCTGCAAGTGCGAAAACCAGTGGTTTGAGAGCCATTGTAGGTTTCATGGTGTTTCTCCATCGTGCTTATTAGTTGGTTAAGTGTTGGTACTTTCTAATTGCACTGCTTTTGTTGTTTGGGTCAGTCAGCGACCCGGATGCTCAGGGTGTTAGCCATACGGTTCCCCACCCCAGCACTCTGGTTCACCTGGATTACCCCGCGGCTGCCGGTGAAGGCCTGATCACTTGTCGTGACCTGGCGACTGCCGGGTGAGGTACCAGTTGCTCCTGAGCTCGGTAGAAGCGCCACGTTCTGTTGCGAAAGGGCACTGTCGTCAACGCTCTGCGGGCCAGCACTGATGCTGACGCGCGTGACGTTGGCCATCTGGTTGTTGGCACCGGCGCCCTGGTTCACACCGAGGATCCCGTTGCCATTACTGAATGAGTTGCCGCCAATGGTCGCGCTGGCATTCGTCGACGGGTTACCGGGTGTGTCGATGTGCTGGCGGACGATTGTGGTGGCGCTGGCCGAGGTGCCGATGGCAATGGCCTTGGTGTTGGTCTGTTGCATCTGATCGCCAGCGGCCTGGTTGACGTTGTAGTTGCCGCGGTACTGAATGCCGGTGTCCTGAATGTTCGCGTTGTTCACTGAGCTGGGGTCGGCGGCCATGGCGTTGGCGCAACCGAAGAGGGCGAGCAGGAGCAGGGTGCGATTCATCTTATTGGCCTCCAGCCATGCGGGTCAGCGGCGCAAGGCCTGCGCCCATTGCGCGGTTGACGGTGTTGGAGATGGAACCGCCGGCGCCGCCGCCGTGGCCGCTGCTCATACCGGGCAGGCCGTTGGTATTGGTCAGGGTGTTCATGCCGGGCAGATTCGCCGTCGGTGTGCTGATGTTGCCGCGGATCGAGGAGCCACTGGCTACGCTGGCAAACTCACCGTCATTGAGCTCAGTGCTGCTCATCGCCTGATTGATGCGGGCTGAAGGGTTAGCATTGACTGTGGTTGGATAGGGGTCTTTACCGCCGCTGCGACCGATAGGAATAGGCTGAACATCGCGGTTGAGGACAATCACGCCATTGCCTTCTGCCTGCACGTTGAAGCTGATGAACGTACTGGCTGCTGATCCGATCAGCAGAAGGCAGGTCAAACCTTTTTTGATATTCCCCACGGCTGCAATTCCTTCTTCAGTGGGCTGGCCCTAGTCAGCGTTGTGAAGGAGAGAGCGAAAGCTGTGCCGCTTTTGAAATATCTTTCAATTTCAATTGCTTGGGGAATAGATGCGCCGGCCTGATACACCGCCTGTTTCATGGCTGATACACGCAGGGTGGCGTTGACCTGTCTATTGGCTGAATAAAGCTCTGGCACAAGGGTTTGCGCCAAGGTGTTTCAGCCACGTAACAACCGGCATGACAAAGTTGTGAACCGTGCTGAAACGGGCACTTTGCACGCGGGCGAGTGTTTCAGGATTGGACACTTTGTCCCCAAAACAGGGGAAATCGCGTGGGAAGGAACCCTTTGACCGGGTCACTCAGCCAGCAGTTGCTCGACGGCGGCAAACGCCTGCGACTGGCGCTCGGCCCAATTGCCCTCGATGACCTGAAAGCGTTGATGGTGGTTTTCCAGCCAGTTCTGCGTGGCCTGGTAAAACGCCAGACGCTCGTCCAGATCCGGCTGGCAGCGCTGACCGTCATCGGTCCAGTCGATCTGCTCTGGCGAGAGTAAAAGGTGCAGGTCGTAATGCCGCGCCAACAATTCGGATTCCAGCCAGGCCGGGCAATCGCCGAACAGCGTCTGACTCCAGAGCATATTGCTCAGCAAGTGCGTGTCGAGGATCAGCAATGACGGCTGTTGCGCCCGCGCTTCATCTTCCCAGTGCAACTGGCCCCGAGCGATTTCCGGGATATCAGCCAGACAAGTGTCGCGGGGATTGAGTTCGATAAACCGACGCACGTATTCATCCACCCGCAAGCCGCTAAAGCGTTGTTGCAGGCCCGCCGCCAGCCAGCTCTTGCCGGTGGATTCGGGGCCGGTCAGGACCACAACCTTCATGTGCGCAACGCCGGGTCAGCACGCCATTCACGAAAGCCCTGGATCGCCAGCAGAGTGAACAGCCCGTACAGCGCAGCGGTCAGGTACAGCCCCTTATAGATGAACAAGCCGACAAAGATCACATCCAGCACAAACCACAGCGCCCAGCATTGCAGGCGTTTCTGCGCCATCCACAGTTGCGCGACCAGGCTGAAACCGGTCAGCGCGGCATCGAGCCACGGTTGCGCGGCGTCGGTCCAGTGAGCCATGGCCGCACCGAGCAACAGGCTGCCGACCGCGCCAACGCCCAAGCCGATCAGGACCGAGCGTTGATCGAGGCGCGTGACCTCACGACCGTCATGCATCGTCCCGGCGCGGGTCCATTGCCACCAGCCATAGACTTGCAGCGCGGCGTAGATCACTTGCAGCAACATGTCCGAATACAGCTTTACTTCAAAGAAGATCCAGCTATAGAGCAGCACCATGACCAGACCGATCGGCCAGCACCACGGATTCTGTTTGACCGTCAGCCACACGGCGATCACCCCGAGGGCGGCGGCAAACAGTTCAAGCCCAGACATGGGGGTTCCTTGGGGGAAATTGAGGAGGGGGCGGATTGTACTGCATTCGCCCAGACACTGAAGAACCCTGTGGGAGCGAGCTTGCTCGCGAAGGGGCCTGTGCAGTCGAAATCTTCTTTGACTGACCTGACGCTTTCGCGAGCAAGCTCGCTCCCACAGGTTTTGGGTCAGACGCGGAACTGGCGCAGGAGGGCGTTGAGTTGTTCGCTCAACTGGCCAAGTTTCAGGCTGGCCGCACTCGATTGTTCGGCAGCGATCGCCGTGCTGTGCGAGAGGCCGGCCGCCTGAGTGACGTTCTGATTAATGTCCTCGACCACATGCGCCTGCTGCAACGTGGCGCTGGCAATCGAAGCGTTCAGGCCATTGAGATTACGCAGTGCCTGGCCAATCGCATTCAGACTCGCACCGGCCAACCCGGCTTGTTCGATGGTCAATTGCGACGCCTTGCTGCTGTCGCCGATCACTTTCACAGCGGCTTCGGAATGGTTCTGCAGACGCTCGATCATTGACTGGATTTCCGCCGTCGACTTCTGCGTACGTTGTGCCAACAAGCGTACTTCATCCGCCACCACGGCAAACCCGCGACCTTGCTCACCGGCCCGCGCCGCTTCAATCGCGGCATTAAGCGCGAGCAGGTTGGTCTGTTCGGCAATCGAGCGAATCACTTCCAGCACGCTGCCGATCTGCGTACTTTCGGCGGCGAGGGTGCGGATCACCTCCACCGCTTGATCGATAGTGCCGGACAGTTTGTCGATCTGCTGCAAGCTGCCATCGATGTTGATCTGGCCCTGTTGTGCCTGCGCTTCGGCATCGCGCATTTCGGCGGCGGCGTGCTCGGCGTTCTTCGCCACGTCCTGCACGCCATAGGTCACCTCGTTGATCGCGGTGGCCACCAGTTCCATCTGCTGCGATTGTTGCTGGCTGCGTTGCTGCGCTTGTGAGGCGTCGTTGCCCAGTTCGCTGGACGACTGACCCAGTGCACTGGCCGACACCTGCAAATCGCCGATCACCCGCCGCAGTTTGGCGGTGAAGGCGTTGAAGTGATGCGCCAGTTCAGTGACTTCATCTTTGCCATGGGTATCGAGGCTGCGGGTCAGGTCGCTTTCACCGCTGGCAATGTTGGCCATGGCGTTCACGGTTTCCTGCAGCGGACGGACGATGCTGCGCGCGATGAGGATCACCAGCAGCGCCATGATCACGGCAATCGCCAGGCCGATAACCGTAGCCTTGATCACTTGGCCCTGGAATTCCGCCTGCACGTCGTCGACGTAAACCCCGGAGCCGAGCACCCAGCCCCACGGTTCGAACAGTTTGACGTAGGAGGTCTTGGCCACCGGCTCACTGGCCCCGGGTTTCGGCCAACGGTAGTCGACCATGCCGGCGCCTTTGGACCTGGCGATGGCGACCATTTCGTTGAACACCGCAAAGCCGTCCGGGTCACGGATCGCCGAGAGGTTCTGGCCTTCGAGTTTCGGGTTGGTCGGGTGCATGACCATCACGGGCGTGAGGTCGTTGATCCAGAAATAATCGCTCTGGTCGTAGCGCAGGCCACGAATCGCCGTCAGCGCCTGTTTCTGCGCCGCCTCTTTGCTCAGGGTGCCGGCGGTTTCGAGGTCGTGGTAGTAGGTCAGCAGGCCGCTGGCGGTCTGTACTACGTGCTGGGTTTTCTGGGCCTTGGCGTGGTAGAGATCGTCGTGGATTTGCTTGAGCATCAACACGCCCAAGGTCAGCAACATGACCACCGCCACAATCAAGATGAGCCACAAGCGTCGGCTGATCGACACACTGCGCAAGCTGTTCATAACGCTGTCACTCCGGATTCTTTTTCTTGTAATAAACGACCGCCAGCATCCAACCACGATTTCGTGAGCGGGCATACGCGACCCAAGTCGTATAACGCGGCAGCGCTAATAAGGCTTGTCTGTTAGGATTTCGGCCCCGCGCGTGAAAACCTGAATCCAAATTGAAATTTCACGGAATTTTGACCGTTTCGTGTGGATCCTGTGCGTGCGGAATCGGTACAGCCATAACCAGCTACGCTGATCGCAGTGAACGTAAAAAAATACTATCGGGGCATGCCGACGCGCATCGCTCTTTGGGGGATTGATGGATCTTTGGACGGCCTTGCAGGCACTGATACTAGGAGTTGTAGAAGGGCTGACGGAGTTTTTGCCCATTTCCAGTACCGGACACCAGATCATCGTTGCCGACTTGCTGAACTTCGGCGGCGAACGGGCCATGGCATTCAATATCATCATCCAGCTCGGCGCGATCCTCGCGGTGGTCTGGGAGTTTCGCCGCAAGATTTTCGATGTGGTCATCGGTTTGCCGACGCAGCCCAGTGCCCGTCGTTTCACCGCTAACCTGCTGATCGCGTTTCTGCCCGCCGTGGTGCTGGGCGTGATCTTTGCCGACCTGATCCACGAATACCTGTTCAATCCGATTACCGTTGCGACCGCGTTGGTGGTGGGCGGCATCATCATGTTGTGGGCGGAAAAGCGTCAGCATGCAGTGCACGCCGAAACAGTCGACGAGATCACTTGGAAAGATGCTTTGAAGGTTGGTTTCGCTCAGTGTCTGGCGATGATTCCCGGCACTTCGCGTTCCGGCTCGACGATCATTGGCGGGTTGCTCTTCGGTCTGTCGCGCAAGACTGCCACCGAGTTTTCCTTCTTCCTCGCGATGCCGACCATGGTCGGTGCGGCGGTCTACTCGGGCTACAAGTACCGCCATCTGTTTGTCCCGGCGGACTTCCCGGTGTTTGCCATCGGCTTTGTCACCGCGTTCATCTTCGCCATGATCGCCGTGCGCGGCTTGCTCAAGTTCATTGCCAGCCATAGCTATGCGGCATTTGCCTGGTATCGGATCGTTTTTGGTCTGGTCATTCTGGCGACGTGGCAGTTTGGCTGGATCGATTGGGCGGCGGCCAAGCCATGAGTGATTCCCGCGCACGCCGGCCCGAAGGGCGACCTTCGGGCGGCAACAACATCCAGCATCTGAAGCTGAAACTGCTGGTTCTGTTGATCGTCTGCGCGTTGCCGCTGTTCGGCTCGGTGTCGATGTGGTTGCGCGGGATTTCGTTGGTGCCGCTGACGGCTTACGGTGTTGTGAGCGTGTTGGCGTTCTTCATGTACTGGGCAGACAAGCGCAAGGCGCGCGCCGACGCCTGGCGCACACCGGAGAACATCCTTCATGCTGTGGAACTGGCGGGCGGCTGGCCGGGTGCATTGATCGCCCAGCAGGTGTTCCGGCACAAGACGCGCAAGGTGTCGTTTCAGATTCTGTTCTGGGTGATTGTGTTGCTGCACCAGGTGTTCTGGATCGACCAGCTGTTTCTTGGCTCGAATCTGCTGACGCTGTTCTGAATACACCGCAACTCCCTATGTAGGAGTGAGCCTGCTCGCGATAGCGGAGTGTCAGCCAAAGAAATTCCAACTGACACTCCGCTATCGCGAGCAGGCTCACTCCTACAGGGATCGGGTTTACAGCAACAAACCGATTTGGGTCTTTTTCGGCAACTTGCTCACCACCAGCTGATGCGAACGTTGCAACAACCCGCGCAATTCCTCGGCGCCCAACGGGTAGGGCGGATGCATGATGATCCACTGCGCCCGGGCCAGATAGGGCGCCGGGTGAATCCCCGGACGGTCGCAATGACCGAGAAACAGATCTTTATCAACCTTGAACGCCAGCGAATCCCCACGCAGCCCCTGCAAGGCAAACATCTTGTTGCCGGCAATCGAAAACACTCGCACGCCGCCCCATTTGTAATCTTCCCGAGCGCCCGGCAATGCCAGGCAGAACGCCGCAACGTCGGCTTCGTTCATCTTTCCCTTGTTCATAACAACCGCTCCCCACAGGCATTGAACGACTCGACCAGATGATCGATCCACGCGCGCACCGCTGGCATCACCCCGCGTCGATGCGGATACACCGCTTGCAGCCAGCCGCCGGGCAGTGACCACTCCGGCAACATCTGCACCAGCGTGCCGTTTTCCAGCTCGGCCTCGCAATACATCATCGGCAACAGGGTAAACCCCTGACCGGCAAGGACGCAGGCCTTGCGTACGACAAAATCATCGATGCCCAGGCGAGCCTCCATGTTCAGTTCGAAACTGTGGCCCTGCTGATCGAGCAGGCGCACATGCACCATACGATCGGCCTCCAGCGCACCCAGTACGGGCAGATGCTTCAGGTCTTGCGGATGGTTGATCGTCTTGCCCTGTAAAAACGCCGGGCTGGCCACCACGACCATCTGCGCCTGACGCAGGCGCCGGGTCACCAGCAGCGGATCCTCGTCACCGTGCTCACGCACGCGCAACGCGACATCAAAGCCCTCACCGACCAGATCAACACGGCGATTGAGCAGTACGACTTCCAGTTGCACCTGGGGGAATTTGCCAAGGAAATCGCTGATCACCCACGGCAACATTTCCCGGGCCAGACCTGTAGGGCAGGACACGCGCAGTCGCCCGCGCGGCTCGCTGGACATGCTCGCCACCGCTTCATCGGCCATTTCTGCTTCGAGGAGCATTGCCTGACAGTGGCGCAAGTAACGTTCGCCAACTGCAGTGAGATTGAGTTGCCGGGTGGTGCGTTGCAGTAAACGCGCGCCAAGGCGTTCTTCCAGTTCGGCAATGCGCCGCGACAGCCGTGATTTGGGAATCCCGAGCAAGCGCCCGGCTGCAGCAAAACCGCCGGCTTCGACGACTTTGGCGAAATAGTAGAGATCGTTGAGGTCTTGCATCAGGGATATCCGACTGTTCTATCGGTGGGACAAACTATCGCATTTCAGGCGGCTAATCATCCATTGGTTTCTTGCGTAGGATTGTCTCCATTCCGTCGCCACCGGCGATTCCTTCCAGGAGATTCCACATGAAACTGCTGCATATCGATTCGAGCATTCTGGGCGACAATTCGGCTTCCCGTCAGTTGAGCAGCGAAGTCGTCAAAGCCTGGCAAGTCGCTGAGCCAAGCGCCGTGGTGACCTACCGCGACCTGGCCGCCGATGCCATCAGCCACTTCTCGTCGACCACCTTGGTCGCCGCTGGCACCACCGCTGAGCTGCGTAACGCTGCTCAACAGCACGAAGCCGAACTGAGCGCTTCGACCCTGGCCGAATTCATAGCTGCGGACGCCGTGGTGATCGCGGCTCCGATGTACAACTTCACCGTGCCGACCCAACTCAAGGCGTGGATCGACCGCGTTGCCGTCGCCGGTCAAACCTTCCGTTACACCGAAGCCGGCCCTGAAGGCCTGTGCGGCGGCAAGAAAGTGGTGATCGTATCCACTTCCGGCGGTATTCATGCCGGTCAGGCCAGCGGCATCGCTCACGAAGAATATCTGAAGCTGGTACTGGGCTTCCTCGGCATCACCGACATCGAAATCGTCCGCGCTGAAGGCCTGGCGTATGGCGAAGAAGTGCGCAACAACGCGATGACCGCTGCACAAGCGAAGATCAGCGAGCAACTGTTCGCCGCCGCGTAAGGCTTGCGTAAAGAACAGCTGATGTTCAGGTAATACCCAAAAAACTCTGTATTCTGGTTCCGCAAGGGGCGAATACGGAGTTTTTTGTTTCTGACTGTTACATAATCTGGCCCGGGTTATGCAGTCACACAATCAGCGTCTGAGTGCATTGTCGTACCGGAACACCGAATCCCCGGGGTTTCAGGCCCGCAACGCAACGGAACTTTCGATTGAGTAACAACAGGGTGGGGCATCCCATGATGCGTCTTTGTGCAACGTTACTGATTTGYCTGCTCGGCAGCCTTAACACAGTGCATGCCGCGCCTGGGCGACACCCGGTCTGGAGCGTCGGTTATCACGAGATGACCTTCCTCGATCCGCTGGACCTGCAACCGATGCGCGCCATCGCCTTTTATCCCTCCAGCGATCGTGAGCACCTGAGCCTGCTCGAGGGCTATTCGGTCGAGGCCGGCGAAGACACCAAAGTCGCCATCGGCCGTTTCCCGATGCTGATGCTCTCCCATGGCAACACCGGCACGCCGCTCGCACTGCACGACCTGGCGACTTCGCTGGCGCGCAAAGGCTTTGTCGTGGTGGCGGTGATTCACCCCGGCGACAATTCCAAAGACCACAGCCGACTCGGCACCCTGAGCAATCTCTACGGGCGACCGATCCAGATTTCCGAAGCCATCACCGCAACCTTGGGCGATCGCATGCTCGCGCCTTACGTCAATGCGGATCAGGTCGGGGTGATCGGTTATTCGGCGGGCGGCGAGACCGCGTTGATCCTGTCCGGGGCGCAACCGGATCTCGATCGCCTGCGTCGGTATTGCCAAGAGCGCCCGGACGATCGTGATGCTTGTAACACCCAGGGTGAGTTGATCGTTGATCGGGATGATCTGCAACCGGTGGCCGATCCGCGCGTTCATGCGCTGCTGCTGATGGCGCCGCTGAGCCTGAAGTTCGGTCGTCACACCTTGGCTGACGTGCATGTGCCGGTGCTGCTCTACAGCGGTGATGGTGACAAACTGGTGGCCTTCGACAAGAATGCGGCCGCGCTGGCGCGCAAACTGCCGACGGCACCGGACTTCAAATTACTCGCCGGGGCTGGGCACTTCGTGTTTATGGCGCCGTGCAACGAAGAACAGATTCGCGCCATGCCGGCGTTGTGCACCGATGCTGATGGGGTGGATCGCGAGGATATTCACCGCAACCTGATCTCTGAGGCGGGACGGTTCTTCTCGCACACCTTGGGTAAACCAACCCGGGCCGGCATGCAGACCGCGGATCAATAATCCGATCCCCGCAGCACCGCAGCAACTGTGGGAGCGAGCTTGCTCCGGGCGGCGTTCCGACGAAGGCGTAGTGTCAGTCAATACATGTGCTGACTGACTCACCGCCTTCGCGAGCAAGCTCGCTCCCACATTGGTTTTGCGTCGATGATTCAGGAAATCGCCCGGCGCTGCAGCAGCAAGGTCAGCCCCAGCCCGATCACCGACAACAGCGCCGCGCTGAAGAAAATCCACGAATACCCCAGGTTCAACGCCACCGCGCCCATCAACGGCCCGGCAATCGCCAGCGCCAGATCGAAGAACACTGCATAAGCGCCCAACCCGGATCCTCGGCTGGAACTGGGCACCTGCTTGATCGCCTCGACACCCAGCGCCGGGTACACCAGCGACAAACCAAACCCTGCCAGTCCGGCACCGATCAAGGCGAATGCGGTCGACGGTGCCAGCCACAACAGCACAAGCCCCACGGTTTCGATGCTCATGCAGGCAATGGCTGAGCTGAAACCGCCGAAACGACTGATCGCCGAGATAAACATCAGCCGTGACAGGATGAAGCACACGCCAAACACCGTCAGGCAGTACGCCGCGCCGGTCCAGCCACGGTTGAGGTAATAGAGGGTGATGAACGTCGTCAGCGTGCCGTAGCCGATCGAGGCCAGGGTCAGACTGGCGCCATACGGGGCGATCCGCCCGAACACCGCCCAGAACGGCAGGCGTTCGCCACGGATCACCGGCACCGAAGGCTTATTGCGAATCAGCACCAGCGCACCGGCCGCCAGCACGGCTAGCGCGATGCCGAGGCTGGTGAAGCCGTAATCGGCGACCATCACCACGCCCAGCGGCGCACCAATCGCAATCGCGCCATAGGAAGCGATGCCGTTCCAGCCAATCGATTTTGCCGTGTGTTCGACGCCGACCTGGCCCATGCACCAACTGATCGTACCGACACCGATCAAGCCCTGCGCGATGCCGAGCAGCAAGCGGCCGATGATCAGAATGACCAGGCTTGTCAGCGGCCAAGTCTGCAACAGGGTGGAGACCAGCGTCAGCAAGCCACTGAGGACAATCCCCCACAAGCCATAAATGATCGCCCGTTTGGTGCCGACCGTGTCCGACATGCGCCCGGCCATTGGCCGGCTGAGCAGGGTGGCCAGGTATTGCGAGCCAATCACCAGCCCGGCGATGACCGCGCTGAAACCCAGCTGCTCATGCACATAACCGGGCAACACCGCGATCGGCAGGCCGATGCAGAGGAACGCAATAAAGGTGTAGAACACGATAGAAACGATCTGCAGGGTGATCGCCATGGAGCTTTGCGGTGGCAGTTGCTGCGCAGACATGAGGACTCGTTCGCGGGCGGCGGTGGGAGAGTTCGCATCATGGCTTGGGTGTCAGATAAAAGAAAGCAGGCTAACTACTTTCCTGAGGATTGATTGATCGTTCCCACGCTCTGCGTGGTAACGCCGCCACGGACGCTCCGCGTCCCGCTCGTGTGACGCGGAGCGTCACGGGATGCATTCCCACGCAGAGCGTGGGAACGATCAGAACCCGAAAATCCCTCAACCTGAAATGCAAAAAGCCCCGTCACATGGACAGGGCTTTTCAGGTTGCAGCAGCGTTTTAGAACACCACACCCTGACTACGCAGGTAGTCATCGTAAGTGCCGCTGAAGTCAGTCACGCCATCCGGGCTCAGCTCGATGATGCGTGTGGCCAGGGACGATACGAACTCACGGTCGTGGCTGACGAAGATCAGCGTGCCCGGGTAGTTTTCCAGCGCCAGGTTCAGCGCCTCGATCGATTCCATGTCCAAGTGGTTGGTCGGTTCGTCCATGATCAGCACGTTCGGCTTTTGCAGGATCAGCTTGCCGAACAGCATGCGACCTTGCTCACCACCGGAAATCACTTTGACCGACTTGAGGATTTCGTCGTTGGAGAACAGCATGCGCCCCAAAGTGCCGCGAATCATCTGTTCGCCCTGAGTCCACTGACCCATCCAGTCGAACAGGGTGACGTCGTCTTCGAAGTCGTGCGCGTGATCCTGGGCGTAGTAGCCCAGTTCGGCAGCGTCGGTCCACTTGATGCTGCCGGCGTCCGGGGTCAGTTCGTTGACCAGAGTGCGCAGCAGGGTGGTTTTGCCGATACCGTTCGGGCCGATGATCGCCACGCGCTCGCCGGCTTCAACCTGGAAGCTGAAGTCTTTGAACAGTGGTTTGCCGTCGAAGCCTTTGGCCATTTTTTCGACGATGACCGCCTGGCGGTGCAGCTTTTTGTTCTGATCGAAGCGAATGAACGGGCTCACGCGACTCGAAGGCTTGACCTCGGCCAGCTGGATCTTGTCGATCGCCTTGGCGCGGGAAGTAGCCTGCTTGGCTTTCGAGGCGTTGGCCGAGAAGCGGCTGACGAACGATTGCAGCTCGGAAATCTGCGCTTTCTTCTTGGCGTTGTCCGACAGCAGTTGCTCGCGGGACTGGGTCGCCACGGTCATGTACTCGTCGTAGTTGCCCGGGAACAGACGCAGCTCGCCGTAATCCAGGTCAGCCATGTGCGTGCACACGCTGTTCAGGAAGTGACGGTCGTGGGAGATGATGATCATCAGGCTGTTGCGCTGGGTCAGCACGTTTTCCAGCCAGCGAATGGTGTTGATGTCCAAGTGGTTGGTCGGTTCGTCGAGCAACAGCACTTCCGGATCGGAGAACAGCGCCTGCGCCAGCAATACGCGCAGTTTCCAGCCTGGCGAAACTTCGCTCATCGGGCCGAAGTGTTGCTCGATGCCGATACCCAGGCCCAGCAACAGTTCGCCGGCACGGGATTCGGCAGTGTAGCCGTCCATCTCGGCGAATTCGGTTTCCAGCTCGGCCACGGCCATGCCGTCTTCTTCGCTCATTTCCGGCAGCGAGTAGATGCGGTCGCGCTCGGCCTTGACCTTCCACAGCTCTTCGTGACCCATGATCACGGTGTCGATCACGGTGAATTCTTCGTAGGCGAACTGGTCCTGGCGCAATTTACCCAGACGTACGTTCGGCTCGAGCATGACCTGACCGCCGGACGGGTCGAGGTCGCCGCCGAGGATTTTCATGAAGGTCGACTTGCCGCAACCGTTGGCGCCGATCAGACCGTAGCGGTTGCCCGCGCCGAATTTGACCGAAACGTTTTCGAAGAGCGGCTTGGCGCCGAACTGCATCGTGATGTTAGCTGTAGAGATCAAGAGTTTTTCCTGCGAAGCATTCTGAGTAGCGAGGGTGCGGCTGGAGCGCTTGGCCCGAGTCAAAGTGCGCTGAAGCGGGGAAGTCCCGTCATCAACCAAGGGGGGCGCGTAAAGTTTGGCGGCGATTGTACTGGTCTGGCTCTTTAAACGATAGGGCGATCACGCCACGATCGCCGATTGGCACCTGCGCGGGACAGTTTTTCACAGATGAACGCTCACCTTTGGCGACAAACTGTGGCTAAAATGCCACCTTTCACCGAGCGTCCGGTTACGGCGCGGGCCAAGGACGAGCCATGTGTATTCAGACCACTGCATGAGACGCTGGGCCTCAGGCCGCCAGGCGCGCAGTTTGTTCACTTCTGACGTGTGACGATTTCCGTGAAACTCATCATTGCTGCTATTTATGTCATTTCCATTGCATACGTTCATCTGCGTGGGCGTGTGCGACACAAACTCGGTCGACAACTGAGCGACCATTCGACGTTTCTTGCGCCGATCAACTGCTTCCTTTATCTGTTTTCGAAAAAACCGAACAAGCCGTACCTGGACCCTAGCGAGTTTCCTGACTTGAGCCCGTTGCAGGCGCACTGGGAAGAAATCCGTGAGGAGGGGCAGAACCTGCTGCGTGCCGGCGAGATCAAGCGCTCCAACCAGTACGACGATGTCGGTTTCAACTCGTTCTTCAAAAGCGGCTGGAAGCGGTTTTATCTGAAGTGGTACGGCGAGAGCCATCCGTCGGCCATGAAGCTGTGCCCGCGCACCACCGAATTGGTGCAGAGCATTGGTTCGATCAAGGCCGCGATGTTTGCCGAGTTGCCCCCGGGTTCGAAACTGGTCCGTCACCGCGATCCGTATGCCGGTTCCTATCGCTATCACTTGGGCCTGGACACGCCGAACGATGCCGGCTGCTACATCAACGTCGACGGTGAGAACTACCATTGGCGCGATGGTGAAGCGGTGATGTTCGACGAGACGTTTATTCATTACGCCGAAAACACCACCGACAAGAACCGCATCATCCTGTTCTGCGATATTGAACGGCCGATGAAGTACCGCTGGGCCGCCGCGTTCAACGCCTGGTTCAGCCGTACGGTGATGTCGGCGGCAGGCGCACCGAATGATGCCAGCGACCGTACTGGCGGGATCAACCGCTTGTTTACCCGAATCTACAAGATTCGTCTGCGTGGCAAAGAGCTGAAAAAGCGCAATCGCAAGCGCTACTACATGGAAAAGTGGGCGATCTTCGGTGGTTTGCTCGCGGTATTCATTCTGATCTAAATTCAAGACAAACGCTGCTGACGCCATCGCGAGCAGGCTCACTCCTACATTTGAAATGCGTTCCCTGTAGGAGTGAGCCTGCTCGCGATGACGGTCTCAAGGGCAACCAATCACTATCAGGAAGCCTTCTTGGTCTTCTTCGCCGGCGCAGATTTCGCCGTTTTCTCTGCTTTCGCTTTCGGCTTCGCCACCGCTTTCCCGCCCAGGCTGCGTTTAAGCAGTTCGGTCAGGTCGATAACATCGGCCGTCTTACGCTCTTCTTCGCCGCCCACCGTCTCAACATCCTCGATCTTGCCTTCATGGGCCTTTTTCTCGACCAGGGCCATGATCTTGTCTTCAAATTCATCCTTGTAGTCTTCGGGCTTCCAGTCGGCGCTCATGTCCTGCACCAGCCGTTTGGCCATGTCCAGTTCACCCTTGGCCAACTGCGGCTTGGTCACTTCGCTGCCAAGTTCCAACTCATCGAGACCGCGTACCTCCTGCGGCCAGCGCAGTTTCACCAGTACCAGCGCAGATTCCAGCGGCATTAACGCTGCGAGGTATTGGCGCGTATGCAAGACCACGCGGGCGAGGGCGACCTTGTTGGTTTTGCTCAGGGTTTCACGCAGTAACGCGTAGACCTTGCCACCGCGTTTGTCCGGCGCCAGGTAGTAGGGCGTGTCGATGTTTTGCAGGGGAATCTGATCGGCGTCGACAAACGAGAATATGTCGATGGTCTGCGTTGAAACAGGGTGTGCCGAGCGGATCTCTTCTTCGCTGAGCACCACATATCGGCCTTTTTCGTAGGCCACACCTTTGACAATGTGTTCCTTGGTAACTTCTTTGCCGGTGACCTTGTTTACCCGTTTATAGCCAACGGGATCCATGCTGCGGCTGTCGAGCCAATCGAAATCCACGCCCTGCGACGAGGTCGCCGAGACCAGTGCGACAGGGATGTGCACCAGTCCGAAACTGATTGCGCCTTTCCAGATTGCCCGAGCCATGGTGAGTTCTCCGAGTGATGATCGGATGACCAGCGGCCACGACTGAAAGTTTCCCCGGGATGCGCGGGTTGCCAGCCACTTGGTCAAGCCGTGTTACATGTTGTTTAAGCCTGACGGGTTAACAAATCCGAACCCTCGGCGTAGCGTGGACTCGAAGGCTCTATCCCACGCCCATCGAGAGGCAGCGTCATGAACCGAATTCTGCTTGGCATCGTCGTCCTTGCCCTCAGTGGCGGGCTGGTTCATGCCGACATGCTGTTGGCGCAAAGCCCCACCGGTAACAGCAATAACCCCTATAACAGCCCGATCCGCCGGGCCAATCCGAACAGCATGCAGGGCACTCAGCCCAGCGCTCCCCTCATTCGGGGGCCGAACACCGTACCAACGCCGCGCCAGCCTACGGTCGAGAACCGGGGCATTGGCAACGGCCAGCCGATCCGTTCGGTGCCGAGCACACCCCCCACGTTCATTCCCAACCCACCTTCGCGCGGCGGAGACAGCAATCGTTGAGCGGCAGGACTGAAGTTCTGTCGGCCCTTGAAACGAACAAAAGGAATCGTGCATGTTGCGTAAAACCCTTCTAGCCACACTGTGGGCCGGTGCGCTGATCAGTGCTCCGACCTTTGCCGCCGCGCCCAAAGAGCTGCAAAGCGAACAGGGCAGCCTCGAAGTCACGACCATCACCGCAGACCTTGAGCATCCATGGGCGCTGGCGTTTCTGCCGGATCGCCAAGGCATGCTGGTCACTGAGCGTCCCGGCAATCTGCGCGTGGTGGCGGCCGACGGCACGCTGTCGGCGCCGATCTCCGGTGTGCCGCAGGTCTGGGCCAAGGGGCAGGGCGGGTTACTGGATGTCGCGCTGTCGCCGGACTTCAAACAGGATCGTCTGGTCTATCTGTCCTATGCCGAAGGCGGCGGAGCCGGCGACAAGGCTGGCACCGCCGTAGGGCGCGGGCGGCTTGCGGATGACCTGAAGACGTTGAAGGACTTCAAAGTGATCTTTCGCCAGGAGCCGAAGCTTTCGGTCGGCAATCACTTTGGCTCGCGGCTGGTGTTTGACCGCGACGGTTATCTGTTCATTACCTTGGGCGAGAACAACGACCGGCCGACTGCGCAGGATCTCGACAAGCTGCAAGGCAAGGTCGTGCGCATCTACCCCGACGGCAAGGTGCCGGACGACAACCCCTTTGTCGGCCAGTCCGGCGTTCGCCCGGAAATCTGGGCCTACGGCGTGCGCAATCCGCAGGGCGCGGCGCTCAATCCATGGACTGGCACGGTGTGGGAGAACGAGCACGGCCCGCGCGGTGGCGACGAAGTGAACATCATCGAACGCGGCAAGAACTATGGCTGGCCACTGGCGACCCACGGCATCAATTACTCGATGCAGCCGATTCCGGAAGCCCAGGGCAAAACGGCCGAAGGCACCGTCGCGCCGCATCATGTGTGGGAGAAATCGCCGGGCGTTACCGGTATGGCGTTTTACGATGCCGATCGTTTCAAGCCGTGGCAACACAATGCGTTTATCGGCGCGCTGGTGACTCAGGAACTGATCCGCTTGCAGTTCGATGGCGACAAGGTCGTGCATGAGGAGCGTTTGCTCGGCGAACTCAAGCAGCGGATTCGTGATGTGCGGCAAGGGCCGGATGGTTATTTGTATGTGCTGACGGATGAAGAGAACGGCTCGCTATACAAAGTTGGCCTGAAGCCCGAACTTTAAAGAAGATCCCCCCTGTAGGAGCTGCCGAAGGCTGCGATCTTTTGATMTTGTTTTTTAAGATCAAGATCAACAGATCGCAGCCTTCGGCAGCTCCTACATGTGGAGGCTTACGTTTCGCGGGAATACAACACCACCGCCGCACGCAATTTACCCCGGCCAAACCGGCACATCTTCTCGAACTCGCCATGACTCACCGGCACATGCTGGCAGTCCATGGGTTGGCGATGCTGGCTGTGATCGACATCCGGGTCATGCAGGTAAACGAAATCCTCGTCGCAATCGGTGACGATCACCCAATGCGGCGACTTCGAGCGGGTCAGTCGATAGCTGCTGATCAACACCATCGGCTGCCCTCCGGCATCCAGCAAACGCGGCAGATCCAGCGACGCACCGATCACACACTCGACATCGGTCTCCTGCAATTGCGCCGTGAACTCTTCGTGTACCAGGCGCATGACGTCTTTTTTATGCGCATCCCGCACTCCATCGAGGAATAACGGCCCGCTCATGCTCAGCGCCATACGCACGCGAAACCCCCGACGCCACGCCGCCAACGCCAATCCCTGCGGGCTGCAACCGCCATGCCCGGAGGTCATGAACACCGTCGTCGCTTCCCGCCAGACTTGCAACTCTTCCCGACGCTCCAGCAAACGCTCCGATTGCAATGCGCCCATGGCCATCAACAGGCACGCCGGGCCACAGGTGAAATCGGTGGTTTGCGGGTAGTAAGGCACCTTGATGCTGCGCGAGTCGCGGTGCTGGAGAATGCGTTTCTCCAGGCGTAGCGCATCGGCGTGGTCTTCGTAGTAATCGTGAATCAGTGCAAAGCGCCGGTAGCCATTGCGTTCATACAGGGCAATGGCCGCAGGGTTGTCGATGCGCACCTCCAGGCGCAGATAGGCACAATCATGCTCCAGCGCCATCGCTTCGATGCGTTGCAGCAGTTGCTTGCTCAGACCGGTTCCTCGCGCTTCAACGGCCAGTGCAATGGAATACAGCCGGGCGAGCGAAGTGCCGCGATGAAACAACACCAACGCATAACCCAACAATTGACCGTCGCACTCCGCCACCAGCAACTGCCCGTGAGCACGGGTGATCATCCACTGAAAGCTGCGACTGGTGAGCCGGTCTGTGGTGAAACATTGCATTTCCAGTGCCAGCAGCGCCGGCAAGTCTTCAACTACCGCCAAACGAAAAACAGCCTTCATATGACCACCGTAAAAGTTGCGTAACGAAACGAGACTTTCAAAAAACTTCGTGCTTAATAGAAAAGGTCTTGTTCTCCAACGGATCAATCTCTATGTCAGCGGTACAGGGTCATTGGCGCGAAGTATCCGAGCAAAGTTTGCCGGCGGCAACTTATTTAAGTTCGGCGATTAAGGCATCCAGCCAAGTGTTGATTATTGTCGAGCGCAAGGAAGACTGGGCTTCATACTTCCCCAGTGAAGACATCCTGACGGCGCAGGAATACCTCGAGCACAGCTGTGACAGCGAGCCGGGCAAGCGTGTGCAGGTGATCAATCTGTGCCGCAGCTACAAGTATCTCGGTCATGGCTACTACTGCTCGTTGCTGGCCGAAGCGCGGGGGCACAAGGTGATTCCCTCCGTGCGCACCATCAGCGAACTGACGAAAAAATCACTGTATGGCCTGGCGCTGGATGATCTCGATAAAACGCTCGAGAAAGCCCTCAGTCATCATCTCTACAGTGATACCGAAGGGTTTACCCTGACCCTGTATTTCGGTCGGACACATATCGAGCCATTACAGGATCTGGCGCGACAATTGTTTGAAGTGTTTCCCTGCCCGATATTGTTAGTTGAGTTCCGTCGAACTAATGGTTGGCACATCGAAGGCATAAAGTCCGGCGCTCTGCACAAGTTGCGCGATGATCAGGAAGATCAGTTCGCCAACGCGCTCGACGGGTTCAGCCGTAAAGTCTGGCGGGTGCCGCGCTCGCCGCAAGTGGCACGCTATGACCTAGCGATATTGCACGATCCGCAGGAGGCGTTGCCGCCGTCCAATGCCAAGGCACTGGCGAATTTCGTCCGGGTCGGCAAAGGCATGGGCATCGACGTCGAACTGATTGAACGCAAGGATTACGCACGTCTGGCCGAGTACGACGGTTTGCTGATCCGTGAAACCACCAGCGTCGACAACCACACTTATCGCTTCGCCAAGAAGGCCGAAAGTGAAGGATTGGTGGTGATGGATGACCCGACGTCGATTCTGCGTTGCACCAACAAGGTCTACCTGACGGACTTGCTCAATAGCCATCAACTGGGCATGCCCGCCACCGAAATCCTCTACAAGGAGCGACCCGAAGACTTCGAGCGTGTGGGCGAGCGCCTCGGCTTTCCGCTGGTATTGAAGATCCCCGACGGCTGTTTTTCCCGTGGCGTGATCAAGGTCGAAAGCCAGCAGGCGTTGCTTGAGGCGACCGCCGAACTGTTCGAACACTCGGTGTTGCTGCTGGCGCAGGAGTTTTTCTACACCGAATACGATTGGCGCATAGGTGTGCTCAACCGCAAACCGATCTTCGCCTGCCAGTACTTTATGTCCAAGGGCCACTGGCAAATCTACAATCACAAAGCCAAGGGTCAGGACGTCAACGGCGAATGCCGGACCATGGCGATCCACGAGGCGCCGCGGGCGGTGGTGGAGCTGGCGGTGAAAACCGCAAACCTCATCGGCGACGGCCTCTACGGCGTCGATCTGAAACAGGCCGGTGACAAGGTGGTGGTGATCGAAGTCAACGACAACCCCAACCTCGACGCCGGCATCGAAGACGCCTATTTGCACGACGATCTGTACGYACTGGTGCTGGAGGAGTTCGTGCGCCGCCTGGAGCTGAAGCGTCGCGGTCAGGCGTGGTGAGGCGCCGATGATCAACAGCTTCGCACTGAGCCACGGCGCCCTGCAGCGGGTCGAACGACTGGATGCCGAGGTGATGCTGTTCAGCAACCCCGATGCTGCCGAACGCGACTTGCTGCACAGTCATTTCAAGGTCGATGAGCATGCACTGGCGTCAGCGCTGGACCCGGACGAGGTGTCGCGCATCGAGTTCCATCCCGACCATTTGTTTCTGATATGGAAACGCCCGGAAAACTATTCCGGCGGTGGCAGTCTGGCGTTTGAAGTGTCGTCCTGCGGGCTACTGTTCGCGCCCGGGCAACTGCTGGTGATCGCTACCGACGACACGCCGCTGCACGGCCTCGGTACCCGCCAGCCGTTGAACACGCCGCTGGATGTGTTGCTCGACTTGCTGTTCAACAACATCCATCACTACCTCGGGCACTTGAAGGTGATCAAACTGGTCGCCCGCGAACTGCAGCAGAAATTCAACGCCTCGATGCAGAACCAGCATCTGGTGCAGATGTTCAACCTCAGCGAAAGCCTGATCTATTACATCAACGCGTTGCACAGCAACGGCGCGGTCCTCACGCGCCTGCGCAACCATGCCGAGAAGCAGCATTTCGCCAGTGAAGCGCTTGGTCTGATCGACGACCTGATCATCGAGAACAACCAGTGCTACAAGCAGGCGGAAATCTACTCGACGGTGTTTTCCGGGCTGATCGATGCGCGTGGCAACCTGATGAACAACAGCATGAACAACCTGCTGCGCAAACTGACATTGATCAACGTGGTGTTTCTGCCGTTGAACCTGATTGCGAGTATTGGCGGCATGTCGGAATTCAGCATGATGACGGCGGGGACGCCGTGGTGGATTTCCTATCCGCTGTTTCTGGCGGTGATGTTGCTGGGGGCAGGGGGGATGTTGTTTGGGTTGCGGCGTTTGGCCAGATGATTTGTAGTGACTGATCGGACGTCTTCGCGAGCAGGCTCGCTCCCACAGTGGGAATGCATTTCAACAGGGTGGGAGCGAGCCTGCTCGCGAAGAAGCCGGCGCAGGCAAAGTAAAACTCAGGACAGTCCCGCATTTGGCCGAACCGCCACTGTGATGCCTTGTTATAGTTCGGGCCTCATTTTCTGCCCGGTAAAGGATCACTGCCATGACTCAATACTCCGCCTTCAGTGTCGAACTGGCCGACAACATCGCCCATGTGCAGATCAATCGCCCGGAAAAGATCAACGCGATGAACGCGGCGTTCTGGAGCGAGATCGTCGAGATCTTCCAGTGGATCGACGACACCGACGAAGTGCGCGTGGTGGTCCTCAGTGGCAACGGTAAACACTTTTCCTCCGGCATTGATCTGATGATGCTCGCCGGCGTCGCCAATGAACTGGGCAAGGATGTTGGCCGCAACGCGCGCCTGCTGCGCCGCAAGATCCTCACCCTGCAAGCCTCATTCAACGCCGTCGACAACTGCCGCAAACCGGTGCTTGCCGCTATTCAGGGGTATTGCCTCGGTGGCGCGATTGACCTGATCGCGGCCTGCGACATGCGTTACGCCGCTGAAGACGCCCAATTCTCGATCAAGGAAATCGATATCGGTATGGCCGCCGATGTTGGCACTTTGCAACGGTTGCCACGGATCATCGGTGACGGCATGCTGCGTGAACTGGCTTACACCGGTCGCACGTTCGGCGCTGACGAGGCGCGCAGCATTGGCCTGGTCAACCGCGTCTACAGCGACAAGGACGCGCTGCTCGAAGGCGTGCTGGACATCGCTCGCGAGATCGCTGCGAAGTCGCCGATCGCGGTTACCGGCACCAAGGAAATGATCAGCTACATGCGCGACCATCGTATCGACGACGGTCTCGAATACGTTGCCACCTGGAACGCCGCCATGTTGCAATCCACCGACTTGCGCGTGGCCATGGCCGCCCATATGAGCAAACAGAAACCCGAATTTCTGGACTGAGAAACCATGACATCTCGCTGGACCACTGCAGTACTGGACACCGATCAACCCGGCGGCTGGGCCGTGGCGCGCAGCCCGGAAGGCTTTCTGTTCGATGACAACGGCGCGCTGTTCCCCCGGGAATGGCTCAAGCGTCAGGACTTGTCAGTTCTCGCCGAGCACGGCATTGGCCATCTCGATGGTGAGCCGGTGTACTTGTTGGAGTTGCGCAGTGCCAGTGAGGTGCCGGGTTGTAACTGGAAAGGGCTGCGGGCGTTCATGCTCGATGGCGAGCACACGATCTACAAAGTCCTCGGTTACGCCGCACAGATTGGTACGTGGGCGCGCGAGCATCGTTTCTGCGGTAATTGCGGCCAGGCGATGACGCAGGTACCGCGTGAGCGGGCGATGTATTGCCAGCCGTGCGATCTGCGCAGTTACCCGCGGATTTCACCGAGCATGATCGTACTGATCACCCGTGGCGACGAGATTCTGTTGGCGCGCTCACCGCGATTCGTCACCGGGGTCTACAGCACGCTGGCCGGATTCGCTGAACCTGGCGAGTCGGCCGAGGATTGCCTGATTCGTGAAGTGCGCGAAGAAGTGCAGATCGAGGTGCAGAACATTCAGTACATGGGCAGTCAGTGCTGGCCGTTCCCGCATTCGATGATGCTCGGCTTCCATGCCGAGTACGCCGGTGGCGAGATTGTCTGTCAGGAAGACGAGATCGAAGACGCCCAGTGGTTCAACGTGCACGACCTGCCGCCGTTGCCGGCGTCAAAGTCGATTGCCCGTTACCTGATCGACGTCTACGTGGCGCGACGCTTAGGCCACGCTGAACCAGTGCTGCCAGGCTAAACGCACGGTCAAACCCAGCACCACGGTGATGAACACCGGGCGAATGAACTTGGCGCCGCCGCTGATCGCGGTGCGCGCGCCAAAGAACGCGCCGACCATCACCGACAGGCCCATGCTCAGGCCGATGATCCAGTCCACCTGCCCGGAAAACACGAACACCGACAGCGCCGCAATGTTGCTGACAAAGTTCATGCTGCGTGCCACGCCGCTGGCCTTGACCAGATCGATCGGGTAGAGCAGCAGGCTGCTCACTGTCCAGAACGCGCCCGTGCCGGGGCCGGCCACGCCGTCATAGAAACCGAGGCTGAAGCCTTGGCTCGATTGCCATTTCTTTTTGATCGGTGCGTCGCTGTCCAGCGGCGCTTTTGGCGTGCCGCCGAACAACAGATACAGGCCGCAGGCAAACACGATCACCGGGAGCATCTTGTTCAGCCATTCCGCCGGCAGGTAATGCGCGACGATGGCGCCGGCCAGGGCGCCGACCAGTGTGCCGACGATGGCGTGGGTCCACTGACGCGGGTGGAACAGCTTGCGTTTGTAGAAGGTGAAACTGGCAGTGGCCGAGCCGAACGTTGAGCTGAGTTTGTTGGTGCCGAGCACCAGATGCGGCGGCAGGCCAGCGGTCAGCAGGGCGGGCGTGGTCAGCAGGCCGCCACCGCCGGCGATGGCATCGATGAAACCGGCAATGAAAGCGACAAAGGCCAGAATGGCGAGGGTGGTGAGGTCAACGCTGAGTTCGAAAGGCATGGAATCGGCTTATTCGGCAGGGCGCAGATTTGGCTGCGGGGAGGGCGGTCATGTTACCTGTATCCAACTGTTGCGGCGACCCGTCTGACGCCTTCGCGAGCAAGCTCGCTCCCACAGTTTTTGCGGTGTCCACAAAATCAATATTCACTACAAACCACTGTGGGAGCGAGCTTGCTCGCGAAGGCGGCTTCCCAGCCACTGCATAACCTACTGTTGCACACTCAACACCCAGCCAACAAAATCCCCTATAAAAAACATCTGAATAACCGGGAAGCCCAACAAAACCGGGTATTCCAGCCCTGGCACGCTTGCTGCTCTACCACTCCCATCTCCGCAAATGTCCCGAGGACACGCCAATGAGTCAGCAAGCCGTAAAATTTGCCTACTGGGTGCCGAACGTCAGCGGTGGGCTGGTGGTCAGCAAGATCGAACAGCGCACCGATTGGGGCATCGACTACAACCGCAAACTGGCGCAGCTCGCCGAGGCCGCCGGGTTCGAATACGCGTTGACGCAGATCCGTTTCACCGCCGGGTATGGTGCGGAGTTCCAGCATGAATCCGTGGCGTTCAGCCACGCATTGCTCGCGGCCACCAGCAAACTCAAAGTGATCGCCGCGATCCTGCCCGGCCCGTGGCAACCGGCGTTGGCAGCCAAGCAACTGGCGACGATCGACCAACTCACCAACGGCCGCATCGCGGTGAACATCGTCAGCGGCTGGTTCAAAGGCGAATTCCAGGCCATCGGCGAGCATTGGCTGGAGCACGACGAGCGTTATCGCCGTTCCGAAGAATTCATTCGCTCACTGCGCGGCGTGTGGAGTCAGGACAACTTCACCTTTCGCGGCGATTTCTACCGCTTCGATAATTACAGCCTGAAACCGAAACCATTGGGTCGTCCGGAAATTTTCCAGGGCGGCAGTTCCCGTGCCGCGCGGGACATGGCCGCACGGGTTTCGGACTGGTATTTCACCAACGGCAACAGCGTTGAGGGGATCAAGGCGCAGGTCGACGATATTCGTGCCAAGGCAGCGGCGAACAATCATTCGGTGAAGATCGGTGTGAATGCCTTTGTCATCGCCCGTGAAACCGAAGAAGAGGCGCGGGCGGTACTTGCGCAGATCATCGATCAGGCCGATCCGGAAGCGGTAAACGCTTTTGGCGATGCGGCGAAACAGGCAGGCCGTGCATCGCCGGAGGGTGAGGGCAACTGGGCGAAATCGACGTTTGAGGATCTGGTGCAGTACAACGATGGCTTCAAGACCAATCTGATTGGTACGCCGTTGCAGATTGCCGAGCGGATTGTCGCGCTGAAAGCGGTGGGTGTGGATCTGGTGCTGGCGGGGTTTCTGCACTTTCAGGAAGAGGTCGAATATTTCGGGCGACGGGTGTTGCCGCTGGTGCGCGAACTGGAGGCAGAAAAGACTGCCGCTGTTGCCTGAACCCTATGCAAAACCTGTGGGAGCGAGCTTGCTCGCGAAGGCGTCCTTTCAGTAAATACTGTGATTACTGATAAACCGCATTCGCGAGCAAGCTCGCTCCCACATTGGATCTTTGTGAATCTACAGACCGAGGTCAGACAGGCTCGGATGATCATCCGGGCGGCGGCCCAGCGGCCAGTGGAACTTGCGTTCGCTTTCCTTGATCGGCATGTCGTTGATGCACGCGTAACGCTGGAACATCAGGCCTTGCTCGTCGAACTCCCAGTTTTCGTTGCCGTAGGAGCGGAACCAGTTGCCCGAATCATCGTGCCATTCATAGGCGTAACGCACGGCGATGCGGGTGTCGGAGTAGGCCCACAGTTCCTTGATCAAACGGTAATCCAGTTCCTTCGCCCATTTACGGGTCAGGAAGGCCTTGGCTTCTTCGCGATTGTTGGCGAATTCGGCGCGGTTGCGCCATTTGGTGTCGAGGGTGTAAGCCAGCGATACCCGTTCCGGGTCGCGGGAGTTCCAGCCATCCTCGGCCAGGCGAACTTTCTCGATGGCCGATTCACGGTTGAAGGGCGGCAATGGCGGACGTACCTGGGCTGCAGTAGACATATCAGTCTCCCGATCTAATTAATAATTGAACAACAAGTCCGGCTTATTAAGGCGTTACAGGTCCAATAACTTTCGCGCCATGCATTGCGCATTATCGGCGGCACTGTGATCACCCATCACAAGCGCTACGGTAATGGCACCGTCAATCAGGATCAGCAGCTGTTTGGCCAGCAGTTGCGGATCCTCGGCGCCATGTTCGGTACACAGCTCGCACACGTAGTCGAGCAGCTTCTGTTTGTGTTCTTTCGCCACCAGCCGCACCGGGTCCTGCGGGTCGCCGGTCTCGCCGCTGGTGTTGATGAACGCGCAGCCGCGAAAGCCTTCGGAGGCGAACCAGCTCTTGAGCACGGTAAACAGGTTAAGCAGGCGATCGGCCGGGGTTTCGGCCTGATCGACAGCGCTTCTGTACCAATGCATCCAGCGCACGTCGCGACGTTGCAGGGCGGCGACGGTCAGCGCGTCCTTGTCGGCAAAGTAACGGTAGATGCTTTTTCTGGAGACGCCGGCGGTTTTCACCAGAAGATCCATGCTGGTGGCAGCGATGCCACTTTTGTAGATCAACTTTTCGGTGACATCCAGAATGATGTCGCGTGTGTCATTGCTAGTGATTTCGTTCATGTGGCGAACAGTAGAACGATTGTTCTCCTTGGTCAAGCGGGTATTTTTGTCGACTGTGAAATCGTCTTCGCGAGCAGGCGCGCTCCCACAGTGGAATGCGTTTCAAAGGTGGGAGCGAGCCTGCTCGCGAAGAGGCCATTACAGACACTAACAAGACCCGAAGGATGCGATGGTGTAAGCTCTCGGGTTCTTCGGATTCGACCCATTGCGAGCCCTATGCCGTTGCTTTTCAAACGTTCCTTGCTGCCCAAATTGCGCAGCTTTCCGCTGACCGCCGAGGCCGTGACCATTCTGTCCGGCGCCGCCGAGTTTCGTCGTTGCCTGCTGGAGAAAATCGCCACGGCGACCCAGCGCATCTACATCGTTGCGCTGTATCTGCAGCAAGACGAAGCCGGTCAGGAAATCCTCGATGCCTTGCACGCCGCCAAGCTCAAGCGCCCCGAGCTGGAGATCGCCGTGGTCGTCGATTGGTTGCGCGCCCAGCGCGGGCTGATCGGCGCCGGCAAGCAGCCGGGCAATTCGGCGTGGTATCAGGAAATGACCCGCACGCACCAGAGCGAAGTGCCGGTTTACGGCGTGCCGGTGCAGACCCGCGAGTTGTTCGGTGTGCTGCATTTGAAAGGCTTCGTGATCGACGACTGCGTGGTCTACAGCGGCGCGAGCCTGAACAACGTTTACCTGCACAAATTCGACAAGTACCGCTTCGACCGTTATCACGTGCTGCACAGCGCTGAACTGGCCGACTCGATGCATCACCTGGTCAAACATGGCCTGATCGAATCGAAAGCCGTGCATCGCCTCGATCTGCCGAACCTGCCGACCACACGCAGCCTGCGCAACGACATCGGCGATCTGCGCAGCCGTCTCAAATACGCGACGTACGACACCGCCAATGGCAGCACCGCCAGAGACGGCCTGTCGGTCAGCCCGCTGCTCGGCGTCGGCAAGAACAACCCGTTGAACCGGGCGATTCTCGAACTCATCGCCAGCGCGCAAAAACAGCTGACCATCTGCACGCCGTACTTCAACCTGCCGCTGGGTGTGATTCGTGAGATCAACCGAGCGCTGGCCCGTGGCGTGAAGATCGATATCGTGGTCGGCGACAAGACCGCCAACGACTTTTATATCCCGCCGAGCGAGCCGTTCAAGGTGATCGCGGCATTGCCGTATCTGTACGAAATCAGCCTGCGCCGCTTTGCCAAGCGCCATCAGCGCAACATCGACAGCGGTCAGTTGAACCTGCACTTGTGGCGTGACGGCGACAACACCTATCACCTCAAGGGCATGTGGATTGATCAGCGTTATACGTTGCTGACCGGTAACAACCTCAATCCACGAGCGTTTCGCCTGGATCTGGAAAACGCCTTGTTGATCGATGATCCGAAGGGCGAATGGCTGGAGCCACGGGCGAAGGAACTGGAAGAGATTTTCCGCCATACCACGCGGATTGACAGTTTTCAGAGCCTGGAGACGCTGCCCGAATACCCGGCCGCGGTGGCCAAATTTCTCAAGCGGGTGAGTCGGGTGCGGATTGAGCGGTTGCTCTACCGGATTTTGTAAGGCTTTAAATTTGTAGCGGTCATACAACCGCTATCGCGAGCAGGCTCACGCCTACATTTGGAATGCGTTCCCCTTGTAGGAGTGAGCCTGCTCGCGATAGGGCCTTAACAGACGCTAAAAAACTTAGTTCAGCCCCAACTTGCCACGCAACGTGGACAGATCTTCCGCCAGTGTATTCACCGGCCCGACCAGCGCTTTACGGTCGTTATCCTTCACCTTGTCATACGTCTCGAAACCACCGTCCTGGGTCTTGTACTTGGCCAGAATCTTGTCGACCGTGGCAAAGTTCTTGTCCACCTTCGCAGCAAAAGCCTTGTCCTGCTGCTCGATCTGCGGACGGAACAGATCAACGATTTTCTTCGCGCCGTCGATGTTGCCCTGGAAGTCATACAGGTCGGTGTGGCTGTAGCGATCTTCTTCGCCGGAGATCTTGGTCGCGGCGACTTCTTCCAGCAGCGCGGCGGCACCGCCGACGACTTTTTCCGGCGGGAAAGTCAGGCCGGCGACGCGGGTCTGCAGATCTTTTACGTCGCTGTTGAGCTTGTCCGCCAACTCGTTAAGGCCCTGGGTGCTTTTTTCCGAGAACAGCGAGTACTCGATGCGGTGGAAGCCGGTGAAGTCATCAGCCTTTACGCCTTTCTCGTGGTCGTCGACACGGGAGTCGATGGACGCATCGAGGTCACTGAACAGCTCGGCAATCGGCTCGATCGACTCGTAGTAAACGCGGGTCGGTGCGTAGAGCTTTTGCGCGGTGGCCAAATCGCCTTTCTTCACGGCATCGGTGAATTGTTGGGTGTGGCTGCCCAGCTCATCCAATTGCTCGGTAACGTAAATCTTGTAGTCCGAAACCGGCCCCACCAGATCCAGCGGTGCAGTGGCGGCGAATGCCGACAGCGGGGTGGTGAGCAAACCAAGGGTCAGCAATAACGCGAGTGGCGTCTTTTTCATCGGGGGCGGCTCCAGTGTCGAGATTGTTTTATGCGGCTGTTTTCGGTTGTGTGGCGTTGAGCAGCGAGCGACCGATAAAGTCCTTGTCGCCCGTGACACCCGGCAGGGTAAAGAAATAGCCGCCGCCGACCGGTTTGAGGTATTCCTCCAGCGGCTCGCCGTTGAGGCGGGTCTGCACGGTGATAAAGCCTTTTTCCAGGTCGGCCTGGTAGCAAATGAACAGCAGGCCCATGTCGAGTTGACCGTTCTTGTTCACGCCGTTGGAATAGTTGAACGGCCGGCGCAGGATCAGGTTGGCCTGGCTCGCGGCGGTGCGCGGGTTGGCCAGGCGAATGTGCGCGTCGAGCTTGGTCAGCTTGCCGGCCGGGTCTTTGCTGTAGTCCGGGACTTCAGTCTCATGCTGCGCACCCATCGGCGCGCCGGTGGTTTTGACCCGGCCGATGATGCTTTCCTGTTCCTGCAATGGCGTACGGTCCCAGCGTTCGACAAAGTTGCGGATGATCCGCACCGCTTGATAGCTGCCGTGAGCGGCCCAGGCCGGTTCGTCACTGCCCGGTTGCACCCAGACCAGGCGATCCATGGCTTTAGCGTCGTTGGAATCGGGGTTGGCCGAGCCATCGCGGAACCCCAGGAAGTTACGCGCCGATTGCGCCGGCACGCCTGGTTTTGCAGGGGCTTGCGGCGGTACGCTGCCTTCCTGCTTCCAGCGCACCAGCAGCAGATCGGGGAGGTTTTTGACGATATCGCGCAGGGCGTGAATGTTGGTGTCGGCAGTGTTCGAGCAGAACTGCAGGCTCAGGTCGCCGTGGCAGCAATCGGCGTCCAGCGCATCGTTGGGAAACCCGACCATGCGCATCAGGCGTTTGGGCTTGGCGTCGGCCAGACCGAAGCGCTCGTCGAACAGCGACTCGCCGACAGAAACGGTGATGGTCAGGTTGTCCGGGGTTACATTCGGGCCAAGGATGCCGGAGTCCGGCGGCGGCAGTTTCGGATCGATCTGCGCCACCGCGCCGCCCTTCATCAGGAACGCGATGCGCTCGTTGAGGGTGCGGAACAGCCGCTCCAGATCGTCACGATCACTGGCCAACACGTCGAACGAGACGAGCATGCCCGACGCCGGGCGCGGGGTGACGATGCCGGTCTGGTGGATGCCGTGGAAATCGTGACGGTCTTCGGTCTTGTCACTGCTCGGTGCTTCGGTGACTTGTGCCGGCGCGGCGGCCATGGCCGGACAGCTCAGGGCCGAGCCGGCGAGGGCGACACCGGCGGCGCCCATGCCCATCAGGACACGGCGACGTTGCAGGTTGAGTGGTTCGCTATCTTTCATCGTCAAATCGTCTTCTGCTTACAGGCCGGAGAGGCCGAGGGCGGGATCGATGCCATCCAGAGCGTCGGCCAGAGCCTGGGCCTTGTCGGCAATCTGCTTGCGTTGTTCGCCGCTGATGGCGTCGTAACTGGCGTAGCCGTCCTTGATCTTGTAGGTATCGAGTTCGCTGTCGAAGTCCGCCAGTGCCTGGTCGATGTTCGGCAACAGCTCGGCCGCCGACTTGGTCAGCATTGGCCGCAGCAGATCGACGACTTTGTGTGCGGTTTGCGCGTTGGCAGCGAAACCGTTGAGGTCGCTGTGGCTGTAGCGTTCTTCTTCACCGCTGGCAGCACGGACGTCGGCCAAGGTGTTGAGGTTGCGCACGATGATGCTGACCAGTTGCTCCGGTGGCAGGCTCTGCGCGAGCAATTGCTGTTTGAGCGTGGTGACATCGCTGAGCAGGCGCCGGGCAACGGGCGTCAGTTGGTCGAGATTGCGCTGCTGGAACAGTGCGTATTCGATGCGGTGGAAACCGACGAAGGCCGGATCCTGTTCGCGCTTTTCGAAGTAGTCGGCGCGGGCGTTGATGCTGTTGTCCAGTTCCGCCAGGCGTTGCGCGGCAGGGGCCAGACGCTGATAAGCCGCGCGGGCCGGTAAGTACAGCGCTTGAGCCTGACTGAGGTCGCCGCTTTCAATCGCTTGATCGAGCGCGGTCACGGCTTTGATCAACGCGCTGCTCTGGCTGGCCAGGTACACGCGAAATTCCGACAGCGGCCCGACGAAGGCGACCATCGACGGCTTGGCTTTGGCCGCAGCCTCAGAGGCGGCAGTTGGCGTCACGTGCAGGGTGCCGCGCGGGTTGCTCAGCAGGCCGCAGGTGATCGCGTAATCGCCCGGTTGCAGGTTGGCGTTGATCACTTGGCTGAGGCCTGGCGCAATGTTTTCCCGCTCCTCGACAACGAGCACGCCGTCGAGGATTTCCCATTCCACGGCACGGTCGGAGCGGTTGACGATGCGGAAACTGGCGCGGCCGGCCGGCACCGTCAGCGCGTTGGGTTCGCAACTGCCCGGATGAATGTTCACCACCACTTCATCCTGGTTGTGCTGACGCTTGGCCGCAGCCATTTTCGAGGCGTAATAAAACAGACCACCGGCGGCGATCATCACCACCACCGAGCCGGCCACCGCCCAACGCAAGGCGCGAGGAGGGGAGGCCTGAGGAGTATTAGGCTTTGACATGAATGCCCTTATTGGCTGGAAACGGAAGACGATTGTGCGGAGGGCTTCGGCGCGGGAGCCGGGTAAAAGAACATCACCAGCGCCACCAGCAGATAAAGCAGATACGCACCGAGGGTGCTGACGGTCGGCGCATCCTGATAACCGAACATGCCGGCCAGCACCGACCCCAACGGGCCATCCATCGGCAGCGTCGCGCTGAAGTCGAACAGCACGGTTTGCAGGTGATTCCACAACCCGGCTTCATGCAACGCCCGCACCGAGTTGGCGAGAATCCCGGCGGCCACCACCAGAATGAACAGGCCGGTCCACTTGAAGAACGCCGAAAGATTGAGGCGCATGCTGCCGCTGTAGATCAGGAAACCGACGATGATCGCCAGAATCAGCCCGAGCAGGGCACCGATCGGCGCGCCCGGGCCTTCGCTCTGCTGGAACACGGCGAGCAGGAAGAACACCGTTTCCAGGCCTTCGCGAGCGACCGCGAAGAACACCATGGCGATCAGTGCAATCACCTGATGTTTCGAAGAGGTCAGCGCGTGATCCAGCGAGGCTTGTAGCGAATGCTTGATCGAGCGCGCGACCTTGCGCATCCAGAACACCATGGAGCTGAGAATGCCTACGGCCACCAGCCCGACCACGCCTTCGAACAGCTCCTGCTGCTTTTGCGGGAATTCAGCGCTGACCAGCTCCAGACCACCGCCGACCAGCAGGGCGAGGGCAGCGGCGAGAAATACGCCGATCCACACGGCAGGCAGCCATTGCCCACGGCCAGTCTGTTGCAGGTAGCTGGCGATAATGCCAACGATCAGCGCGGCTTCAATGCCTTCGCGCAGCATGATCAGGAAGGGAACGAGCATTCGGTGTCCAGTAAGTCATTCGAAGAGGTTACAAGTTGTAACATAATGACAAGCATTCTCACATGACAATGATTGGCATAAACCTGAACACAAGCTGAACAACCTGTTTTTTGCCCCGGCACAAAACCCTGTGGGAGCGAGCCTGCTCGCGAACGCGGTGGCTCAGAAAAATCAATGTTGACTGACACGACGCTATCGCGAGCGGGCTCACTCCTACAGGGGATTCGTGTTGAATTCGTGTCCTGCGGTAAGATGCCCACCACTCAAAAACAACAAGGTTTGCCGCGCTCCATGTCGGAAAAAGACACCATCGCCGTGCAACTGGTGCGTGAAGCGCTGCTGCAAAGTTGTGCCCCGGGCGCAGCCACCGAAGAGGTGTTGAACAAGGTCGGGATTGCTCCGCTGCTGCTGCAATCCGAACACGGCCGGGTGCCGGCCTCGCAGTACGCCAGACTCTGGCGCTTGTTGGCCCGACGCGGGGATGACGAGTTCTTTGGCATGGACCCGCGCAAGCTCAAGTCTGGCAGCCTCGAATTCCTCTGTCGCAGCGCGATGGCGCAACCGACGCTGGCAGCGGGTTTGAACACGGGGCTGAGCTTTCTGTCGCTGATGCTGGAGCGCATGCCAGCGCAATTGGTGCATCAGCAAAGTCTGGCGGAGATCGTCCTGCTGGAGGATGACCACGAACCGCGTCGCGCCTTCACCTATTTCACCTACTGGATGATCGTCCACGGTGTGGCCTGTTGGCTGGCGGGGCGGCGGATTCCGATTCTGGCGATCGAACTGCGCTGTGCGGCGCCGGCGTTCACCGATGACTATCGAGTGATGTTCTCGGAAAACCTGCGTTTCGAGCGTCCACGCACGCGGATGATCTTCTCTGCCGATTGCCTCGATCTACCGATCAAGCGCACCGCCGAAGAACTGAAACGCTTTCTCGCCCACGCCCCGGCCAACATTCTGGTCAAGTACCGCGACCCGGAGAGCCTCGCCAGTCGGATCAAGCACGATCTGCGGGAGTTGCCGGCCGAGCAGTGGCCGGAAACCGAGACCTTGGCCCAACAGTTGTGCATGTCGGCTTCGACGTTGCGCCGGCGCTTGGCGGAAGAAGGGCAGACCTACCAAGGGCTCAAGGACAGTGTGCGCAAAGAGCTGGCGATTATCTGGCTGGCGGAGCCTTCGATCAGTTTTGTCGAGATTGCCAGCCGCTTGGGATTTGCCGATGCGAGTTCGTTCTACAAGGCGTTTCGCAAGTGGTCGGGGTCGAATCCGGGCCACTATCGCCAGCTGATCCTGAATGAGGTTGTCTGACCCAACACATTCCGCCGCTTGATCGTTCCCACGCTCCGCGTGGGAATGCCTCAAGGGACGCTCCGCGTTCCAGCTCTGGAGCGGACGCAGAGCGTCCGAGGCCGCATTCCCACGCAGAGCGTGGGAACGATCAGTGTGGTAGCGGTCTTGGCCAAACCAGTCAGCCACATTGATGGCTTTGACCATTGCCGCCGCCGCCCTACAGCGCGACTATCCCCCTGTTGTTTACGCTTCCCAGCCTAATAAAAAACAGAGGGATTCTGGCAATGCGCGATTACTTGTCTGCCACTGAACAGTTCAACTATCAGCACACCGTGGATGCCGCGCTCAGCGGTACGCTTGCGGCGCTCAACGCCTGCGTCGAATGTTGCGACCGTCATGCCTTGCCCGGGCGCATTGCGCTGTTCTGGGAAGGCCGCGACGGCGCCAGTGCGACGTACACCTTCAGCGACCTGCAGGACAAAGCCGCGCGTTTCGCCAACTTCCTCCTCGCTCAGGGCGTGCAGAAGGGCGACAAGGTCGCCGGCCTGCTGCCGCGCAACATCGAATTGCTCATCACCGTGCTCGCCACCTGGCGCATCGGCGCGGTGTATCAACCGCTGTTCACCGCGTTCGGCCCCAAAGCCCTCGAACATCGCCTGAACAGCTCCGGCGCCAAAGTCGTGGTCACCGATGCGGTCAACCGGCCGAAACTCGCCGAAGTCGCTGACTGCCCGACCCTCGTGACCGTTGGCGGCGCCAAAGGCCAGGGCATCGTCCGTGGCGACTTCAGCTTCTGGGCCGAGTTGGCCAATTATTCCAATGTCTGCGAACCGGTCCTGTTGACCGGCGAAGACCCGTTCCTGCTGATGTTCACCTCCGGCACCACCGGCCCTTCGAAAGCGCTGTCGGTACCGCTCAAAGCCATCGTCGCGTTCCAGAGTTACACCCGCGATGCGGTAGACCTGCGTCCCGAAGACGCCTTCTGGAACGTCGCCGATCCGGGTTGGGCCTACGGCATCTATTTCGGCGTCACCGGGCCATTGTCGATGGGCCATCCGATCACTTTCTACGATGGGCCGTTCACCCTCGAAAGCACTTGCCGGGTGATCAACAAGTACGGCATCACCAACCTCACCGGTTCGCCCACCGCTTATCGCTTGCTGATCGCCGGTGGCGATGAATTCGCCAAGTCGATCAAGGGCAAGTTGCGCATCGTCAGCAGCGCCGGTGAGCCGCTGAACCCGGAAGTCATCCGCTGGTTCGCCGACAACCTCGGCGTGGTCATCCACGACCATTACGGCCAGACCGAACTGGGCATGGTCCTGTGCAATCACCACGGCCTTGATCACGCGGTGCACGTTGGTGCCGCCGGTTTCGCCTCACCGGGTCATCGCATCGTGGTGCTCGACGATCAGTACAACGAACTTGGTGTCGGCCAGCCGGGCATTCTCGCCATCGACCGTCCGCAATCGCCGATGTGCTGGTTCGGCGGTTACGAAGGCGCGCCGACCAAGGCTTTCGTCGGCGATTACTACCTGAGCGGTGACACCGTGGAATGGAACCCGGACGGCAGCATCAGTTTTGTCGGCCGCAGCGATGACGTAATCACCACATCGGGCTACCGCGTAGGCCCGTTCGATGTCGAAAGTGCGCTGATTGAGCACCCGGCGGTGGTCGAAGCGGCCGTCGTCGGCAAGCCGGACCCGGAGCGCACCGAACTGGTCAAAGCCTTCGTCGTGCTGAGTGCGCAATACCGCGCCGCGCCGGAGCTGGCCGAAGAATTGCGCCAACACGTACGCAAACGTCTGGCCGCACACTCATACCCGCGTGAAATCGAATTTGTCAGCGAATTGCCCAAGACCCCAAGTGGCAAATTGCAGCGCTTTATCTTGCGCAACCAGGAAATCGCCAAGGCTCAAGAGGCCGCGGCGCATAACGTTTCAGCTTGAATCAGGAAGTACAGTCATGCAGATCGAAAACAAGGTTTTTATCGTCACCGGCGGCGCGTCCGGCCTGGGTGCCGCCACCGCTGAATTGCTGGTCAGTGCCGGCGCCAAAGTGATGCTGGTGGACATGAATGCCGAAGCTGTCGCCGCACAGGCGCAGCGTTTGGGCGCGCAAAGCGTCGTTGCCGATATCAGCAACGAAGCCGCCGCTGAAGCTGCCGTGCAGGCCACCGTTAAAGCCTTTGGCAGCCTCAACGGTCTGGTCAACTGCGCCGGTATCGTCCGTGGCGAGAAGATCCTCGGCAAGAACGGCCCGCATGCACTGAGCAGTTTCGCCCAAGTGATCAACGTCAACCTGATCGGCAGCTTCAATATGTTGCGCCTGGCCGCTGCGGCCATCGCCGAAGCCGAGGCCAATGCCGACGGCGAACGCGGCGTGATCATCAACACCGCCTCGGTCGCAGCGTTCGACGGCCAGATCGGCCAAGCGGCGTATTCCGCTTCGAAAGGCGCGATCGCCAGCCTGACCCTGCCGGCCGCCCGTGAGCTGGCACGCTTTGGCATCCGCGTGATGACCATCGCCCCGGGCATTTTCGAAACGCCGATGATGGCCGGCATGACCCCGGAAGTCCGCGATTCGCTGGCCGCCGGCGTACCGTTCCCGCCGCGTCTGGGCAAGCCTGCCGAGTACGCCGCGCTGGTTCGGCACATCATCGAAAACAGCATGCTCAACGGCGAGGTGATCCGTCTCGACGGTGCCTTGCGCATGGCCGCCAAGTAAGGAGGATTTGTCATGACTATTTCCAACGATCCGATTGTCATCGTCAGCGCCGTGCGCACGCCAATGGGCGGCTTTCAGGGCGAACTGAAAAGCCTCACCGCGCCGCAACTCGGTGCTGCTGCGATCAAGGCTGCGGTTGAACGTGCCGGTGTTGCCAGCGACGCGGTCGATGAAGTGCTATTCGGTTGCGTGCTGCCTGCGGGCCTCGGCCAGGCGCCTGCGCGTCAGGCTGCATTGGGCGCCGGGCTGGATAAATCGACCCGCTGCACCACGGTCAACAAGATGTGCGGTTCGGGCATGGAAACCACCATTCTCGCCCATGACATGCTTATAGCTGGCAGCGCCGATGTGGTGATCGCCGGTGGCATGGAAAGCATGTCCAACTCGCCGTATCTGCTGGATCGTGCTCGCGCCGGTTATCGCATGGGCCACGGCCGCGTGCTCGACTCGATGTTCCTCGACGGCCTCGAAGACGCCTACGACAAGGGCCGCTTGATGGGCACCTTCGCCGAAGACTGCGCCGAGACCAACCACTTCAGCCGTGAAGCGCAGGACGCGTTTGCCATCGCCTCGACCACCCGCGCGCAGCAGGCGATCAAGGATGGCAGCTTCAAGGATGAAATCGTTCCGCTGACCGTGACCGTCGGCAAAGAGCAGGTGCTGATCAGCCACGACGAGCAGCCACCGAAAGCCAAACTGGACAAGATTGCCTCCCTGAAACCGGCGTTCCGCGAAGGCGGCACGGTGACGGCGGCGAACTCCAGTTCGATCTCTGACGGCGCGGCGGCTCTGGTGCTGATGCGTCAGTCGCAGGCACAGAAACTCGGGCTGAAACCGCTGGCGGTGATCCATGGCCACGCTGCGTTCGCCGATACCCCGGGGCTGTTCCCGGTGGCGCCGATTGGCGCGATCAAGAAGCTGATCAAGAAAACCGGTTGGTCGCTGGGTGATGTCGATCTGTTCGAGGTCAACGAAGCGTTTGCCGTGGTTGGCATGGCGGCGATGACGCACCTGGAAATCCCCCATGACAAGTTGAATGTGCATGGTGGCGCCTGTGCGCTGGGTCATCCGATCGGTGCTTCGGGTGCGCGGATTCTGGTGACGCTACTGTCGGCCCTGCGCCAGAGAAAGCAGAAGCGCGGTATTGCGGCGATCTGCATCGGCGGCGGCGAAGCCACGGCCATGGCTGTGGAATGCCTGTATTGATCGCTAAAATAGCCCATGTGGGAGCGAGCTTGCTCGCGAAGGCGTCCTGTCAGCCAGCATTGGAGTTGAATGACACACCGCATTCGCGAGCAAGCTCGCTCCCACAGGGGTTCTGTGTGGTAACCAGGATTTAAGGATTCACCATGATTCCCAACGAAGACCAAACCCAGATCCGTGATATGGCCCGGCAATTTGCCGAGGAACGCTTGAAGCCGTTCGCCGCCGAGTGGGATCGCGAGCACCGTTTCCCCAAGGAAGCCATCGGCCAGATGGCTGAACTGGGCTTCTTCGGCATGCTCGTGCCGGAGCAGTGGGGCGGTTGCGACACCGGTTACCTGGCGTACGCCATGGCTCTGGAAGAAATCGCCGCCGGCGACGGCGCCTGTTCGACGATCATGAGCGTGCACAACTCGGTCGGATGCGTGCCGATCCTCAAGTTCGGCAATGACGATCAGCGTGAACGCTTCCTCAAACCGTTGGCCAGCGGCGCCATGCTGGGCGCTTTTGCATTGACCGAACCACAGGCCGGTTCCGACGCCAGCAGCCTGAAAACCCGTGCACGCCTGGAAGGCGATCACTACGTGCTGAACGGTTGCAAGCAGTTCATCACCTCCGGGCAAAACGCCGGGATCGTGATTATGTTTGCGGTGACCGATCAGAGTGCCGGCAAACGCGGTATCAGCGCGTTTATCGTGCCGACCGATTCACCGGGCTATAAAGTCGCTCGCGTCGAAGACAAGCTCGGCCAACACGCCTCCGATACCTGCCAGATCCTCTTTGAAGATGTGAAAGTGCCGGTGGCCAACCGCCTGGGTGAAGAGGGCGAGGGCTACAAGATTGCTCTGGCCAACCTTGAAGGCGGTCGCGTCGGCATCGCTTCGCAAGCGGTGGGCATGGCCCGCGCGGCGTTTGAAGCGGCGCGTGATTACGCCCGTGAACGCGACACCTTCGGCAAGCCGATCATCGAACATCAGGCCGTAGCTTTCCGCCTCGCCGACATGGCCACGCAGATCGCCGTCGCCCGGCAGATGGTGCATTACGCGGCGGCCCTGCGTGACAGTGGGCAACCGGCACTGGTCGAGGCGTCGATGGCCAAACTATTCGCCTCGGAGATGGCCGAAAAGGTCTGCTCAATGGCGTTGCAAACACTTGGCGGTTACGGTTACCTCAACGACTTCCCGCTGGAGCGCATCTACCGCGACGTGCGTGTCTGCCAGATCTACGAAGGCACCAGCGATATTCAGCGCATGGTCATTTCGCGCAATCTTTAAGAAGGAATTTTGATTCATGACGTACGAAACCATTCTGCTGGAAACCCATGGCCGCGTTGGCCTCATCACCCTCAACCGTCCGCAGGCGCTGAATGCGCTGAACGCGCAACTGGTCAGCGAAGTGAACCAGGCCCTGGACGCACTGGAAGCGGATGCGAACATTGGCTGCATCGTTCTCACCGGTTCGAAAAAGGCCTTTGCCGCCGGTGCCGACATCAAGGAAATGGCCGAGCTGACTTACCCGCAGATTTACATGGACGATCTGTTCAGCGACAGCGATCGCGTGGCCAACCGGCGTAAGCCGATCATTGCCGCCGTCAACGGCTTTGCCCTTGGCGGTGGTTGTGAACTGGCGTTGATGTGCGACTTCATTCTGGCCGGTGACAACGCCAGATTCGGTCAGCCGGAAATCAACCTCGGTGTGCTGCCGGGCATGGGCGGCACCCAGCGTCTGACCCGCGCCGTCGGCAAGGCGAAAGCCATGGAAATGTGCCTGAGCGGACGCATGATCGATGCGGTGGAGGCCGAGCGTTGCGGCATCGTTGCGCGGATTGTGCCGAGCGATGAGTTGTTGGATGAAGCGTTGAAGGTTGCGGCGGTGATTGCCAGCAAGTCGTTGCCGATTGCGATGATGGTCAAGGAAAGCGTCAACCGAGCCTTTGAGGTCAATCTGACTGAGGGCGTGCGCTTTGAGCGCCGGGTGTTCCATGCGGCGTTCGCGACGCAGGATCAGAAGGAAGGGATGGCGGCGTTTATTGCCAAGCGTGAGGCTGAGTTCAAGGGCAAATAAACGCGGTGCCTGAGCTGACGCCTTCGCGAGCAGGCTCGCTCCCACATGAGGTTATCGGCGTTCACAAAATCTGTGTTCGCTGGAGATCTCTGTGGGAGCGAGCCTGCTCGCGCCCCTCACCCTAACCCTCTCCCGGAGGGAGAGGGGACTGATTGGGGGATATTTCAGATTTACGCCGACCTGGAAGTGCTTTATTGAATCCATAATCGACTCGGTCTTTCAGGTCGATGCATAGCGCCAGACACCTCGGTCGGCTCCCTCTCCCTCTGGGCGGTCCGACGTTTCGGGAGGGCTGGGGTGAGGGAAAGGGGCCAACACCGTTACAACTGATAGTTCTTCAGCTCCCGCGCAATCACCATCCGTTGAATCTCGCTCGACCCTTCATAGATCTGGGTAATCCGCGCATCGCGGTAATACTTCTCGACCGGATAATCCTCCAGATACCCATACCCGCCATGAATCTGAATCGCTGACGAACAGACCTTCTCGGCCATTTCCGACGCAAACAGTTTGGCCTGTGACGCCTGCGACAAACACGGTTTGCCCGCCGTGCGCAGTCGCGCCGCATGCAGGATCATCAGGCGTGCCGCGTTGATTTGCATGTGCATGTCGGCCAACAGATTGGCGATGCTCTGGTGCTCGTTGATCGGTTTGCCGAACTGGATGCGATCGCGCGAATACACCAGCGCCGCTTCAAACGCGGCACGGGCGATGCCCAATGCTTGCGCAGCGATGCCGATGCGTCCTCCTTCAAGGTTGGACAGGGCGATCGCCAGACCTTTACCGCGTTCACCGAGCAGATTGGCCTCGGGAATGCTGCAGTTGTTCAACGTCACTGCGCAGGTGTCGGAGGCGCGAATGCCCATTTTGTGCTCGGTGCGATCGACGATAAACCCCGCTGTATCGGTCGGCACCAGAAACGCCGAAATACCTTTCTTGCCCAGATCCGGATCGGTCACGGCAAAGACGATTGCCAGTTTCGCCCGTTTGCCGTTACTGACAAATTGCTTGGCGCCGTTGATCACCCACTGGCCGTCGCGTAGTTCGGCGCGGGTACGCAGGTTGTGCGCCTCGGAACCGGCCTGCGGTTCGGTCAGGCAGAAGCAGCCGATGGTTTGCCCGCTGGCCAGATCCGCCAGCCACGTTTGCTTCTGTGCTTCGCTGCCGTAATTGAGCACCGGACCGCAGCCCACCGAGTTATGGATACTCATGAAGGCGCCGGTTGCGCCGTCACCGGCAGAGATCTCTTCCACGGCCAAGGCATAGGCGACGTAATCGACGTAGGTACCGCCCCATTCCTCGGGCACCACCATGCCGAGCAAACCGAGCTCACCCATCTTCGCGACGAGCGCGTCATCGATCCAGCCAGCCTTTTCCCACGCCTGCGCATGGGGCGCGATTTCGCCACGGGCAAAGTCACGGGCCATGTCGCGGATCATCACTTGTTCTTCAGTCAGTTCGAGATCGTGCATGGCTCAGCTCCCGCTCTCAGCAAACCCGTGGAAGAAACTCGCGACATGCTCTGCGTCCAGCGCAGCGAGGGTCGGCGGGTTCCAGCGAGGTGTCTTGTCTTTATCGATCAGCAGGGCGCGGACGCCTTCGATCAGGTCGCCGCGGGAGAACCACTGGCGATCCAGATGCAGTTCCAGCGCGAAGCACTGTTCCAGGCTCAAGTGGCGGCCGCGACGCAGCATCTCCAGGGTCACCGCCATGGCCAACGGCGAGCGGGTTTCCAGCAGGTTTGCCGTTGTGGTCGCCCATTCGTGGCTGTTGGCAACCGTCACTGCGCGTAACTGCTCGACCATGCTCGGTACGTCCGGCAGGGCGAAGAAATGGTCGATGGCCGGGCGCAAAGCCTCAAGTGGCGCATCGGGCAAGGTTTGCACGGCGTGTTTGGCCAGCAGGTTTTGCAGGGCCTTGAGCGGCGTGTCCTGCCATTCCATCTGATCGAGTCTTTCGTCGAGCAGCGCCAGTTTGCTGCTGTCCAGATACCAGTCGGCCAAGCCGCAATACAGCGCGTCGGCGGCACGGATCTGCACGCCGCTGACCCCCAGATAGATGCCCAGCTCACCGGGAATGCGCGGCAGGAAATAACTGCCACCGACATCGGGGAAATAACCGATTGCCACTTCTGGCATGGCCAGACGGCTCTTCTCGGTGACCACACGCAGATCGGCGCCTTGCACCAGGCCCATGCCGCCGCCGAGGACGAAACCGTCCATCAGCGCCAATACCGGTTTGCGGTAGTGATGAATCGTCAGGTCGAGGGCGTATTCCTCGACGAAGAAATCTTCGTGCAGCGTATCGCCGCTTTTGAAACTGTCGTACAGGGACCGAATGTCGCCACCGGCACAGAAGGCTTTTTCACCGGCACCGCGCAGGACCACGGCGTGAACATCGGCGTCAGTCGCCCAGGCGTCGAGCTGCTGTTGCAGCAAGCGCACCATGTCGAGGGTAATGGCATTGAGACCGGCGGGGCGGTTGAGGGTCAGGTGACCGATATGATTGCGAACCTCGGCCAGCACTTCGTTTTGCGTGGCATCCATGGACGGGGTCCGCGGGGATGAAGCCTGAGCTGTCATCAGTAACTCCCTGCTTTTATTGTCTTTATTCGAGAAGCTCGCGCGCGAGCGTTAGCCGATCGTAACAGTGCAAATTTGCCCTGTACAACCGGGATATTCGCAGGGGGAGTTTGCGTTTTTACATCACCCGAATCGCCGCGTTCCTGTGTAGGAGCAGCCTGCGGCAGCGCCTACCCGGGGTCAGCGGAATGTTTCGGTAATGCTGCGCCGTTTGGCGTGCAGTTCGCTGGCGTGGATCAGTTGTTCGAGGTCTTCGGGGGTGACGTCGATAAACGCTTCCATCTCGGCCAAGGCAAGTTTCAGGTCTTCGGCGGTGATCGCCTGACTGTCGACCGGCCCATGCACCGGAGCCGGTTCTGCCGGGCGTTTCGGGTAACGGATCCGTGTCAGGTTGTTGTAGGCAAGCGCGCTGAGCAGCATGCACGCCGCGCCGAGCATCACCGGTTCCATGGCTTTCCAGTCCATGGCGATGGTCGCCGGATCGGCCAGCACCAGCGTCAGGGCCAACGCGCCAGCGGGCGGATGCAGGCAACGCAGCCAGCACATCAGGATCAGCGCCACACCCGCCGCCAGACAGGCGCTGCCAAGGGTTCGGCCAAGCACATGCGCCACCAGCAACGCGACCACGCCGGCACATAAATAGCCGCCGAGAATCGACCACGGCTGGGCGAGAGCGCCGGAGGACACGGCAAACAGCAACACCGCCGATGCGCCCAGCGGGCCGATCAGGTGATAGGCGACCTCATGGCCGAACACCTGCGCGCACAACCACACACTGAACAACGTGCCCAACGCCATGCCGATGGCGGCGCGGCTCCATTCGGTGGGACGGGTGTTGATGGCGGCGGGCAACCAGCGAGCGAGCATGTGAATCCGATCCTTGCAGCAAATTCGAGGCAAAAAAAAGGACTTGTCCGGCATATCCGGAAAGCCCTCGAAGTGTTCCAACATTGGGGGAGGAACGCGCACAGTGTGCCGGGCAAACTCGATGCTGACAAATTCATATTAATGCAGATTTAGTGCATTAATTTTGAATTGAAGCGGCGCGACGGCCACTGACGAAACACAAATAGCCGCCCACAGCCGCCAGTGCGCTCAAGGCATAGAACATGCTCGGTGCCGGTGTGTGCATCAGCAGAAACCCGCACATGACCGGACTGAACGCACCACCAAGCGCGGCCAGGTTCTGCGCGCCGTAATAGCTACCGCGCAATTCTTCCGGGGCGAGGGTGTCGACAAACAGAAAGTCGGCCGGGTAAATGATCATCTCGCCCAAGGTGAAGATGAACATCGCCACGCACCAGCCGACCAGGCTGTCAGCCAGACTGAAGCCGATCAGCCCGACGATGAACAACGCGGTGCCGCCGGCAATCCAGTGGCGCAGATGCTCGCGGGTGAGTAATCGGCCGATCTGGTACTGCAACACAATCACTGTGATCGCGTTGCAGGCAAGGAGGGCGGCCATGGTATCCAGCGTCTGTTGCTGGGTGTGGGTGACCAGCAGGTATTGCGACAAGTACAGGGTGAAACGCCCGTGCACCAGCGTGCTGAGCAGGCAGCCCAAGGTAAACAGGATCATCGTGCGGTCGTTCTTCAGGATGATCAGGGTTTTCAGAAAGCTGGGGGGCGCAGCGATTGCCGAGACCGGGTTCACTTCACGCGTGGCACCGAGCAGGAGAAAGATGCTGCCGATGGCAATCGCGCCCGCGACGATAAACGGCGCTGACGGCTGAACGCCGGCAATCACCACGCCGATCATCGGGCCGACGGCGTAACCGATGTTGGTCAGCGTGTAGTTCAGGGAAAACGCCTTGACTCGCTGGCCCACTGGCAGGTTTTCACTGAGGATGGCTTTGGAGCAGATCAGGAACAGCGCCGACGCGGTTTCGCTGATGATCAGCACCAGGGTGACCAGGTACAGATTCTGCGCGAAGGTCAGCAGGATCAGACCGATACCGCTGGAAAGCATGGTCAGGATCAGCAACTGGCGCTTGTCCAGCCGATCAATGATGTAGCCACCGTAGAGCGACAACAACGTGGCGCTGAACACCGCGATCCCCAGCAGCAGGCCGACGTCTTGCGGGTTGAGGTCGAGCTTGTTGCTGAGGAACAGCGTCAGTAGCGGGCTGATCAGCGCGCGGCTGATGACGACGGTCAGCGAACTGATCATCAACCGGCGGATGAGGCGCGAGTAGGTAGCCACGAAGGGTCAATGTCCTTATTTCAAATGCCTGGCGGGCGTACGCCATCCTTACCGGCCAGTCACCACAGGTCAAGCTGCCATAACACCATCCCTGTGGGAGCGAGCCTGCTCGCGAATGCGTCGGGTCAGATACATCAATGTTGACTGACACTCCGCCTTCGCGAGCAGGCTCGCTCCCACAAGGACCTTCATTGCTTTCAAATCAGGGGCAGGCGCATCGCGCAGCGGCGCTCTGCGGGAAAGCCGAATAGAACTTCGGCTTGCAGCGCATCGCGCAAATGGCGGTCGGTGTGTGCATGCGTCAATTCGACAAATCCCATCCGTTGATAAAAGGGTGCATTCCACGGCAGATCGCGGAAGGTGGTCAGCGTCACTGAGTTCAACTGCATCACGCGCGCTTGTTCAATGACTGCCGCAACCAGTGCGCGCCCCATGCCTTGTCCTTGAAAAGCCTGACTGACGGATAGCTCCTCAATGTGCATGTGCTGATCAATGTCTACAGCACGAACAAATCCAGTCAGTTGCCCATCGCTATTTTCAGCAACCCACACGTACGCCTGTTCGATGGCCTGCAGATGTTGGCCAGCATCGGGCACCTCGGCATTAGCCAGCCACGCCAACGGCGGTTCAAGACGAAACAATTGCGCGGCCGAACGCTCTATCCCGGGGAGGGCAACCGCGTCAGCAGGGCTGGCGCGGCGTACGTCGAAGGTCATGTTGAGGCGCATCCTGTCGGTCAAAAGCTCGACAGGTTACGGTTTCAGCCACAGCAATACATAGTCGTTTTTATCGAAACGCCCGCTCAACACCGGCTGCGCGCTTTCCAGCGGCGTGCCCTTGAGAGATGGCAGATCACTGCGATCCATCATCAGCCACGCCGGGCCTTTGAGCGCCTCCAGTTGCTGGATCGAGTCGCTGAACTGCGGTTGCAGATCCTGCTCGATATTGACCATGAACTTGATCGCTTTCGCGTCCTTGCCCATACCGTGCAGCACCAGCGGCGCCGGGTTTTGTTGAACCTGGGCGAACACCGCGTGACTGAATGCCTGGGTGTCGTACAAACGCCGCTCCACCGGCTCGAAGACCGCCGCGTACACCGTCCACAACGCCAACACGGCACTTAACGCCAGCACTTCGACACGCCAACGTGGGAGCAACAATCGCGACAACGCCAAGAGTTGCAGCAGGCCCAGCGCGATCAACACCCAGGACACTTCACTCAATTGCTCGGGAAAGCGCCGTTGAGCGACCAGCAAAACCACCAGCAGCAAGCCCGGCGTGACCAGCCACAAGCCCATGATCAAGCCGCGCAAATAGCGGAACACTCGCCCATGCGCAACCTGAAACGGATACGCCGCAATGATCGCCGCCATCGGCAGCATCGGCAGCAGATACCGGGCCTTTTTCGCCTGGGGAATCGACAGGCCGACCATCACAATCAGTCCCGCCGCCGCGCAGTACTGCACCAGACGCAGCGCCGGGCCACGTTGCTGCGGTTTGCTCAGCCAGGCCGCCACCAGTACCAGCAATGCCAGCGGATAGGCCAGCGCGTAGTTGCCGAACGAACTGGTGAAGTAATACAGCGAACCGCTGACGCCTTCGCTGCCGTCCATGCGCCCCATGAACTGCATGCGGATCACGTCCTGCAAGAAGACCGGGCCACCGCTGAGTTTCGCCAGCCACAACAGCAGGCCGACGCAGGCCGCGAGCAGCAGCGAAGCCAGTACGCCGAACACCAGCAGTCGCGACCACTCACGGTTGAGCAGGTAATAGCTGCACAGCATGCCGGTCGGCACCACCAGACCAATCGGCCCGCGAATGCCGAAGCCGAGCAGCAGCAACGCGAAGATCAACGGCCAGTGACGCCTGCCGGCAAAATGCTCATGGGCATAACCCAGATAGAACACCGCGAAGGCCACCGCCGCGAGCATCAAGTCCTGCGACACCGCGCGCACTTCAGTGACGAAACCGCTGGTGAGCATCAGCAACGCAATACTGATCAACGCCCAACACCGCGAGTACGGCGCCAGCAGTCGATACATCAGCGTCACGATCAGCGCACCGGCGACGGCACTTGGCGCCCACGCCGTAAACGCGTTCACAGTGCCGAACGGCAGCGACAGCAGCCAGATGAACAGCGTCGAAACCGCTGAATAATCCGCATACGGTTGACCATAGGTGGTCGGAAACACCGTCGGCCCATGGCGCAGCATTTCTTGCGCGAACAACACGAACCGCGAATCGAAACCGATCGGGGCCTGCCCGTAGACCCCGGCCATGAACACTAAAAACGCCAGCAGCCCTGCGATCAGGGACTGCCGGCGAATCTCAGGCGATAAGCTGATCAAGCGACGTCGGACGCGTGTGGCCATTGTTGCAGCGGGATCGGCAACTTACGCGATTCGCCACGGCCCATCGGGAAGTAATGGAAACCGTTACGTGCCAGACGCTCGGCGTCGTAGAGGTTACGGCCGTCGAAGATCACCGGACTGTTGAGGCGCTGTTTGATCAGATCGAAATCCGGCGCCTTGAACTGCTGCCATTCGGTGCAGATGATCAATGCGTCGGCGCCGGGCAGTACCGATTCTGGCGTGCCCATTAGCATCAGCTTCGACTCGTCCGGATAAAGGTTCTGGGTTTCCTGCATGGCTTCCGGGTCGAAGGCGCGCACGCTGGCACCGGCGGCCCACAGCTCTTCGAGCAGGACACGGCTTGGCGCATCGCGCATGTCATCGGTGTTGGGTTTGAACGCCAGGCCCCACAGGGCGAAAGTCTTGCCGCGCAGGTCACCTTTGTAGAACGCGTTGATGCGCTCGAACAACTTGTGTTTCTGCCGCTGGTTGATCGCCTCGACCGCTTGCAGCAAATCGCTGGAGCAGTGCGCTTCTTCGGCGCTGTGGATCAACGCGCGCATGTCTTTGGGGAAGCACGAGCCGCCATAACCGCAGCCCGGATAGATGAAGTGGTAACCGATGCGCGTGTCGGCACCGATGCCCTGGCGCACCGATTCGATGTCGGCGCCCAGGTGTTCGGCGAGTTCGGCGATCTGGTTGATGAAACTGATCTTGGTCGCCAGCATGCAGTTGGCGGCGTACTTGGTCAGCTCGGCGCTGCGCAGGTCCATGAACATGATGCGGTCATGGTTGCGGTTGAAAGGCGAGTACAGATCGCGCATCACATCGCGCACTTCATCGCCTTCGCAGCCGATGACAATACGGTCCGGACGGCGGCAGTCAGCAACGGCCGAGCCTTCCTTGAGGAATTCCGGGTTGGAGACGATATCGAACTGCAGCAGGCGGCCGGTTTTGATCAAGGCTTTTTCGATGTGCTTGCGCAAGGTGTCGCCGGTGCCCACCGGTACCGTGGATTTTTCCACCAGAATCAGCGGCTGCTCACGATGGCGGGCAATCGCATCGCCGACCGATAGCACGTAGCGCAGGTCTGCCGAGCCATCCTCACGCGACGGCGTACCCACGGCGATAAACGCGACTCGACCGTGCTGCACGGCAAGTTGCTCATCAGTGGTGAATTGCAGGCGTTTCGAGTCGAGACCTTCGCGCACCAGGCTGGCCAGCCCAGGCTCAAAAATGCTGACATGACCCTGGCGCAACAGGTCGACCTTCTTCTGGTCGACGTCCATGCACACGACATCATGGCCGACCTCGGCCAACACAGCCGCTTGCACCAGACCGACGTAACCGCTGCCAAATACTGTGATTTTCATGGAGCACTCCTGAATTCGGGCGCACGAGCCGGACGAGTGTTGATGGTGATGACCCCGAGCATGACCAGCGCCACGCCGAGTGATTTAGTGAAACTGAAGGATTCGTTGAACAGCGGCAGACTGGCCGCCAGCAGATACACCAGCGCATAGCTGATGCTCAGCAGCGAGTAAGCCCGGCCCAGCGGCAGATCGCGCAGGGCGGCGAGCCAGCAAAGCATTGACAGGGCGTAGGCAAAAACCGCCGCAATGACCACGGCCAGCGCCCGCCAATCGAGGCTGTCGATGTGCAGCCATTGTTCCGGCACGGGCAGGCGGGTCATGCTCCAGCGCATGCCCAGTTGCGCAGCGCTGACGAGGAACACGCTGCCCAGCGCGAAGGTGATGCCGCGACGTTGATTCATGACTGTTGCCCCAGCAAAACCACGCCGCCGATCACCAACGCCACGCCAAGCCAATGCTGGCGGTCGATGGGTTCACGGAAGACGAAGCGCGCAATCAGGGTGATCAGCACGAAGTTGAGGCTGAGCATCGGGTAGGCGATGCCGACTTCCAGACGCTGCAACACCAGCAACCAGACCAACAGACCTGAGCCGAGGGCGAGCAGGGCCAACCACAACCACGGCGTACGCAGCTTTTCGGCCCAGCCCGACTCGACGCCGCGCCAGCTCTCCACGGCGTACTTCTGCGCCACCTGCCCGAGGCAGGTCAGCAGGCACGCGGCCAACAGCAGCAACAGGCTCATGACGCCTCCTTGGGCAGGATCATGATCACCAGGTTGCCCTGTTCGTAACGGAGGCCGTCCTTGGGCAACTTGTCGATTTCGTCCAGTTCGTCCTGCCCCTTGACGCGCATCACCACGCCGACCGAACCGCTGCGGCGCGCCTCACGCATCCACTGTTGCACGTCTTTGGTGTCAACCCGCTGTTGAATGCCGTCAGGATAGGCAAGGCCATATTTCAGTTCGCCTATCGTGTTGTACAACGCCACTTGCGGCGTTTTCAGGCGCCAGGCCAGCGCCGAAGCAGCCCCCAGATCGTTGCTCAGCAAGTGGGTGGTCTGCGCCAGTTCCGTGACGTGATGCTTGATGAACTGATCCGGCATCTTGTTGGCGACCACCGATTTCGGCAGCGCCGCCGGCAACACCGCAATCAGCAACAGGCTGCCGAGTGCCGGTGCTGCCCAGCATTGCAGCGGCAGAAAGGCTTGCAGCAGGTTGGCGATGATCCAGCCGATCAGTGCGATAAACACCAGCACCATGCTGTGCAGTTCGTGGTCGTAAACCGGTTTGGTCAGTTGCAGATAAACCAGCGCGATCAGCAACACGATGCCCAGCGCCAGATTGAGCAGGCCATTGATGCTCAGCGCACGTCCTTGCTCCAGGCGCAAACGGTCGGCGAGCGCATTGCCCAGCAACAACGCTATCGGCAGCAGGCACGGCAGGATGTAGGTCGGCAGTTTGCCGTTGGCCAGGCTGAAAAACCCCAGCGGCATCGCCAGCCAGAGCAGCACAAAGACCACTTTCGGCTGAGCACGGCTTTGCCAGGCTTGTTTGAACGCGGTCGGCAGCAGCCCCACCCACGGCAGACTGAACGCCACCAGCAGTGGCAGGTAGAACCACCAGGGCGCATCGTGTTGCGCATCGTCACCGGCAAAGCGGCGGATGTGCTCGTGCCAGAAGAAGAACCGCCAGTAGTCCGGTTCCTGCGCATGCACTGCGAGCACCCACGGCAGGCTGACGAGGATCGCCACGGCAATCGCCACCGGGCCGAACATCAGCAGTTCACGCCAGCGTTTTTGCCAGAGCATCCACGGCAGGGCGATCAGCACCGGCAGCAGCCAGGCGAGAAAGCCTTTGGTCATGAAACCCATGCCACAGGCCAGCCCCATTACCGCCCAGGCTGCCATGCGCTTGCCGCCGGTTTGACTGTCGAGGGCAAACCACAGCGCCACCAGACTCAGATTGACCCAGAAGGTGAATTGCGGATCGAGGTTGGCGTAACCGGCCTGACCGGCGACGATAGTGAAACTCATGTAAAGCAGGGCGCAGACGAAGCTTTTGCGCGGCTCGTTCCACAAGCGCCGAGCGACCAGATAGCACAGCAGCACGCTCAACCCGGTGCTGAGCGCCGACGCAAAGCGCACGCCGAACAGGTTCTGCCCGAACAACTCCTGACCCAGCGCGATCATCCAGTAACCGGCAATCGGCTTCTCGAAATAACGCAGGCTCATGAAGTGCGGCGACACCCAGTTGCCACTGAGCAGCATGTCCTGGCTGATCTGTGCGTAACGGGTCTCATCAGGAATCCACAAACCGTGCGTGCCTAGCGGCAGCAGATAGGCCAGCAAGCAAATACCCAGCAACAGCAGTGGCAGCGTCCAGCGTTTAATCATGCGCCTTGCACTCCCAGCCAGCCTTCACGGCCGTCGAGGGCGCCGCGATGCACGCGACCCACGGGCAAGGTGTTGAAGAACTCGGGCAGCAAGTCGCCCAGTGGTTTGAAGTCGATATTGCGTTGGCGCGCATCGGCCAACAATTGACGAAAATCCTCAGCCATCAGAATCCCTTCTACTTCGGCGTGAATGGTGTAGACGTTGAGTTGTTGCGGGCGAAAGTGATCAAGGATGAAACCGTTGAAATCCCGCGCCGCGACGATCGGGCCGACGACTTCGTCGAAGGTCGGCAGGTCCACCGGAATCTGCGGGGTGCCCGGCGTACCGTCGGCCAGCAAAGGGCGAAACAGGTGTTGTCCACGACAATCGCTGTTGTAGCGAAAGCCGAAGGCTTGCTTGGCCTCGATCACGCGTTCGTCCGCACGCCAACCGGCGGCGGCCGAGCACTCGACTTTCTCGCCGAGAATGTCGCTCAAAGTGTCGACGCCCTGACGGATCTGCTCGATCAGTTGCGCATTGCTCCAGCGCCCGGCATTGGCCTGCCAGCCGTGGTGATCCCACGCATGCAGGCCCACCTCGTGACCGGCGTCGCGGGCCTGACGCATCAGGTGCCCGAGATCGCGGCCGATCGGCTTGCCCGGCCACGCGGTGCCGGCGAGCAGAATGTCCCAGCCGTACAGGCCGGCAGCATTGGAGCGGAGCATTTTCCAGAGAAACTGCGGGCGGATCAGGCGCCACAGATGCCGGCCCATGTTGTCCGGGCCGACACTGAAGAAGAACGTTGCCTTGATCTGCGCCTCGTCGAGCATTTCCAGCAGCCGCGGCACACCTTCACGGGTGCCGCGGTAGGTGTCGACGTCGATACGAAGTCCTGCCTGCATTACTTCTTGTCCGCGATTTCGAGCATGGCCTCGCGCAAGAAGAAATCGAGCGTATTGCCGATGGTCTCGCGCATTTCCACGGTCGGCGTCCAGTCCAGCAGACGCTTGGCGTTGGCAATGCTGGGTTTACGGTGCTCGACGTCCTGGTAACCGGCACCGTAGAACGCCTTGCTTTCCACGTCGCGGAAACCGGCGAACGGCGGGAAGTTGTCACGCAGCGGGTGCGCTTCGAACTGACGCAGTAGCTCTTCGCCTAACTGACGGATGCTGGCTTCGTTGTCCGGGTTGCCGATGTTGATGATCTGGCCGTTGCAGACGTCGTTGTCGTTATCGATGATCCGTGCCAGCGCCTCAACGCCATCGGCGATGTCGGTGAAGCAGCGCTTCTGCTCGCCACCGTCGAACAGGCGAATCGGCGTGCCTTCGACCAGGTTGAGGATCAACTGGGTGATGGCGCGGGAGCTGCCGATGCGGGCCGAATCCAGACGGTCAAGGCGCGGGCCCATCCAGTTGAACGGGCGGAACAGGGTGAAATTCAAGCCCTTGGCGCCGTAGGCCCAGATCACCCGGTCCAGCAGTTGCTTGGACACGGAGTAAATCCAGCGCTGCTTGTTGATCGGGCCGACCACCAGGTTGGAAGTGTCTTCATCGAAGTGTTTGTCCTGGCACATGCCATAGACTTCCGAGGTCGACGGGAAGATCACGCGCTTGTTGTACTTGACGCAGTAGCGCACCAGTTTCAGGTTTTCTTCGAAGTCGAGTTCGAACACACGCAGCGGGTTGCGGGTGTATTCGATCGGCGTGGCGATGGCCACCAGCGGCAGGACCACGTCGCACTTCTTGATGTGGTACTCGATCCACTCGGAGTGAATGCTGATGTCGCCTTCGACGTAGTGGAAGTGCGGATGGCTGCGCAGACGGTCGATGGCGTCGGAACCGATATCCAGACCATAGACTTCATAGCGGTCATCGCGCAGCAGGCGCTCGGACAAGTGATTGCCGATAAAACCGTTGACGCCGAGGATCAGCACGCGCGTGCGACGTGGCGCACGGCCGGATTCGGCACCGCGCAACAGCGAACCGTCGACCAGGCCGAGTTCGTTGGCCAGTTGCGGGCCACTGAGGAACAGGCCGTTGTCGTTGCGCTGGCCGGAGAGGATCACCAGCGAGTCTTCGCCGCAGGCAATGCGCAGCGGATCGACACTGATCACCCGGCCCGGCGCCTGACCGTCGTTGCCTTTGACGACTTCGGCGCTCCAGACGATGAGTTTGTGTTCGCCGACCGCGCAGAACGCGCCCGGATACGGTTGGGTCACCGCCCGCACCAGGTTGAACAGTTGCTCGGCCGGTTTCGCCCAGACCAGTTTGCCGTCCGCAGCGGTGCGACGCCCGAATACGCTGGCTTTCGATTCGTCCTGCGGGGTTTCGCTGATCTTGCCTTGCAGCATCGCGGGCAGGGTGTCACGCAACAGATCGCTGGCCGCAGCGCGCAATTTACCGTGCAGGCTCAATGCGGTGTCGCTGCGTTCGATGGCGACACGTTGCTGGGCAACGATGGCGCCGGCATCGGCACGCTTGACCATGCGGTGCAAAGTGACGCCGGTTTCGGTTTCGCCGTTGACCAGTACCCAGTTGGCTGGGGCGCGGCCACGGTAGCTTGGCAGCAGCGAACCGTGCAGGTTGAACGCACCTTTTTTGGCCACGGCCAGCAACGACTCGCTCAGCAGGTTGCGGTAGTAGAACGAGAAAATGTACTCAGGGGCGAGCTTGGCAATCCGCTCGATCCACAACGGGTGGTTGACGTCTTCCGGCGCGTGCACCGGGATGCCTTTGTTGGCGCACAGTTGCGCAACCGATCCGTAGAACGCGTTCTCTTTCGGGTCATCGGCGTGAGTGAACACCGCCGCGATGTCGTAGCCGCTGTCGAGCAAGGCTTGAATGCCGGCGCAACCAATATCGTGATAAGCGAAGACAACAGTTTTTGCACTCATGAGAGAACCTGACCGGTAGTAGAAGTAGTAGTGGAGAGACCATCAACGGTGACTGCAGGCGCCGGCTCGGCGGCGTGGCTGCGCAAGACTTTTTCAATGAAGAAACGCGGGCGGGCGCGCACGTCGCTGTACATGCGTCCCAGGTATTCGCCGAGCAGGCCCATGCCGATGAACTGGCCACCGGTGAACACGAAGAGCACGGCGAACAGCACGAACATGCCGTCACCGGCCCAGCCGGAACCGAAGGCCAGACGCATGACGATCAACGCAAAAGCAAACAGCAATCCAAGCCCGGCCATGGTGAAACCGACGATGCTCAGCAGGCGCAACGGCGTGGTGGTCATGCAGGTGACCAGGTCGAACATCAGGTTGATCAGGCGCATCGGGCTGTACTTCGAATCGCCGTGCTCACGTTCGGCGTGGGCCACGACGATTTCGGTGGTGTGGCGGGCGAAGCTGTTGGCCAGAATCGGGATGAAGGTGCTGCGTTCACGGCAGGCGAGCATTGCGTCGATGATCGTCCGGCGGTAAGCGCGCAGCATGCAGCCGTAGTCGCTCATGGCGACGCCGGTGGAGCGTTGCACGGCGAGGTTGATCAGCTTCGACGGATAGCGGCGCAGGGCCGAATCCTGGCGGTTGCCGCGCACGGTGCCGACCACGTCGTAACCCTTTTCCGCTTCGGCGACCAGCCGCGGGATTTCTTCCGGCGGGTTCTGCAGGTCGGCGTCGAGGGTGATCACGACATCGCCTTTGCATTGTTCGAAACCGGCCATGATTGCTGCGTGCTGGCCGTAGTTACGGTTGAGGATGACCGCCACGAACGGGCTGTCTTCACGGGTCGCGGCTTCTTCCAGAAGGTTGGCGGACTCGTCACGGCTGCCGTCGTCGACGAGGACGATTTCAAAGTCGTGACGCAGCATCTGGCAGGCGGCTTCAGTACGGCGCAGCAGTTCCGGCAGGCTGTCCTGTTCGTTGTAGACCGGGATAACGATCGACACACAGCGGATCGGATAAGGTTTCACGGGCGTTTGTCCATAAGAGTGGCGATGGCACCGACCACGCGATCAAGGTCTTGATCGCTCATGTCGGGGAACAACGGAATCGAGCACAGCCGCGCCGAGTTCCATTCGGTGTTGGGCAGATACAGATCGGGGTCACGCTGGCGATACCAGGTGTGCAGGTGAGTGGCGATGAAATGGATACCGGTACCGATGCCCTGGTCCTGCAAGCCTTTCATGAAGGCTTCGCGGTCCATGCCGCAGCGCTCGCTGTCGATGCGCAGGATGAACAGGTGCCAGGCGTGGGTTTGTGCGTAGGCGGGCAAAGCCAGTGGTTGCACCGACAGGCCTTCGAGTTTTCGCCGGTAGGCGGCGGCCAGTTCGGTGCGGCGCGCGTTGATCGCGTCGAGACGCTCCAGTTGCACCAGGGCAATCGCCGCATTGATGTCGGCGAGGTTGTATTTGAAACCCGGCTCCATCACTTGCGCCTGCGGCTTGCGGCCACCGGTCAGGCGATCGTAGGCGTCGACACCCAGACCATGGAACTTGAGCATGCGCACACGGCTGGCCAGGGCTTCGTTGTCGGTGACGAACATCGCGCCTTCGGCACAGGTCATGTTCTTGATCGCGTGGAAGGAGAAAATCGCCGTGCCTTGCGAGCCGACGTGGCGCCCCTTGTAACGGGTGCCGGCAGCGTGGGCGGCGTCTTCGATGACCGCGATGCCGTGTTTGTCGGCCAGCGCATACAGCGGATCAAGATCAAATGCGGCGCCGGCGTAATGCACCGGAATGATTGCTTTGGTGCGTGGGGTGATGGCAGCTTCGATGCGCGCGGCATCGGTCATCAAGGTGTCGCGATCAACGTCGACGAACACCGGCGTGGCGCCGAGCAGGGAAATCATGTTGGCGGTCGAGACCCAGGTCTGCGACGGGGTGATGACTTCGTCACCCGGGCCAATGCCCAGCGCCAGCAAGGTAATGTGCATGCCGCCGGTGGCGGACGAAAGTGCCACCGCGTGACGACAGCCAACGTATTGCGCGAATTGTTCTTCGAGTGCCTGATTTTTCGGTCCGGTGGTGATCCAGCCGGAACGCAATACTTGTTCAACGGCTGCAATTTCTTCATCGCCGATACTCGGGCGAGAGAAGGGGAGAAACGCCTGACTCATGAACACCTCATCACAAACAATCAGAAGAAAACCAATTCACCGGGTAGGATCCAATCTCAGCGTAGACGCAAAAAACACCTTTGCATCAATAAGTTGCTGAAGTGACTTACCGTCGGGGTTCGGTTGACTTTTGTGGCTTCGCGCGGCAGTTTGAACGGCGCCGACACGGGATCTGTTGGAATTAAGGTTATGCCCGTTTTTGTGAAAGGAACATGAAAAACCGGTCGGCGAATCGTTTATCTGAACCCCATACAGCCACTGTTCAGACTTCTGCCGCTTATCGTCATTTTTAGTAGAAAAGTCCTACAGAAGTGTTCCCCTTACACTGGGAATGTTGCAGTTATTAGTTGGTGTGTTGAATTGTTTTTACTCAAGGCCTTTACGTTTGACTGACTTGTCCGCTGTACCGCTGCAAACCCGCCAAACCAATCCGATGACCCTGTATCTGGCGCGCCTGGCCCCCTCCAGCCAGCTAACCATGCGCTATGTTTTGCAGGATGCGGCCGACCGCCTCGGCTTTGAAGACATGAATGTCGAGGATATTCCCTGGCACGCATTACAACCTGAAGATGTTGTTGCGCTGGTCGCCGCTTTGCGCGAAGACAACTATGCGCCCAACACTTCTTCGCTTTATGTGAATGCCGTGCGCGGTGTGATGAATGAAGCCTGGCGCATGAGCCTGATCTCTCAGGATCATTTGTTGAAAATGCGTTCGGTCAAAGCCATTGCCGGCACGCGCTTGTCCCAGGGGCGCAACTTGAAGCGCACCTTGATCCACGAATTGATGGAAGTCTGCGCCGCCGATCCGCGTCCGCAAGGGCTGCGCGACGCAGCGGTGATTGCGTTGTTGTACGGCACCGGCATGCGCAAATCGGAGTCGGTGGACCTGGACTTGAATCAGGTCGACTTCACTGAGCGCAGCCTGACCGTCACCGGCAAAGGCAACAAACAACTGATCAAGTACGCGCCGGCCTGGGCATTCGCCAAACTTGATGCGTGGCTGGAACTGCGGCGCTCGCAACTGAAGGAAGGCGAGCGCGACGATGCCTTTCTGTTCAACCGCATCCGTCGCGGCAGCCACATCACCCGCGAGCGCATCACCAAACACGCGATCTACTACATCGCCCGTCAGCGCGGCACGCAGGTCGGGGTGAAGATCATGCCGCACGACTTCCGTCGCTCGTTTATCACGCGGGTCATCGAGGAACATGATCTGTCGATCGCGCAGAAACTCGCGCACCACAGCAACATCCAGACCACCGCCAACTACGATGTGCGTGATGACAACGAGCGGCGGCGTGCGGTGGATCGCTTCGATCTGTAATCAGGACGCGGCGAACAGATGCGCCGCACCGAGCACCGATAACTGCACGTCGCTGCCAGCAGGCGGCGCGTGCATGCCGGAGCTGCGCACCAGCAGCGACCGCCCGGGATCCTGAGTGATCGGCGAGCGCAGTTCGACGGTGAGGGTGCAGGTGTTGCCGGCAAAATCGCGCTCAGTGACCACGGCGGGGCAGCCTTGTGTGCCGACTACGGCGCCGGACAACTGCAACTGCTCGGGCCTGAGCATGATCTGCGCGTCGCCAATGAAACCGTTGCTGTTCACCGGCACTTGACCGAGATCGCAGTGGGCCAGACCGGATTCGATCCGTGCCGGCATCACCACGGCTTCGCCGAGAAAATGTGCGGTTTGCTCGTCGCGGGGAAAGCGGTAAAGGTCCATCGGATGCCCGGACTGCACCAGCCGCCCGCCGCGCATCACTGCCAACTGATCGGCAAAGGACAGCGCTTCGCCCTGATCGTGGGTCACCAGAATCGTGGTGACGCCGGCGTCCTCAAGCAAGCGCGCGACCATTTTGCGCATGGCGCTGCGCAGGCCGGTGTCGAGGGCGGAGAACGGTTCATCCAGCAGCATCAGCCGTGGCTGCTGCGCGAGGGCCCGGGCGAGGGACACTCGTTGCTGCTGGCCGCCAGACAGTTCATGGGGCCAACGCTCGGCCATGTTGGCGTCCAGCGCGACGCTGTCCATCAGCTCCTTGATCCGCTCGTGTCTGGCCGCGCCGGTCAGTGCCAGGCCGAACCCGATATTGGCGGCGACGGTCATGTGCGGAAACAACGCGCCGTCCTGCGGAACATAGCCGATCTGCCGTTGGTAGGCGGGCACCGCATGGGTGCTGTCGACCAGCACCTGACCGTTGAGGGTCAGGCTGCCGGCGTCGGGGAATTCAAACCCGGCAATTATCCGCAGCAGCGTGGTTTTGCCGGAGCCGGACGGGCCGACAATCACCGTGCGGCTGCCGGTCGGCACTGACAGGCAGATGTCATCCAGCGCTTTCTGCGCGCCAAAGGACTTGTTCAGGGAGATCAGTTCGAGTGCGTTCATCGGCCAGCGGTGCGCCTGGATTGGTGATAGAGGAGGGCCGTCAGCGGCAGCGAAAGCAGCACCATCAACAGTGCGTAAGGCGCGGCGGCGGCGTAATCGATTTCGCTGGTCATCGCCCAGAAGCCGGTGGCCAGCGTACGGGTGCCGTTGGGGGCGAGCAGCAAGGTCGCGGTCAGTTCATTGGTGATCGCCAGAAACACCAGCGCGGCGCCGGCGGCAGCGCCCGGTGCCGCGAGGCGCAAGGTGATCAGCCACAAGGCGCGCAGGGGCGATCGGCCGAGGCTTTGCGCAATGTTCTCCAGTTCTACTGGCGCCTGGGCAAAACCGGCACGCAGGCTGACCAGTGCGCGTGGCAGGAACATCAGCAGATAGGCGAGCAGCACGGTGATGGTGGTCTGGTAGATCGGCCGGGCGAAATGGATGGTCACGGTGACCAGTGCCAGCGCCACGACAATCCCTGGCAGGGAACTGGTGATGTAATTGCAGCCTTCGAGCAGACGCTGCAATTTGCCCGGCGCGCGGATCGACAGCCAGGCAATCGGAATCGCCGCCAGACTGGTCAACAGCGCACCGGCGACGCCAAACGACAGGGTTTGCAGCAGCGCAGGCAACAGTTCGTCGCCGCCCCACACGTCCCAGCCACCGGCGATCAACCAGCGACTCAATGTCAGCAGCGGCACGCCGAGGGCGAGCAGGCAGGTCAGCACTTGCAGACCGAGCCCGAGGATCACGCTGCCACGACCGAGCCGAACCGTGCGTTGTTCGCGGGCACTGCCGGAACCCACGCGCGCATAGCGCGCCTTGCCCCGGGCGGCGGATTCGGCGGTGAGCATCGCCAGGCAGCACAACGCCAGAACGCCCGCCAGCATGTTCGCTGCCGGGCCGTTGAAGGTCGATTTGAACTGATCGAAAATCGCCGTGGTGAACGTGTCGAAACGAATCATCGCGTACAGGCCATATTCGGCCAGCAAATGCAGCCCGACCAGCAACGCACCGCCACAGATCGCCAGGCGCAACTGCGGCAACACCACCCGGAAAAACACCGCCCAAGGCTTGAGACCGAGGGATTCGGCGACGTCTTCGATCGCCGGATCAAGTCGGCGCAAGGTTGCGGCAATCGGCAAGTAGAGAAACGGAAAATAGGCGATCACCGACACCAGCACGCCGGCCGATAAACCGTGAATCGATGGAATCAGGCTGACCCACGCATAGCTATGCACGAAGGCCGGTATCGCCAGTGGCGCCACGGCCAGCAATGACCATAGGCGTCGACCGGGCAGATCGGTGCGTTCGGTCAGCCATGCCAGTGCGGTGCCGAGCAGAATGCACAGCGGCAAGGTGATCAACACCAGCAACACGGTGTTGATCAGCAGTTCCGCCACCCGTGGACGAAACACCAAGGCTTCGATGGTTGCCCAACCGGTGGCCCACGACACGCCGAGGACAAACGCGATCGGCAGCAGCGACAGTAATGAAACACCGATCGCCAGCGCAACCACCCACGAGCCCCCGCGACCGGTGAGGGCGCGGGGTTTAAGTCTAAGGCTCGCGGAGGCGGTCACTGCAACCTGCGCGGGTAGGGTTTCGGGGAGCACTTACAGGATTCCCGCCTGGGTCATCAGCTCGACGGCTTTCTTGCTGTCGAGTTTCGACGCGTCGACTGTAGGCGCGTCGAGATCCTTCAACGGCGTCAGTTTCGGGTTGGACGGCGCGTCTTTGCCGACCGCGTACTCAAACGAGGTGCCGCTGTGGAGAATCTCCTGGCCTTCTTTGCCGGTGATGTATTTGACGAACTTCTGCGCCTCTTCCTGATGTTTGCTGGAGGCCAGTACGCCCGCGCCGGACGTGCTGACAAACGCGCCCGGATCCTGGTGCTTGAAGTAGTAGAGCTTGGTGTTCTGGCTGTTTTCGCCGGTCTTGGACTGATCGACGAAGCTGTAATAGTGGTAGATCACGCCGCTGTCGATCTGCCCGGCGTTCACCGCTTTGAGCACGGCGCTGTTGCCGCGGTACACGCTGGCGTTGGTTTTCATGCCTTTGAGCCAGTCGAGGGTAGCCGTTTCGCCTTTCTGTTCCAGCACGGCCGCGACGATGGCCTGGAAGTCCGCACCAGCGGGTGAAGCAGCCCAGCGGCCTTTCCACTCCGGTTTAGCCAGGTCGAGCAGGGATTTCGGCAGGTCTTTTTCCGCGAGTTTCGCCGGGTTGTAGACGAACACCGTCGAACGCGCGGCGATGCCGATCCATTGGCCATGAGCCGGGCGGTACGCCGCGTCCACTTGTTGCTGCGTGGCAGGTGCAATCGGGGCGAGCAGTTTGGCGTTGTCGACCAATACCATCGCCGGTGAGTTTTCGGTGAGGAACACGTCTGCCGGCGAGGCCGCGCCTTCCTGCACGATCTGGTTGCCCATTTCGGTGTCATCGCCATTGCGAATCGTCACCGGAATCCCGGTCTCTTCAGTAAAACCGGCCACCCAGGCTTTGGTCAGGCTTTCATGCTGGGCGTTGTAGACCAGCAGGCCAACGCTGTCAGCGGCAAACGCCTGACCGGCACTGAGCAGGGCGCTGACCAGCAATGCGCGTTTCAGAAAGGACGGGACCTTTGGATTCATAACGGTAACGCTCCTGATTTTTTAGACGTTATGGGCAGGCATTCGCGGGCAGACTGCAATGCGAATGATTTGCAGATATTCAGCCGCAGGCAATGTAGAGAGGCAAATGAGAAAAAAACGTCAAACAAACCGTTAATACATGTCATTGCCATTCAGATTAGCAGCGACTCGGTGACGCACGGTTGCCGTGCGTCATTCCGCGTCAGCTATTCAGGAGGGATTGGGGATGTAGGCGACGCTCTGGTCGGTGCGGCCATGGAACACCTGTTCGCCGCGGGTTGGCGTGGTGCTGATGGCCCGGTGATCGGCGCTCAGGTAGTCGAGTGGCAGCGGATCACCACTGCGGTATTGGGCAACAATGATGGTGTGTTGCGCGTCCCAGTGCTGACCGCTGCTGCGCTCCAGCCAGGCTAATAACGCCGCACTGTTGCCGGTACGCGGAAAGTCCGCAGTTTCCGGCACGTAGTAGAAGGGCGCACCGCCGGTTTGCAGGTACATCGGGACTTTGTTGTCGACCTCGATCATGACCATACGCCACTGACTCAACGGTGCCTGCTGGCTGGCCTGTTCGCGTACCGTTTCACCGAAGCGGATCACGCCGCCTCCGCTGTTGGTCCACGGATACAACACACCGAGCACGCCGACCATGACCGCCGTGGCGATCGCAAAGCCGACGTGCAAGCCACGCCCTTGAAGGTTGCGCGCGGCCATCCGGCGGGTAATCCACCACGCACCGAGCAGTTGCGCGAACGGCACCAGAGGCAACACGTAATAGCTGCGTCGGCTGCCGCTGGCGGTGAAAAACAGCAGCAACAGGCCGAGACCCTGAATCAGCCAGCGGGTGTCCGGCTCAATGTTTCGCCAGTTTCGCAGCGCCACCCACAGGGCGATGATCCAGCACGGCGCCCACGGCAGGGTGTAGACCGGCAAGTACAACAAATAGGTGTAGATCGGGCCGATGTTGTCGAACGGCTGGAAAAACCGCACGACGTTTTCGCGCAACACCAGTTCCAGACCGCTTTGCCGATAGTCGGGGGATCCGTAGACATTCGAGAGCAGGAACGGCAATCCATAGAACGCCCCGGCGATCAGCAGCGCGGCGCACAGGCGCCGGTTGAGATGGCGTTTCCAGCGTCCGTCTTGCAGCAGATGCGGCAACAGCAGCAGCCCCGGCAGGATGAAACCGATCAGGCCCTTGAACAGTGATGTCAGCGCCAACAGGCAAAAAAACACCCCATAGCGCCAGAGCCGGGTGTCATCCGGCCCACGCCAATACCACCACACCGCCGCGAGAACACCGCAGACTGTGAGGATGTCGGCCGTCGCGACCCGCGCCCAGAAGACGAAATAGAATGTGGTCGCCAACATCCATCCGGCAATCAGCCCGGTGCCTTTGCGAAACAATTGCTCGCCCAAGAGGTACACCAGCCATACGCTGATCCACGCCGAAATAACCGACGACAAGCGCAATGACCACGGCCCCAGGCCTCCGGTCAGCCAGGACGTCGCGGTGATCAGCCAGTACGACAGCAATGGTTTGTCGTAGTACGGATCGCCCTTGAGATACGGGTCGAAGTAATCACCGCTTTGCAGCATCTGCAACGCGATATTGGCCCAGCGGGTTTCCGCGCCCCAGAGTTCGCGGCTGCCCAGCCCAAGCAGCAACATCAGCGCAGTCGCTGCGAGAAGAATCCATAACGCCCTGCGTTCTTTGGCCGTTGCGGTCATGGCTGGCGCTTGGCGAAAATGTAGATCTGCAGATTGCCGCGCTGGTAATGCTTGCCGTCAACTGGCAACAGCTCGATTTCCTGCGCTTCCTGGGTGCTGTTGACGCGCATCACCACCGCCACCGAGCCTTTTTTGCGCGCTTCGGTCATCCATTTGCCGACATCATCCAGACCGACCTTGCGGGCAGCCATGGCCGGATCGTCGAGGCCGTATTTCAGTTCACCGACGGTATTGAACAGATCCACTTGCGGCCGCTTCAGACGCCAGGCCAAGGCCGACGCGGCGCCAAGGTCATTACTCAACAGCGAGGACGCTTCGCTCAAGGCCTGTTGATGCTCGGCAATAAACTGGTCGGGCATCTTGCTGTCGACGATTTGCGCCGGCATTGCGGCGGGCAGCAAGGCGATCAGCAGACCGATGCCGAGCGCCGGCATGGCCCACATCGTCAGCGGCCGCATGACTTGCAGGGCATTGGCGATGATCCAGCCGATCAGCACGATATACACCAGCGACAGGCTGAACATCTCGGTGTTTTCGTAGAGTTCCTTGCTCGCTTGCAGGTAGATCAGCGCAATCAGGGCAACGCTGCCCATTACGGTATTGATCACGCCGTTCAGGCGCAGAACCTGCGTGTTGCGCTGCTCCAGCCAGTTGACCACGGTGTAGCCCATCAGCAGGGCCAGAGGAAACAGGCACGGCATGATGTAGGTCGGCAGCTTGCCGCTGCTCAGACTGAAAAAGATCAGCGGCAGCACAAACCACAGCGCCAGAAACGCGGTTTTTGCCTCGCGTTTTTCACGCCAGGTACGAATCAGCGTCGACGGCAACAACAGCGCCCATGGCAACGTCGAAGCAAACAGCAACGGCAGATAGAACCACCACGGCCGTGCATGCTGGGCATCATCGCCAGCGGCGAAACGGCGGATGTGTTCATGCCAGAAGAAAAACCGCCAGAAGTCCGGCTCGCGCACGTGTACCGCCAGTGCCCACGGCACGCTGACCAATGCGGCCACCAGTATCGCCACCGGGCCGTAGCGCAGCAGTTCGCTGAAACGGCGTTGCCAGATCATGTAGGGCAGGGCGATCAGCACCGGCAGCAGCAGGGCCAGAAAGCCTTTGGTCATCAGGCCCATTCCACAAGCGGCGCCGAGCAATGCCCAACTGCCGAGACGGGCCTTGGGGGTGGTGCTGTCGATGGCAAACCACACCGCTACCAGACTGAGGTTGACCCACAAGGTGAACTGCGGATCAAGGTTGGCGTAGCCTGCCTGACCGGCGATCAGGCCAAAACTCATGTACAGCAAGGCACATGCCGCGCTGATCCGCGGGTTGTTCCAGAGCCTGCGTGCCAACAGATAGGCGAGCCAGACGCTGACGCCCGTACTCACCGCCGAAGCGATGCGCACACCGAACAGGTTGTCGCCGAAAATCGCCTGGCCGATGGCGATCATCCAGTATCCGGCAATCGGTTTCTCGAAATAGCGAATGCCCATGAAATGCGGCGCGACCCAGTTGCCGCTCAGCAGCATTTCCTGGCTGATCTGGCCGTAACGGGTTTCGTCGGGAATCCACAAACCGTGGCTCATCAGCGGCAACAGATAAAACAGCACAAACGCCAGGATCAACCCAGGGATCGCCCAGCGTTCGATCAGCGAGGGAGGTTGCATCAAATGACGGGCAGCGTGGCGCAACGGAGGGGTATCGGACGTCATGACTGAGCCTTGGGGCGAATAAATAGTATCTGGCTTAAAACACTAGAAGCCGTGGCGGTTTTTTCATTGTTTATGTGTAACGTCTAATATCTGCCAGAACGGTGTATTGATAATGCCCAGCACTGTAAGTTGTTTCCGGTCATCAATTCGTACAAGTAAGGTACTGCCATACTCGGCGGCAATCGCGTGAGGAAAACCGGTCTGTTTTTCAAAATCACTGATACAGCCGCTGTGCGTGACCAGTACAAGATTCTGCTGCGCCACTTTGCGCGCGACGATGTCATCGCGAAGTGTCGGGCCGCAGGTGGCCAGCCAGTCTTCGGCGCTGGCGTCGTGGCCGAACATGTAATGCGCGGTTTGCGCCGTGCGGGTCAGCGGGCTGCTCAACACCACGGCCTGCTGCATGCCCAGTCTGACGAAGCCTTGACCGACCGCTTGCGCCGCGCGGCTGCCCACTTCGGTGATGCCATCCGCCGGGCCCAGGCAGGTATTGCTCGAACGATCGCAGCGTTCGGTGTGTCGCACCAGCGCAACGACTTCACCGGCCCGCCAGGCTTTTATCCATTGAGCGGTGGTGCTGTGCCCGGCATGATCGAGGTCGGTCGGTGAGCGCGGCCACCAGACAAAACCACTGACCAGAATGGCCAGTGCGATGACGCACACGAGTGCAACCCATAGCCGAAAGCGCGGCGTACGCCGGTACCGAAATAAATGTTTCAACTGAAATAATTGCGCCACAATGTTGCCTCTTTAAACGCCAGATAGTTCATTCAGTGCAACGCAAGGCTTGGGCAGCGAGCAACTTTACGACTGTTTACTTGAATGCTGGCTGAACACTACGTTCAAGGTCGTCGGGGCGCGGTGAAGAACATGTGAAAAAATTGCCAGAAGTTACTGCGGACAAACTAAAGCGCCTATTTGATAAACAAACTCAATTGTTGTTTTTGTTTATCGAGGGGCCTTAACAAGTCTCCATCGTTGCGGTGAAGCTCAGGCTGTCACGCAACGGCATAGCGCCGGGCTAGCCGGATAAACACTCAGGAGTCGTTCGAACGCATGGATCTCAAGCAAAGCCTGACAAAACGGATCGTGATCGTGTTCGCCCTGATGAGTGCTCTTGTGGCCGGTGTGTTTGCGTTGGGGATCGTCGCCAGCGTGCACGTGGTCGAGCGCAAGTTGACCACCACCACGCTAAGCGGAGGTCTACGCCGTTTATTGGCAATGGATGACATCAGTCACTGGAGCCACGCCCCGGAAAAGGGCGAATTGTTTTTTTTCGAGGGTGGCCAGGGGCCGTTGGCACTGACCCGGCAACTGGCGGCGCTACCCTTGGGCTTTCAGGAAATCACTTTTCACGGTGACGCTTTCTACGCCATGGTCGAAGCCGTTGGGGGGCGCAAATACGTGTTGCTGCGCGATCAGGAAAGCCTCGAACAACGTGAGCATCTGCTGTTTATTGTGGTGATTGTCGGGTTCATCCTCAGCGTGATTCTGGCGATTATTCTGGGCCGCTTGCTGGCGCGACGGGTCATGGCGCCGGTGATTCGTCTGGCTCGCCAGGTGCGCCACCGCGATCAGCTCATCGAGGTGGCGCCGCCGTTGCATCCCGATTACGCCGCTGATGAGGTCGGCGAGCTGGCGCTGTCGTTCGATCAGACGTTGGGACGTCTGCGCGCCACCTTGAGCCGGGAAAAACTGTTCACCAGCGATGTCAGCCATGAACTGCGCACGCCGTTGATGGTGCTGAGC